>CAYUYM010000017.1:0-30102 GCA_964449305.1 uncultured Chromatiales bacterium | reverse complement strand
AGAGCATCTGACTACGGATCAGAAGGTTCGGGGTTCGAGTCCCTGAGGGCGCGCAACGACAACCGCCACGCTGTGGCGGTTTTTTTTGATGGATGCGATCGGATTTTCTCGCTCGCCCCCGTGATTTTCCCGCACCGGCGTGTGTCTGCATGCAGAATGGTTTCTCGAGAACCGAAACGACACGATCACCATCCCAAGACACACCCATGAAACACGCCACGACACGACTTCTCATGCTGTTCCTCATCGCTTCGGCTGCCGCGGGCGCCCAACCCGCCGCGCAGCCGACGATGGGGGCGACGCACTCCTCCCGGCAGGCTCCGCATGTGCGCATCGCCGCACAGAGCCCGACGCATCGCTGGATCCAGACACGCGGTCTCGATTCGCTGCTCTCGATGTACGCCATCGCCCGCCATCTCGAGAGCTTCCCCGTTCTCCTCGCCAACACCGACACCACACCGGTCACGCTCACGCTCACCGTCCTCGGACCCACGAGCTTCTTCCTCGACACAGCCTCAAACAGCCAGTCCATCCAACGCACCATCCCTCCCGCCTCATATGAGACGGTGGATCTCTGGACCTGGTTCCCCACGGGTGGTGTCTATTCCATGATCTTCCATGCCACCGATGGTGTGGAGGAGGACTCTGCGTCCATCGTGTTCGATGTGATGGAACTCCGGACGGCCTACCTCCTGGGCGACTCACAGTTCACCATGCATGGCATCACGGGCACATCCTCAGAGGAAGGCATCACGATCTGGAACCCCGGCAGCACCAACCTGCAGATGACCTACGCGCTCTCGGGGGACGCCGTGTTCTCGCTGGTCACCCCCTCGCCCAGCGTGCTGCCCAGTGGCGGTTTCGACAAGATCTCCATCCGGCTCCTTGCCGCCGACCCCGGTACCTACACCACCATGCTGTTCGTGTCCGATGGTGCCACCACCGACACCGTGATCATCACCGGTGATGTGGTCCGTGATCCCTTCACCGCCTCATCCTTCACGGTCGACAATGCCATCGGCGGCACACTGCTCATCCATACGAACGAGCAGGGCAATGGGCAGACCGCGGCGCAGGTGCACAACATCGGAACCACACGCCTCACCCTGCATGCGTCCCTCACCGGCCGCAGCTGGCCCTTCACCATCACCGACACCCTCTTCGACATCGATCCCGGTCAGGTGCACCCCGTGGTCATCTCCTGCCAGGGTGTGCCTGCGGATGGCGCATCCGGCCTCCTGCGCTTCTCCAGCGGCACGGAGGATCTGCTGGTCGCCCTTGTGATCGTGCAGGATTCCATCATCATCACCCGCGCACTCGATGTGAAACCCACGCTCGACTTCGACATGGTGGACACCGGTGCGACACGCTGCCTGGATGTGACTGTCGCGAACCATGCTCCGCGGGATGTGGCCATCACCGGACTCGCCCTGAGCGGCATCGCCCCGCAGTTCACACTGCCCGACGCCTCACCACGCATCGTCCCGGCCAATGGGAGCTGCACCATCCAGGTCTGCCTCACCCCGGGAGCGACGCAGGTCCGGCTCTACGACGTGCTCACCATCGACTACGTCGACTCGCTCGGGCAGCAGCCTTCGGGCTCCCTCACCGTGGCGCTCATCGGCCGTTCGAACCATGGAATCCCGTCGCTGGAATCGTCCCCCTGCCTCATGGCCTGGTATGCCGTTCAACCCACCACACGCATCGGCGGCATGATGCGCTTCGCGGTGGAGATGGCCAACATTTCAAACTCGACACTCATGATCACGTCCATCACGCTGGCCGACACGACCGCCGGTTGTCCGTTCGGGATCTTTTCGCAGGCGCCATTCGTGCTCGCCCCCGCCGGCCCGCTGGGTCCGACGACCTTCGAACTGACCTCGCTGATCTACGAGCCGCGTGCACCGTGGAGCATGGAGGGTGTGCCCGACACCGCCACGCTCGTCGTGAACGTGTCGTCACCCGACCCTGCATGCACCACGCTGCACTTCACGATCGAGGGCATGCCTGCAGGTGGTGTCGCCACGGGTGGCGCACCGCACGCCCTCTTCTCCCCCGCCAGGCAGAACCAATGGATCACCATCGAGAGTGCCGGATCAACGACCACCGAGGAGGTGACCTTCGTCAACAACCTCGGCATTCCTGTCACCATCGAGAATGTCTCGCTCGCCACCGGCACGCATTTCGAGATCCTGGGTCTGCCCGCCGGCCTCTTCCCGCTGACCGTGGAACCTGGTGCAGGCTTCCCGCTCGGCATCACGTTCATGAGCAATGATGCCGGCATCTGGGAGGATGAGCTCCTCTTTCAGTCGTCATATTCGCATATTGCATCCGCCATCCACTTCCGGGGGCACGCCCAGGCGACCACCGGCATCGACAGACCCTCGCTCCCCGGATGGGAATTCAGCCTCGCACCGAATCCTTCCACCGGGCGTGTCCACATTGCCACGTCGGAGATGCGGGATGCGCAGATTGAGATCCATGACATCATGGGCCGCCTCGTCGCTGTGCGACACAACATCGCCCAGTGGAACTGGGATGGCACGACAACCGACGGCCACCGCGCCGCACCGGGCACCTACATGGTCCGGATCACCGGCATCGGCCCCGACGGCGTCCGACAGACGTCTGTGAAGACGCTCCTCCTCATGCGCTGATCACCATTGCGCCTTGCAGCGCCGGATTCCGGGGGTGCGGCGACCCGCCCCCCGGAATTTCCGCTTCCCGAACCTCCCAGACCACCCAGTGAATCCCCCCTCCCCGTCATATCGTCAGACCTCCGGCAGCACGGCCATCATGACCGAACCGATCGTCCATGGAAACATCCAGACCTGCACCACCGCCGCCGAAGCGGCGTCCGATGAGGGGCTGCTCCAGGCGTTCTATGCTGGTGACGACGCGGCCTTTGCCGCATACTACCGCCGCCTCCGCGCACCGGTGTACCGCTGCGCCCTGGGCATGTTCCGTGGCGATGCAGACCGGGCCGGAGACGCCTTCCAGGAGGTTTTCATCCGCATCTATGAACAGAAGGCCCGCTTCAACGGCAGCGGCAGCGCCCGGGCCTGGATCATGATCATGACACGCAACACCTGCCTCAATGCGATGCGCGGCACACCGACGCTGCCCATCGACGCGTGCACGGAGCTGGCGGAAACCGGCCCCCAGCACGATCCCTCCTGGCTCGCGGAGCAGAGCGATGTGCAGCGCTCCATCGCCGCGGCCATCGACTGCCTGACGGAGGAGCAGCGTGAGGCCGTGGTGCTGCGTGAAGTGGATGGAATGAGCTACGATGACATCGCCGCCTGCACCGGCACCAACGTCGGAATCGTCCGCCAGCGGATCTGGCGGGCCCGCCAGCGCCTGCGCGCGCTGCTTCGACCGCATCTCGACACCCATGAAGATCAAAGGCACCCACGATGACCAACCACGATGATTTTGAATTGCGCGTGATGGCGCATCTCGACGGGGTGCTCGATGCGGATGCATCGGACGCCCTCCAGCGCGAGATCGCCGATGATGCGGAAAAGCGTGCCGTCTTCGACGAGCACACGCGTGTGCAGGCGCTGGTCGCGGCCCACCGGCAGGAACTGGGCGTCCCCCTCACCATCGAGCGTCGCCTGGCCGGGCGCATCCCCGTGCTCGCCACCATGGAGCCCCGCCTGCAGAGCCCCGACGCCCCGATCGGCGCCACCCTCACCACCGCAGCCACCCGACGCCTTCACCACCTGGCCTGGTACGGCCTCGCCTCCATCCTTGTCCTCGTCCTTCTCTGGATCTCACTGCCGTCCACACTGGTTGACCCCGCTCCCGAGGCCGCCATCTCCGCAACGCCATCCACAAACAGCGCAGCCGCCACGCCCGCCGCGCCGGCATCCACGACGGCACCGGACCACGCGGCAGTGCCTGCGCTGCAGCGGATCCCCGACACTGCTCCATCCGCCACCTCCGACGCCGGCATCCGGCGCAGCGCTGCTCACGACGCCGGCCATGCGCTGCATCGCTCCGACGCGGCCGCCCCTGCGGTGTCGGACCACGTCCCACCCGCAACGCCACCCGACCGAAGCACGCCACCCCAGTCGACACAGGCGGAAATCAGCCCGGTGCTCTGGAACAATGCCCCGACCCTCTTCGTGCTCAGCGCTGATGGCTTCGTCGTCGCCCCTCTTGTCCCGTTCACCACAGAGGCCGCACACGACGCCGCATGGCGCGACCACGTCCCTCCGATGCCGGGTCCGCGCCTCCTGCCGCCCCTCCTCATCGTCGCCACGGCGGGTGCCGTCGCCCCCATGCGCACCGGCGCCGCGGCGGACCAGCTCCACGGCTCATTCCTCGTCGGCATCCATTATCCGCTCACGGACCGCATCGAGCTCGGTATCGAAGGCGGGCAGTCCGCCCTCCGTCTCCGCCAGGCAGTGTACACGGGCGTCATCACCACATCCGAAGGCATCCCCGTCCTCACCGAAACCGCGGGCCATGCGGACAACACCGCCACCTTCATCCGGCTCCGCGCATCCTGGCTGCTCACCCCCGGCTCCCTCACCTTCGCCCAGGCCTTCGTCTCGGGCGGCTGGGCATTCGGTGAGGCATCAACACCGCTGTTCTCCGTGGGTGCAACGCTCGGCCGCCATCTGTCATCGAACATCCGTCTCCTTCTCCTGGCACAGTACCAGGGTGGCTGGGCCCGCAGCACAGCCCCTGCACCACTTCCAGGCGAGAAGGGCGTGCCTGTGGGCATCATCGGCACGCTTCCCACAACCCGCACGTACACTTCCGGCGTCGACGTCCGTTTCGGCATCGGATACTTCCTGTGGTGAGCACCATGCGGCGCCTGCTCCTCCTCGCCATCCTCCCCGGCCTCCTTGCAGCCTGCGCCGACCCCGCGGCCCCCGATGGCTCGGGGCGCGTGCTCCAACCCGGAGACTACGCCTGGCCGGCACGCAACGACAGTGCGGGCTACTTCGTCACCACCGGTGGTGACAGTACGCTGCTTCGCATCGACATCCTTCCCGGCCCATCGGTGAGTGCGCTGGTCCATCACGTGGGGACTGCACCGACAGCCGACACCATGACCATCTCCGCGGCAGGAGACACCCTGCGTGCCACCGGCCTCACCGCAGCCACACTCTTCCGACTTCCCTCCGCCATGCGCCTCATCCGGCGGACACCTGCTGCGCAGAGCACACTTCTGGATCTGGCGGGCTGGGCCGGGGCGTCGGTGCTCGCCGCTGTGAAGGGTGCGGGCGTCATGAAATGTGAGCTGCCTTCCGGAACCTGGTCCGCGACCACCGCGCCGGCCATGCCGGGCATCATCGGTCTCCACAGCATCCGCCCCGACAGCACCGGATCCTACGCCGCCTGCGCCTTCGACTCGAACGGCCGGGTGATCATGACGCTCGACAACGGACGTTCCTGGAGGTCCATCCAGCTCCCGCTCCAGCATCCAACGGATGTGGTGATCGATGGCCAAGGTGCCCTCGCCTGCACCGCTGACGGCATGATCTTCCTCTGGACCACGGACGACACGACGTGGAGAACAGTCGCGCTCGGCTCACCAGTGACCTGCCTGACCTTCAATCCCCTGGGGCGCGGGTATTCGATGCTCTGGGTGGGAGGCAGCCAGGGTGAGGTCGCAATGATCGAGGTCATTCCCGGCACTCCACCCAGCCTCACCATGATGAACGGGTTTCAATCCCTGGCGGTGACCCAGCTTTCGACCATACCCAACGCATCCTACAGCCTCCTCGCCGTCACCGCGAACTCGACACTCTGGACCTCGCTCGGCAAAACATGGACACCACTGAAGTCCTTCACCACCATGGTCCGCGATGTCTGGCTGTCCCCAAACGACGGTCACATCGCCATCGCCACCGATGGCGGCGTGACGGAGCTTCCGGTGCAGAACGACCCCGTCATCAGCCTCAAGGGCACAGCCCTCCATTCGATGGTGGAGACGCAGACCGGCACGCTCGTCTGTGCGGGTGAGCACGTGTTGTTCCATGCCGCACGCGGCACGGGCAACTGGACGGAGATCCCCCTGCCCGGAGCCGGGACCATCGACACACCATCCGAGCTGCGTCTGCTGGTCCCGCACATGCGCCTCGGCAGCACCTGGAGCTGTGGCGACCTTGTCACCGGGACGGGGACGAACACCAGCGTGTCGCGCATCATCACCGCACGTGTGCAGCTTGTGTTGGAGACGCTCGTGTCGTCCGATCGCCGCCAGTCCTGGTCCGACATCCTTGTGGTGCGCTATGCCGTGGAGAACGCGGCCGGAGAGCCGGACAGTGATGCGCTTCATGTGGTCGCCTGGTACGCCCGGGGCATCGGTCCCGTGCTCATCGAGCATCATGAACCCGGTGGGAGGACGATCCGCACGGAGCGGCGCGCCACCGACGGGCAGTGACATGCACCATCCGGGGGCCCGGCCCCGGATCGTTGGACATCACCCTCTGCGCCCCGGCCTCGCCCGCCGGGGCGCGGTGTCTGGGACCATCCAGGCTGGAACCTTGGAATTCGCATCCACCATGATGATATTGGACGCGCCCGCCTGATCACCCCTCGCACGCCCCGCGGCATCTCCCTCGAAGCGGCACGGACGCATCAGGTGCTTCGATGCATCGGTTTCCCGCCGCAAACGGCGGCTGATCGCGTCACAGGCTTCCCCCCTCGCACCTCGCAGGACGATTCCCCATGAAGCTCACTCACTTCCCCGTCATGCTGGCGGTGGTCATCCTCGGCTGCGGATCCCCGGATTCCACCAGCCCGACATCCCCCGACACACCGACGACACCGGTGACCGACTCGCTCTCCATCCATGTGGCGCTTGGCGTTCCGATCGATGGCAACGCCGACGACGACTTCATCATCAGACGCACACAGTACCAGCTTTCGTACAGCGGCATACGCAACGCCGCCAACTGGGTGAGCTGGAATCTCAATGCCGCGTGGTACGGTGATGCGGAGCGTTCCGGCTCCTTCCTCCCCGACCCCGACCTGCCGGCCCAGTGGTACCACCCCAGGACCGGCGACTACACGAACTCCGGCTACGACCGCGGGCACCTTGTCCGCAGCGAGGAACGCACACGCAGCGGCACCGACAACGTCTCCACCTTCTATCTTTCGAACATCCTGCCACAGGCCCCGGACATGAATCAGGGCGTGTGGCTGAACCTCGAGTACTGGTGTCAGGACCTCTGCCAGAAACACAACCATGAATTGTTCATCATCGCCGGTGGCGTGTTCCACACCGGCCGCACGGTGGGCAACGTGGTGGCCATCCCGGATTCCTGCTGGAAAATTGTGGTGGTGCTGGAACGCGGACAGGGTCTGCGCGACGTGACCACGTCGACACCGGTCTACGCCGCGATGATCCCCAACATCGCCGGCGTGCGCAGCGACACCTGGGACACCTACCAGACCACGGTGGATCGCATCGAGGCCTCCACCGGATACGATTTCCTGAGCGCCGTCGCGAAGGATGTCCAGACAGCCATCGAGTCGCATGCGGGGACGTTCACCACCGACATTCCGCATCCCGCGACGAGGCACGCCACCAGGGACCGGTGAGGACGACGACTCCAACGGCGTGTGTCATGCCACGGAGAGCACGGACCGAGGTGATCGCGCCACCATGTGCGGCGGTGGGCACTGGTGTCATGAGGCGGATGCGGGTTACTTCACAACTTGCACGGCAGTGGCCGTGCAGTCCAACGCACAGACATCATTTCTGCACCACCATGCTGCGGGTGATGGTGGTCCCGCCGGCGACAAGGCGGAACAGGTGGACGCCGGACGGCAGGCTCGCGGCATCGAATTCCACATGGTGTTCCCCGGCACCAAGCCACCCGTCCACCGGGGTGGCCACAATCCGGCCGAGCGTCGACACGATGTCGATCCGTGCGTGCGTGATGCCGGGCAGCTCGAAGCTGATGGTCGTCGTCGGATTGAACGGATTGGGATGGTTCTGATGCAGGACCGGCTGCTGCGGAACACCGGTGAGGCGCGCATCCGTCGATGCGAGAATATCCTCCGGAGCGAGGTAGTCCGGCATCCTGCCTGTGATCGTCTGTCCGCGTTGGAGCGTCCGGCCTTTGAGGGCGGGATGATCCGTCGTGTACCGATAGGCGCGGAACACCGAGTTGTACATCGGCCATGGATCGACGATCACCCGCTTGATACCGTCTGCGGTGACCGGGTTGATGTAGTTCCACACGATCTTCGTGTTGACGACGGTGTCGGCATGGGTGATCTCGAACAGATCGCCATCCGTGTCGGAGCAGATCAGCGTGTTGCCGTTGGGCAGGCGTTGGGCACCTGACCCGATCGTGCTGAAGAAGTTCACGCTGTTCCTGGAGTTGTACATCCACACGGTCTGGTTCGATACCAGACGCGTCTGCTTGAAAGAATCCTTGTTCGTCGATTTCAGCTGGTGGTATCCGGCGTCTGGCGGGTTCACGTATTTCCCGGTGCTCACGCCATTGGAGTCACGATACGGATCGACCTCGACGACATAGGACTGCGAGGCGTGCTCGTACATGTATTCGCCGTTGTTGAAGATCAGGAAGTGGCCGGCGCCGGGAAGCCCCGGCCTTATCCAGTGCACGTCGTGCGACCCGCCGATCTGCTTGTGCCCGGGAGTGGATTGCAACGGGTCGGTGAGGATGGACGGCGGATCACCCTGTCCATACCGTGCCGGATCACCGAAGCGGTACAGGAAATCCCCGGCGCTCGAGGCGGCCAGGGCGATGCTCCCTGCGGCATCGTTGGCGATGAACGTGTTGCCGTGATCGATCACGTAGAATTCGCCGTGCACGCTGTTGATCACGATCTGGTCAAGCGAGTCGTTGTAATCGATCGAGTTGCAGTGCAGCCAGTCCTTGCGGAGCGGCTTGCCGGTCATGTTGATGTTGATCCTTCCGGGATGATCCTTGATGGTCCTGCCCGTGCCGACATGGTTGGCCTTCGATGCATCGAAGTCCTGGATGGCGTGGTCGAAGAACCACCATTCCCAGACGATGTTCTTGTTCATGTCCACTTCGACAATGGCATCCACTTGGGCCCCGTTGTACGGGCCGTTGGCCGGGTTGCACCCCGCGGCAATCGCCTGCTCCTGCGTCACGGTCTTGTTCGCGATGTACAGCGTGGTCCAGGCACCCAGCTTCTTGTTGAAGATCCGAACCCAGTCGTGATGCGGGGCGTAGTTGGTCCGGGATTCCGTATACGTCCACACCGTGGTGCCGTTCCAGTCATATTCGACGAAGCCGTTGAATCCGCTGGGATCGGGTTTGCTGGCGTCAAGGATGTTGCCGTTGTCCAGGAAGCGCGGATTGGTGCCGCCGTCCCATTTCTTGATGACGTACCCCTCCATGTCGATGAGGTGGGTCCCCTTCGCCGCAAAGAGCGTGTAGCCGTTCCACGTTCTGGTGCTGTCCCAGAAGCGCAGCTCGGTCTCCTGGAACAAACCTGCCGTCCCGTCCACAGGATTCGTCCCCTGGGCAAAGGACACGGAGATGCCGATGATGAGCAGCAACAGGGTGAGTGATGTGCATGGTTTCATGATGTCCTTCCTTCCGGTTGGCAGTGATCAGGGATGGTTCAACAAGTCCGTCGGTTCCTCGTTCAGCGGCCTCCTGGTCGGTCGTTCGTGCCGGGCTGGGCGGCACGGCATGATCTCGTCGACTGCGGCCACATGCCTGCGTGATGAGGCACGCCGGCCCTTGTCCGATGCTACTTCAGCACGACGGCCCGGCGTGTGCACACCAGGGTGCCGGAGCCCAGCCTGATCGTGTACATGCCCGACGGCAGACCCTGGGCATTCCACGACACCGTGTGTTCACCCGCTGTGTGCATGCCGTCCGCAAGCACGGCCACGATGCGGCCGAGACCGTCCTCCACTGTCAGACGCACCGACCTGGCGGACGACATGGTGAACGTGACCCGGGTGCCCGGGTTGAATGGATTCGGATGGTTCTGCTGCAACGACAGACCCTCCGCCACGGTCGGCCCGTCGTCGACCCCGGTCAGATACAGCTCAACGGGGGCTCCGGGAGTGAGATCCCTGCCGGCAAGACCCGCATAATCCAATGGATATCGCGTGACGCGAAACACGGCGTTCATCTTTTCTCCGGCCCTCGCCGGATCGTTGGATGTCGTGTCGCCCTGGTGCAGGGGGCCGGTCGTTTCAACGGGACAGATGTACTTCCACACCACCTCGCCCGTCGTGGTCACTTCGAGGAAGGTCCCGTGCACACCGTCGTCGATCAGCGTGTTGCCGTTGGGCAGGCGCTGCACTCCGGAGATCGCCTCGGCAAACATGGATGACGGCGGAGAGGCCTTGAAGGTCCACGTCAATGCCGTCGGGCCGAATGGCTTGCCCGCGACACGCGTGTAGTTGCCATCGGCGTCAACCGGCGGAGTCCATTCATCCGCCGTGCTGTAATTGCGCCCGAGGCCGTTGTTGAAGCAGATCATGTTGCCTGCTCCGGGACACCCCTCCTCGATCCACTGGGTGTCATGCTGCTGATAGAGCAGCTGGTCCCTGGTGGTGCCCAGCTTGTAGCAGGTCGGGTTGCCCCAGCGGTACAGGAGATCACCACCCCTGCCCCGCTTCCCGCCTTTGTGTCCCGTGGCCTCCGCAGTGGTGGTGCTGTGATCGATCACCCACGCCTCGCTGTTGTTCCGGCAGCTGATCATGACCTGATCCAGCCTGGCATTGTAGTTCACGGCATTGGCATGGTTCCAGAAGCTCGGGATGTTCTTGCCGTCACCGTCCACATCGATGAGTTCGGGATGCTCGGAAACGACACCGTAATTCGCCTTGGTCGCATCATTGTCCTGAATGAGGTGGTCCCACACGTGCCACTCCCAGACCACCGTTGCGCCCTTCGGCCTGACCGGCATGATCTCCACCACATACTCGGGGACGAGGTAGCCCGCCCTCGTGACATCCGCCTGGAATTTCGTCGGATCGAAGCCTGCGGCCAGACATTCGGCGAGCGTCTTCTTCTCGACGGCAAGAAGCAGGATGTTGCCGTTGGGAAGCGGCCGCACATCATGGTGCTGCATGTAGGCGGCAGTGGAGTAATCATACTCCCACACGAGATTGCTGTTCCAGTCATATTCCTCCAGCCGCCCTCCTTCGCCACCGCCGGTGCTCAACGGCCCCTTGGTCATGCAGGTGCGCAACAGGTTGCCGCTGGGGAGCAGATACACCGATTGTCCAGGTTCGTATCTGGAGCCGGTCCATTCATGGATCAGCCTGCCCTCATTGTCAATCAGGTAGGTTGACGAATAGTGCTTCGGCGCGAACAGCGTGTACCCGTTCCACGCCTTCGATGCGTCGTGTGCGATGAGACCAAGTGTGCGCGTCTGCGACTGGACGGCGTGGGCCGACAGCATCAGACCGACAATCGTGATGATGAATGTTCGCGTGGGGAAGATCATGGCTGTTCCTCGATGGCTGGATTGTGCCGTCCCGCACTATCGTGCGAGCAGCAGGGGACGGGCCTCGATGTGGCCCGCAGTCTCATAACGGCAGTAATACACACCGCTGACCAGACCGTGCGCGTCGAACCGCACCGCATGGATTCCGGCCTGCGCCAGCCCGTCCACAAGCGTTGCGACCGTCTGTCCGAGCGTGTTGATGATCGTCACCCGCACCGGAGACGCGGCGGGGACGTCGTAGACAATGCTGGTCACCGTGGAAAACGGATTCGGATGATTCGGATGCAGACGGAACGTTCCGGGTGCCGTCCTTTCGGTCTCGTCCACCCCCGTGGGTGTCGACGACCGCCGAACCATACGAAAGCCGATGTGGTAGTACGGATGGTTGGGATCCTGCGGTCCACGGTAGTACGACGGGTTCCGGTTGGCCACACGCGAGTGCCCGTCGTTGACGCCGTTCGTGGTCAGACCGTTGTACCAGTTGCCGCCGCGCATGCCGCGGTACGGTCTGCCGTCGGGCATGATGAACCCGCTGGTCGGGCCGGTGGGATCATCCACGGGACTGCCTTCGTAGTACTTCTGCCCGTACCAGTCGTTGACATACTCCCACACGTTGCCCTGCATGTCATACAGTCCGAAGTCGTTCGCACCACTGGCGGTCTGATAGGTCGTCATCGCGCCGGGCCAGTTGTAGACGGACTTCTGCTTCAGCGTCCCGTCATAAAAGCCGGCCGGCGTGGTGTTCGGCACGGGCCCGGTCTCATAGGGATCGCCGGATTGCGGAAGATTGACCGCGCTCCTGTTGATCACGTCCCCCGTGGGGTAGATCTGATAGGGTGCCGTGCGTCCGCCGCGTCCGGCATACTCCCACTCCGCCTCCGTCGGTAGGCGGTAGCCCGTCGCGGTGAAACTGCAGCTCCATGTGGATGTCGCGTAGCATTCCTGCAGCCCCGTGGCACGGCTCGCCATGTTGCACAGCAGGGCCGCACCCTTCCACATGATGCCCACCACCGGATGATCGGCGCGGAAATCGACCACCGAGAATCGCGTCCCGTCATGTCCGATGCTGGAATAGGACGCATGGGTGTTGAGGTATGCAAGCGTGTCCGTTCCTCCGCGCAGATACACGCATCCGCCGCGCACCTCGATGAGTCCCGCAGCAGCAGCGCTGTTCCACAGATCGGCCGCCATGCGGTTGGTCATCTCGGTCGCGGCCATCACGAAGGAGCTGACACGCACGGTGTGCACCGGCAACTCGTCGCTCGGATGGCTCGGATCCACAAACCCGTGATGGTCGCCCATGGCGAACTCTCCGCCCGGAATCGCCACCTCCCTGATCGCCAGACTGTCGGTTGCCACCGGGCCGCGGACGCACAGCACATGCATCGCCGTCGTCTTGTCACTGTAGGTCACGATGCCGAACTCCGTGTCCAGATACCATGCCCGCCCGGTGGAATTGCACTGCGTGGTGGAGGACCAGTGCCTGGCCGATGCGGCGTTCGGGA
The DNA here is from genome assembly GCA_964449305.1 of uncultured Chromatiales bacterium. Classification (GTDB taxonomy): domain Bacteria; phylum Bacteroidota; class Ignavibacteria; order SZUA-365; family CAYQST01; genus CAYUYM01. The sequence goes on along the minus strand of CAYUYM010000017.1, from coordinate 17,155 downwards.
ACACGGCCGTGTCGAGCGACGGGCGCACAAGTCCCGGATCGTTGATGGACTGCAGCTCCTTGATGTTCGGCAGCCGCCAATCGCGGTATCCACCAAGCGACAGCGTGTCACCATACCGAAGGGCCGCATCCCAGGGCATGGTCGCGGATGGCTCCACCTGCTGCCACATCAGGCCGGTGGCCATGTCGTGCACCGTCCCGTCGGCTTGACGCACCAACCGCGTTGGCACGGCCGCCTGCGTCGATGGCACCCGCACAGCGCGGACATGGAAGCGACGCGTCCCCCCCGCGCTGATGGTCTCGGACACGGCATGCGCGCCGATGCCGCCGCCGGCATTGGCCGCCCACACGCGCGTGCCGTCATCCGCGCGGCCCTCCTCCGCCCACCAGTACTCCGCCGTCGTCTTCGTGAACGCGGCGACGTCAAGCGCGGGATTCACCTTGTCATGATTCAGCAGCACGAACACCTCGCCCGCCTTCGGCAGGCGCCAGTCGCCATACCCTCCCAGCGTCAGCGTGTCACAGTACGTCGCGGCGGCGCGGCGCGTCATCTCCCCGCCATCGATCCGTTGCCACATCAGACCGGTGATGTTGTCCGTCACGGTGCCGTCGGCATGCACGGTGTACGTCGGCGCATTGATGAGGTAGTCCGAATCCTCGCCGGGCGTCGCGGTGTAATCCGTTGTCTGCCCGGTGTCCGGCACCTTCATCACGGTGGCTGCCGTTGTTGCGGCTTCCCGGTGTTGTCCGGGCATTGTCCAGGCGGGAAGCATGAGCAGCACCGGGATCATCGCTCCGGTGATCAGATGCCGGAACCATGGTGCGGGGAGGTGCGTGGTGTTCATCGTGTCCTCGAAGGGTGTTGCAGGATCATGCGCTGCACCTGCGGTGCGCCGTCGACCGTCAACCGGCACAGGTACACCCCGGGAGGATGGCCTGCTCCGTTGAAGGACCAGATGTGCCCGCCCGGGGACATGACCCCGTCCTGAAGCACGGTCATGGTGCGGCCGAGGATGTCGATCACCTCGAGCCGGACATGCCCCGCCGAGGCCAGATCCGCCCGGATCGTCGTTACAGCGCTGAATGGATTGGGATGGTTCTGATGGAGCGTCGCGGCTGCCGGCACCGCAGCCGGCGTCGACGCACTCGTTGTGACGCCCGATGTACTCACCGTGTACTGATGCCCGATGTCGCCGTTGCGACGCTGGGCGTTCTCGTGCTCGGGCAGATAGGTGCGGACATATTCCACGGTGGCCGTCGTGTCCATCACCGTCACACGGACATAGCCGGGACTCGATACAACGGTGCCATGGGTGTAGCTGGAGTTCGTGGCCTGCGACGTGGTCGAATACGTGCGCTCCGGATTGTTGTAGTTGTAGTACCCCGGCTGCGGCAGCAGATGATAGACCACGCCGTCGAGATCCTGCTTCACATAGACATGGTCGTGCCCGTGGAAGAAAACCTGCACATGGTTGTCGACAAGCAACGCATGGATGGGCTTTGCCCAGCCCGGACGGCGCGCGGCGAAGCCCTGCGAGCCGTCGGCATTGAGACCGCCCATCTCGTGGTACGGCGCCGCCTCGATGCCTCCGCGTCCCTCCGTGTCAACGCCGCCAAGCACCTGATGGCAGAACACGAACTTCAGCGTGGCCGTGCTCGTTTCGAGCGTACGCTTCAGCCACTCGTACTGGGTGCGCCCGAGCGTGAAATCCCAGATGTCCTTGCTCGCCCCGGGCTTCCTGACGGTGTTCCAGTACGGATCGAGCACGATGAACAGCGCGCTCCCCCATTCCCAGGAATAATATGCCTGGCGCCGCCCGACGTATCTGGTCACGGTCGTGTCGCCGGAGTAGAAGGCGCCCGGCTCCGGCATCGGATACCATGCCTTGCGGGTGAGCGTTGCCCATACGGGAAGCTCGTCCGCCGTGCCCTTGACGAGCCAGCCCAGCTCGCCGTCATGATTCCCCTGCACCAGAAAGAGCGGCACGGAGTGGCAGGTGCTGTCAAAGCAGGTCCGCAGAAGCATCGCCCGCTTCAACACCGAATCCCTGGTGACACCGGCCATCTTCTCCGTCATGAAGGTGTCCCCCATGTCGATGAGGAAGTCCGGGCTGTCATGCAGGATGTTGGCCAGCGTCCTGCGATACATCGCCGGAAGCGTGGCTGCATCAAGATGCGGATCGGCCTCGATCCCGAAGGTGTAGCGCGAACCCCGGGGACGCGCCGTATGGAAACGGTACTCCGGGCGTGCCGCGAACGATGGCGCACCGGGTGTGCGATACCGGACACGGTACACATACTCCGTGTTCGCGCTCAATCCTTCGACCACGATGGAGAACGGCACCGATGCAGGATGGAGTGCGGGAACGGTCTGAACGGCATGGGACCCGGAGCGCGTGCCGTGTTCCACGTACACCTCGAGCTCCCGGTCGGCACACATCGTGACCGTCACCGTCGTCGCCGTCGGGCAGGTCAGCAGTTCGCGTCCGGTGAAGGTGACAGAATCCTGCACAAGGCGGGAAACTGCATGGAACGGCTGTGCGAGACACCACGCCGGGATGGTCAACACGACGGCAAGGAGGACAACGGGAATCAATCGAAGGACGGAGTGCTTCATCGCGGCCTCCTATCGCATGAGCTGCATGGTCCGCGTCACCGACTGGCCGCGGAACAGCAGCTGACAGATGTACATGCCCGGGGGCAGCGTTCCTGCATTGAACACCGTGCTGTGCGAACCTGCGCCGGCAAAGCCATCCGCGAGCGTCGTCACCTCACGACCGAGCATGTCGAGTACGCGCACAACGGCCGGGCCGCCTGCCGGCAGCGACCACGCCATGCGCGTCACCGCGGTGAAGGGATTGGGGTGGTTCTGGACAAGCTCCAGGGAGACCGGCAGCCCGTGCTCCTCCACTCCCGTGACACGAGGCTGCACGGTGTAGGAATGCGCCACCTCACCGTTGCGATGACCGCCCGTCTCATGCTCGGGCAGCCACGCGCGGACGTAGTCCACCGTCGCCCCGCCGGGAGCCACCGTCACACGCAGATGCCCGGATGCATCGATCTTCAGATCGGTGTACGCATCCCCGTTGTCGAGGGTGCCGATGACTTGGGTCGAATCCGATGGCATCGGAATCTCCTGGTAGACGATCCCGTCCACGACTTCACGGGCGTACAGGTGGTCGTGGCCCTGGAAGTAGATCGACACGCCGTGCTTCACCATGAGCTGATGGATCGGCATCTCCCATCCCGGCCTGTTGGTCGCGAAGGTCGATGGCTTGCCGTCGCCCTCCGTGCCGCCCCATTCATAGAGCATGGCGGTCGTCGCGCCGCCGCGCGCCTCGCCCAGCGTGTGGTGGTTGATGACAAATGTGAATTTCGCCTTCGACGTCTCCAGCGTCCGCTTGAACCATTCGTACTGCTCGCGGCCGATCGTCCAGTCCCATTTGCGCGGCTTCGCCGAGGTTGTGTAGTAGCGGTAGGCATCGAGCACGATGATCAATGCATCCCCCCACTCCATGGCATAGTAGTTTTCGGGGGCGCCGACACCGAACGGCTCGATTGCGGTGTTGCCGGTGGTGAATCTGTCGGGCACCGGATTGGGGAAGTAGTACTTTCTCCACCGTGTGCCCCAGATCGCGAGATTGTCCGGGACGGACTGCAACAGGTAATAACCGCTCTCGCCCTCGTGGTTTCCCATGCAGAACAGGAAGGGAACGGAATGGCAGGCCAGTCCGAAGAACGGCCGGCAGTCCAGGTGAAGCTGGCGGATTTCCGCCTCGGTGATGGTGGTGGGATTGTGATCGTCGCCGAAGGTGTCTCCGAGATCGATCAGGAAATCCGGGGAGTCGCGCAACTGGTTCTGCAAGGCGATGGACCACAGCCGGTGCGATCCCTTCTTGTCGTAGGGGTGGGGATCCGCCTCAAGAGTGAAGCTGAACGTCGAGCCCGGTGACCGCTTCGTGTGAAACTGCCGCTCCGGACCGAACGAGTACGTCGATGCGCCGCTGCGCGTCCATGCGGTCCGGTAGTAATACCGCGTATCGGGCTCCAACGCGTCAAAGACGATGAGGACCGGAACCCCTGCGCCGGCTGTCTGTTTCGGGGTCACGCTCGCATAGGCGCCTGGGCTCGTTCCGTATTCGGCGTAGACCTCCACCGCCTTCTCGAACATGACGGAGAGGGACATCGACGTTGCACCGGGGCGGCACAACAGTTCGTTGAGGCCGTCATTCCCCTGCGCAGCGAGGTGGAGCGGCAGGATGGCCGTGAGCAGCAGGACGATGATGAGGGGCAGTGACCAGCGAGGCACGTCAGATGCATGTCGCCAGCCCGCGACCTTCGAGGTGGAACATGATGCATGGATATCCTTCACGGGATGATCTTCCGTTTGTGGGTGATGCCGACGGACGCGTCTGGTCCGGGTGCAATTGGACCGGGACCATCCCGCGTTTCAATTGGACGCTTGTGCAGAGAAAAACTTGTGTCGCGCGGAAAAGATCCTCTTCAGCGAGGCTGCTGATCCCGGGGATGACGATCATCGCGGGGCGGTCTGCGACGATCCCGGTCATCACGCGGCGGTCGCGGCCGGTCCGGGTCGTCGCGTGGTGGAGGCCGGCGGTCGACATCCCGCCTGTCCGGCTGTGCCTCCCGCATCTCCTGTCTGTCTTCACCCCTTGGATGGCGCATCGTCGATCGATCGATTTCCGGAGGCGCGTCCTTCCCGCGGGACTCCCGGGCGTCGCGACGATCCGCCGGCCTGGTCTTGAACAGCTCGTGGATCAGCACATGGAGTCTGGCCTGTTGCTCCGGTCGACAGATCTTCTTGAGCGCGAGGAAATGCTCAAAGGTCAGATGTTCGATGGTTGTCTGCATGTCGATCGTCAATCGCAGGAGCGAATCGGAAAGAACGGCGGCACTCCCGTCATTCAACACCCCGTCAAACATCTGCTGTTTGATGCGCTGGATGTCGTCCTTGATGACGCGCACCTGCTCGCGATGCAGTGCCCGCGATGCGAGATACGTCTCGACCTGGGCCTGGTCAAATCCCAGTTCCTCCTTCAGGAGACGCGTGAGCCTTTCCTCTTCGCCGCTGCCTCCCCGGGGTGCCTGGATCGGTGGGCAATCGGGATTGGAGAACCCGATGATGGCAAGCAGCACCACATTCAGGGCCGCGAGGATGATGGTGGCAGGCAGAAGGGATCGTCTCATGCTGAAGGTGTCCATGGCAATGCCTATTCATCGATCGTGGTGGAACCCGGTCCCGGATCGAGATCGAGCTCATGGGACAGGACCTGGATCAGTTCGTGATGCTGCCTGCTCGCCTGCGCATTGGATGCACCCTGGAAGTGGAGAAAGACGATGAGCATGTTCACCACCACCAGAACCGCCAGCAATGCGGGTTTTACATGGGCTGCGCCGGGCGCAACCGAGCGCTCACGCATGGCGATGCGCGCCATGATCCGCTCCTTCATCCATGGATCCGGAGGCAGCAGCTCTGGCTGATCGAAGGTTTCGAGAACCCTGTCGATTCGCGCTTCAATGTTCTCATTCGTGTTCATCATCATGCCTCTGAGAGTTGGACGAGGAAGCGCGCGAAAACTTGCGCGGTCTCCGATCCTGTTCTGAAAAATACCTGAAAAGACGATCATGCAGAGACTGTTTTGCCCGATGGATCAGCGCCTCGACGGCCGACAGGGAGAGCCCCATGATGTCCGCAATCTCCCTGCTGCTCATCTGTTCGAACCTGCTCAGGATGATGGTCGTCCGCTGATTTTCCGGCAGGGAATCGATCGCCCAGTGGAGCAGACGCCGCCGTTCCTCCATTTCAAGGTCACGATGAGGATCGGAGGGCGTCACGGGTTCAGGGGCCCGTTCATCCTTCGGTGTTGCTCCCGGAATCATCCAGCCAAACCGCTGCATGCGCCTGCGCCTGCGGATATGATCCAGGCAGCGGTTGATGGCGATGCGGTGGATCCATGTCGAAAGCTCCGAGTCACCGCGAAATCGTGGAAGCGCATCGTACACCTGTACAAACACATCCTGGGTGATGTCGTCGGCATCATCCCGATCAGCAACGAAGCGGTGGCACAGATTGCGTATCCGCTCCTGGTGCGCCAGGACGATGGCAGTGAAGATGGAATGGTCATCGGCAGGAGGCACGGATATCCGGAATCAGGTCGTCACCTCGACGCGGCATGCACACACATGAGGGGAGGAGCGTTGTACGAGGAGACAGTCCGGGCGGGTGATTCGTTACGTGACCGTTTCCATGCAACCCGAAAAAAAATGCCGCCCGAAGGCGGCGGCGAATGGATGGGCCTCCACTACGACTGCGACAGTCGTCGTGCCGCCTCACGGATGATCGTGAACTCGTCGATGGCGTCGAGGAGCTTCGCCTCACGCTGCTGATACTCACCAATGGTGCGGCGACAGTCGTCGCGCAGCGTTGGAGGAAGGCTCCGGATGCGTGACACCACCAGCCAGTGGCCCGCGTCCTCGCAGCGGTCCACCCAGCCCAGCAACGCCCGCATCCTTGTCTGACGCAGCTCCCGGAGCTCGTCGTCGCATTGAAGAATCTCCCTGTCCATTCTGTGGATCAGGGCGTCGAGCGGGCGTGCGATTTCAGTGGACATTGTTCGGAGGCTGGGGGTGCGAGCGTGTCGTGAAATGACTTCGTGGAAAAATCCGCAAGTTGAGCGGCTTTTCCAAACATTTCGCCGGAAACGACGGAGGGCGGCATTGCGCCGCCCTCCTGTGACATCGACCCCGTCGGGTCCAACTGTCGCATCATTTCCCGACAAACTCGTTGATGTAATAGTCCGGGTTCAGGAACTCTCCCGTAGCCTTCTTGATCATGTCGTTCCACACCATGGATGCGCCCGGAGCGAACACGGCCTTCTTCAGGAAATCACCCACCTCCGGCTTCTTGTAGAACGACACAGTGACGTCGTCACTCTTGAAGATGTCCTTCGCGATGGTGTGCATGAGCTGCGAAGAGAAGAGCTCGCCGAGCAGGTAGTTGTGGTAGTACACCGGGCTCTGCGAGAGGTGGATCTTCGCGGCGTAATCGGGCAGATTGCGGCCCTCGGGGCGCTTCAGGAACTGATACTGCTCCACCATGTCCCACCACAGCTTGTTGAGATCCTGATCGGGATTCTCGTACATCGCCTTCTCGAAGAACATCATCACCATGGACCAGCGGCAGAAGATGAGGGCCTTGAGACGCGCATCGTCCCGGACCACCGTGGCGATCTCCGCCTTGTCCGCATCACTGATGCCGAGCATCTGCTGCATCCATTCCGGGTTCTTGGCCTGGCGCTCCATCATCTGGGCGATGGCTTCGGTGGTGAAGGTGTGCGCTTCCTGACGCAGGAAATACGGGAGTGCGGGATCCACATTCTTGGAATAGACGGCATGCCCGAGTTCGTGCAGCATGGTCTCCATCCAGTTCGCGTTGTCCGTGATGTTCAGCATCACGCGCACGTCGCCCTTCTTGTCCACATCCATGCAGTAGGCATGGGGGTACTTGCCCTTGCGCTCATAGAGGTCGCTGTTCTTCAGGATGTCGGCCACATCGAGTCCGATGCCCGTGTAGAAATCCTGCCCGAGCTGCTTGATGTCCCGGCCCTTGTAGAACTTGTCGAAATCCACCTTGTTGACCTGCGGCACTCGTTGGAAGAAGGGATCCTCGTAGTGCCAGGGCATGAGCTCGGCAGCGGTCACACCGAAACGCGTGGCAAGGTTCTCGTCGATCTTCGCCTTGAGCTCGCGGAACGGGGCGTCGGTCTTCTCCTTCAGCTTGGTGAAGATCGCCACAACATCCTCCACCTTCTGCTCGCCACCGGTCATGGACATCTCGTAGAAGTTCTTGAAGCCGAGCTTCACCGCGGCTTCGTTGCGCAGCTTCACCAGCTTTTTCAAATCATCGGCGATCGCGACACCCACCTCCTTCGATGCCTCCCAGGCCTTGCGGCGCACGTCGCTCTTCTTCTCCGACTTGAGGATGGTCAGGATGTCGTTGTCGCTCACCTCCCTGCCGTCGATCTTCGCTCGATAGGTGTTGAACTTCTCCTGGATGGCGGTGCTCAGTTCCACCATCTGCTTCATGAGCACCGAGTCGATCTGGTTGGGCAGGTAGGCGTTGTAGAGCACCGTCAGCTGGCGGGCGAGAAGTGGATCGGTCACCGTGCCGGCCTCCTTCATCATCTTGAGCTCCTCGAACTCCTTCTTGTTGGAATAGATGGTGCGGATCTGCATCTCGAGATCCTGCATTTCCGTGTAGTACTGCTTTTCACCTGTCGACGTCGCGTTCCAGTAGGCCTTCGCGTAGTTCGTGTACAACGGCTCGACGGTCGCCTGGTGCTTTTCGATGAAGGTGCGGAGATCGGCGGTGTAGTCCTTCTTCGTGCAGGAGGAGAGAAGCATGCCGACGCACACAAGCAGAAGCAGTGTGGGAAGTGATTTCATGAATGCCTCAAAAATTATGGGATGATGCATGGAAAATCCTGGGAGGTGGTGATACACTCCGTCCGTTTCAAACAGCCTTCAAAATTCGTGAAAAATCGGGGATTGAGAAAGCGCTGTCAGCAAAGGATCTGCATTGGGGAAACGCCCGGTCATGCGGTGGCCGCATCCTTGAAGCGCTCACGAAGGGCGGGACTCAGCACACGGGCGAGCCGCCGGTGCTCCGGCCGCGACAGCGTCGGATCGCTCTCCACGATGGCAAAGGCCGCCACGCGCGCCTCCTCCAGAATGTCCGCGTCGGCCTCGATGTCGGCGATGCGCAGCTCGGGATACCCGCTCTGCATCGTCCCCCAGATCTCCCCCGGCCCGCGCAGATGGAGATCCACTTCGGCGATGTGGAAGCCGTCGTTCGAATCGCGCAGCGTGTCGAGACGCACGCGCGCGGGCGAGGGCTCCGAGCCGCCATCGCTCGTGGCGGTGCGTGCGTAATATGCCTGCTCCGAGGTCATGAGGATGCAGTAGGACTGCTGCTGACCCCGGCCCACACGGCCGCGGAGCTGGTGGAGCTGCGCCAGACCGAAGCGGTCCGCATGCTCGATCACCATCACCGAGGCGTTGGGCACATCCACGCCCACCTCGATCACCGTGGTCGCGACAAGCACGTCGATCTCCCGGCGCAGGAAGGCGCCCATCACCGCCTCCTTCTCCACCTCGGGTGTGCGCCCGTGGAGCAGCCCCAGCCGCAGGTCGGTGAACACCTCGCGCGAAAGTTGCTCGTACTGCTCCGTCGCCGCCTTGAGATCCAGCTTCTCCGACTCCTCCACCAGTGGCAGCACGATGTAGGCCTGCGCCCCGCGGCCGATCTCCGTGCGGATGAAATCCTCCACCGCCTGGCGGTTCTTCTCGAAGCGCACGGCCGTCACGATGGGACGGCGCCCCGGCGGCAGCTCGTCGAGGGCGGAGACGTCGAGATCGCCGTACACCGTCATCGACAGGGTGCGCGGGATGGGTGTCGCCGTCATGACGAGCACATCGGGCGTCACCCCCTTGTTGCGCAGCTCCCCGCGCTGCCGCACGCCGAAGCGGTGCTGCTCGTCGATGATCACAAGGCCGAGCCGGTCGAACACCACCCCGCCCTGGATGAGCGCATGCGTCCCGATCACGATGTGTGCCCGGCCCGCCGCGATGTCCGCCAGCGCCGGATCCTTCTCGCGCTTACGCTGCCGCCCGGTGAGGAGGCGCAGCTCCACACCGCTCCCCTCCAGCAGCACCGACATGGTCCGGAAATGCTGTGCGGCAAGGATCTCCGTCGGGGCCATGAGAGCCACCTGACAGCCGTTGTCGATCGCCACGAGCGCCACAAGCACCGCGACGATGGTCTTGCCGCTGCCCACATCACCGTGGAGGAGCCGGTTCATCGGGTGCGGCCGCTGCATGTCGGCGAGGATCTCCTGGATCACGCGCCGCTGCGCCGCGGTGAGCGCAAAGGGGAGTCGTGCCGCCAGGGCCCGCGCACGCGGGCTCTCCGGCGAAAAGGCGATGCCCGCAAGCTCCACCGTCGCCCCGTGCTTCTGGTGCGCCATCATCAGGGAGAGAAGGAAGAACTCGTCGAACACCAGCCTGCGCCGCGCCGGCGCGAGCGCCTCCTGCGATGAAGGGAAGTGGATGGTGCGCAGCGCCTGCTGCAATGGGGCGAGCCGGTGCCGCTCACGGAATGCGTCGCTGAAGTGGTCCTCCATCTCCTGCAGATGCGCGTCGATGGCCGTGCGGATGAGCCGGCGGAACCCGCCATGCCGGTTCAACCCCACCTTCTCGAGATCCGCACCGGACTTGTACACGGGGATGATGCCACCGGTGTTGATGAACTCGAGCGTGTCGCCCTCCACCAGCCGGTCGATGTCCGGATGCACGATGCTCGCCCGGCGGCCGAAGAGGGTCACCGACCCCGAGGCGGCGACCATCTCCCCCACCTCGAACGCCTCCCTCCACCAGGTCAGCCCCTGGAAGAACACGAGCTCCATCGTGGCGAATCCATCCCGCAGTGTCACCACCACGCGACGACGGCGCGCCGCCATCATCTCCACCGAGACCACCTGCCCCACTGTTGTCACCACCACATCGCGGTGCATCCCGAGGCGGGCGATGGGCACGATGGTCGTCCTGTCCAGCCAGCGCCGCGGGTACCAGTGCAGGAGATCGCGGATCGTCGTGATGCCCACGGCTTCCAGTGCGGCAGCCCGCCGCGGGCCGACGCCGGGCAGGTACATGACGGATGTCTCGGGTGTGGATGGGGCCATGGTTCCGCGCCTCTCCTGTGTCAGTCCTCGTGAAGCACCACCGTCCCGGCACGGCGGTCACCGAGCCGCTGGCGCAGGGGCGAGTGCGTGATGAACCACCAGCCGACGAGGTTGAACAGGATGCCGTCCACGAGCCGCCATGCCGTGCGCACCGCGGCCTGCCGCAATCCCATGCGGCCGCCGTCCACCAGCCGCACGCGCAGGCGCAGCAGCAGCTTCCCGATGGTGGCACCCGCCAGCCCCTCGAGCAGGATGAAGTAGGCGATGATGACGACGAGAAAGACGCCACAGAGCGGATCGAAGATGTCCCAGAGATGGTCCGCACGGGTCATGAGCCATGTGCCCTTGACGATGCGCGTCACGGGAAAGAATACCATGCTCATCGCGACGAAGTCCAGGATGAGCGCCAGAGCCCGCCGCCCGGCCGTGGCGTACCGCGGAACCTGGCGTGCGGTGGCGGCCGTGCCCGCCGGTGTCATCGTTGCAGCTCCAGCGCCCAGGCATGCTCGCAGGGCGGATGCATCCGGAGGGCTTCCGGGATGCGGATCACACAGCGCCCGTCGCGCACCATCGCGGGGAGCACGGTGTCGCTGCCCAGCATGCGCGCACCGCGCACACCGGCGAAGGGGGCCGTGAATGCCACCTCGGCAGGCGGCCGGCCCTGGTCCGTGTCCGCAAGCACGATGGCGAACACCGTGCCGTCAGCGGCGGTGGTGAAGCACACGCGTCCGTCCTTGTAGGGTGCCACCGGGCGCGTCGCGTGGATCGCCCCACCGTTGACGCGAATCCATCGGCCGATCTCCCGCATGCGGGCGAGCGCGGTGTCGGGCAGCGTGCCTTCGGGCGTCGGGCCGACATTGAGGAGGAAGTTGCCGCCCTTTGCCACGATGTCCACGAGCAGATGGATGAGCTTTCGCGCGGGTTTGTATTCATCGCCCGGAAGATACGACCACTGGTTGGCCATGGTCATGCAGGTCTCCCACGGGTAGGCGGGCGGCGTGTCGGGCACCTGCTGCTCGGGTGTGCGGTAGTTCTCGTAGCGGCCCGTCACGGTGCGGTCCACCACCAGAAGACCCGGCTGGTGCCGGCGCGCCATGGCGGCGATGCGCGGCATGTCGATGTCCTGGTTCTGGAGCGCCACGCGGAGACCGTTCTCCGGCTTGAACGCCTCGAAGTCGGCATCGCGCATCGGGCGCACCCACCCGCCGTCGAGCCACAGGATGTCCACCGCGCCGTAGCCGGTCATGAGCTCCTCGATCTGGTTGAAGGTGTGCTCACAGAACTTCCGCCACAGATCGGGATGCCGCGCGATCACGTAGTTCACATTCCTGTCGCCCCGACCCCATTGCGGCGCCCAGTAGTACGGTGAATGCCAGTCCGGCTTGGAGAAGTAGGCGCCGATGCCGAACCCCTTCGCCCGGAACGCGTCGAAGAGCTGCCGCGTGATGTCGGCACGCGGATCGGCCGCAAAAGGGCAGGAGGGATCGGTGATGCGGTAGTCGGTCTGCCGCGTGTCGAACATGCAGAACCCGTCGTGATGCTTCGTGGTGAACACGAGATAGCGCATGCCCGCATCGGCGGCGGCAGTGGCCCATGATGCGGGATCGAACCGCACCGGGTTGAACGTGCGCGGCAGAAGCTCGTACTGACGGACGTGCTCATCGTAGGTCGGGAAACGCCGCGGCGCCCAGTCCACATCCTCCGGACAGATGGACCATGACTCCACGATGCCCCACTGGCTGTACGGCCCCCAGTGCATCATGAAACCGAACTTCTGATCCCTGAACCACTCAAGCTTCCTCAGCACCAGGGAATCGGTCTCCATCTCCCCATCCTGGGCGGACAGGGGAAGCGGCAGACACAAGACGCAGAGAAGCAGTGTGAGAAGCAGGCGGAAAGCGTGCGTTCGGTGCATGGGAGACCCGCGGCTGTGGGTGATGAAGAAGTGGGCGGTCGGGCGTGACGCGGTGTCGTTGTCTGTCCTACTCCACGGTGATCTCGTCGACAAAGAGCCAGGCCTTGCCACCGCTGCCCGGATGCCAGCCCGGCACGGTGGTGATGTTCGTCGCGTAGACGCGGATGTAGCGGGCGCGCACGCCGCCCGCACGGCACGTCACCTCGCGGATGGCGGGCTCGGGGGCGTTCTGCGTCGCGGTGATTGTCTGCGACTCGACGGGCGTCCAGGTGAGACCGTCGATGGAGACGGCGAACTCCACCCTGCGAGGGAGGAAGATCCAGGAGGCCTGCTTCTCGAGGAACGACACGGCGATGCGGGATACGGGGATGGTCGATTCCAGATCCACCACCGCCTTGAGGTCGGTGGCCTCGAAGCCCTGCCATTGCCCATCGTGGTGGTCGATGGTGCCGTGAAGCGTGTTGGTGAGTGCCGCATCCCCGCCTCCATCATAGCGCGGTGAACACGGCTCGGAATAGCGCACCGTCTTGAACGCCGCCTTGTGGAGATCGACGCGGCGCTGCGTCACGGCCCCCAGGGGCCTGCCGTTGCGGAAGGTCGCAGCCATGATGGTGCATGATGTCGGGACGCGGAACGGATCGGTGTAGCGCGGCGAGGAGGCCGTGGGTGTGCGGCCATTGAGCGTGTAGCGGATGTCGCCGCCCCGCAGTTCATTGGCCAGGGACACAAGCCCCTCCCTCGTCCGCTGATCGGTGCCGATGGTGATGTCCACCTGGTACACGCTTGACGCATGCCTCCAGCCCAGCGTGCGGTAGCGCTGGAACTGCGTCTCCAGGCGGTTGGTGAACTCCATCCACGAGCGGCCCTCCTTCGGGCTCCACACCACCTCGGCAAGCGCCGCCATGCGGGGCAGCGTCATGTACTGCACATGGGCGGGCGTGGAGATGAACTCGGTCCACACATTGCCCTGCGCACCAAGGATGTGGCGGGCCTGTTCCGCCGTCAGCGAGTCCGGCACCGGTTCGAATGCATACACCCTGCCGGCAGGTGTGTAGCCGCCGTTGGCCGGGGGTTCGTACTGCGGCCGGCCCTGGTAGTGGTCCAAGTAGCAGTGGCTGCCCGGCGTCATGACGCAGTCGTGCCCCTGCCGCGCAGCCTCGATGCCGCCGTCCATCCCGCGCCACGACATGACGGCCGCATCCGGCGCGAGACCGCCCTCAAGGATCTCGTCCCAGCCGATGAGGCGGCGCCCCTTCGAGGCGAGAAAGCGCCCGATGCGGCGGACGAACCAACTCTGGAGACCGGCCTCATCTTTGAGCCCCTCGCGAACGATGCGCTCCTGGCAGCGCGGGCACACCTTCCATTCCTTCTTGTCCGCCTCGTCACCACCGATGTGGATGTATGTGGAGGGGAAGAGCTCCAGCACCTCGGCCAGGATGCTCTCGAGGAACAGGAAGGTGGAATCCCTGCCGGCACAGTAGATGTCGGTGATGGGCCAGACACCGCCCGGAGGCACGGTGAGTGGCTTCCCCGTGCAGCTGAACTGCGGATAGGCCGCGAGCGCCGCCATGGCGTGCGCGGGCATCTCGATCTCGGGCACCACGGTGATGTTGCGCTCCGCGGCATAGCGCACGATGTCGCGGATCTCTGCCTGTGTGTAGAAACCACCGTAGCGCGCCTTCTCGCCCGGCTTCTGCGGGGCACGCGCGTTCCAGTGCACCTTCCCGCGGTCCACGCGCCATGCGCCAACGGAGGTGAGGCGCGGATGCCGCCGGATTTCGATGCGCCAGCCCTGGTCGTCGGTCAGATGCCAGTGGAACACGTTCATCTTGTGCAGTGCAAGCATGTCGATGTAGGTCTTGATGAAGGATGCCGGCATGAAATGCCGCACCACGTCGAGGTGCATCCCCCGCCACGGGAAGCGTGGCACATCGCGGATGATGGCGCAGGGGATCTCCCACGACCGCCGCCGCACCCTGCGTGTGCCGAGAATCTCGGGCGGCAGCATCTGGAGGAAGCTCTGCACGGAGTAGAAGAATCCATGCCGCGCGTTCGCTTCGAGGAGGATCTTGTCGAGACCGGCCTCGATCACGTAGCCCTCGTCGCCAAGGGCATCCTCGCACATCGGATTGATGAGGATGAAGTTCGTGTTCGGCAGCGCCCCCATGTCGACGAAACGCAGCGGGTGACCCGTCACACGACGCAATTGCCGGATGAGGAGATCCGCCGCGAACGCCACATCGTCGTTGTTCTTCGGCCAGGAGACCACCGTCGCCGCGTTGAGTGAGAAGGCACCCGGTGTGCGCTCCACATGGGTCGGCCTTGGAATGATGGAGATCGAGGTGGTCTGCGCTGCGGCAGTCCCGCACACGATGGTGACCAGGAGCGCGAGGAGGAGGAATCGAACGTACTTCATGATGACACTGGTGGAATGAATCGGAAGGCGGCCCGACGGTCCCGATGGCAGCCGTGTCCGGTCAAAATACCATTTTCGCCGTCATCGATACAATGAAGGGCCGGCATGTGCCGGCCCTCGGTGGTCAATTGCGTGGAGCGATGATCACTCCTGCTCCTCGAGACCGTACTGGGCCATGAGGCGGCTCATCGGAGCCTCGAACTGCTGGGTGTTGGAACCCTTCACCATCTTGAAGGCCTCCATGGCCTTGGCCTTGTCACCGGCGACGCAGTAGGCGCGCCCGGCATTGAACCAGCGGTTGGCGCGGAGATAATCATCATCCACCATTTTGGCGGCGTCCTCGTAGAGACCCGCGGCCTTGGCGTATTCCTTCTTTCCCTCGTAGGCGGCGGCGAGGCCGTTCTTCACGAGCGACTTCAGGAAATCCCCCGAGGGTGAGGCGTTGTCGAACGCCGCGATGGCGTTGTCGAACTCTCCGAGGTCGAGATGGCACTGGCCGATGTAGGTGGCGGCGAGCTCACCGGAGTTCGTGCCGCTGTACTGGGCGGCGATATCCTTGAGACCCGGAATCCTGCGTGCGGGATCGCCCTCGATGGCGAGCTTGAACTGTCCCTGCTGGATGAGCGGGAGAACCTTGTTCAGCGCGGCATTCGCTTCCTTTTCAGAAGTCGCCTGGCCGGAGAAGTAGATCACCGAAAAGATGACGATGCCAACCACTGCCAGGCCACCCCACAGGATGTACTTCTTGTACTGTTCGTACCAGTCCTGGGCGATGCCCATGTTCACACTGAAGGAGGATTCGGGGACGGCCTTCCTGACAGCCAGTTTCTTTTTCGCAGTGAGCACGTGTGTTCTCCAAATGTTTCGTTGTTACGCGATTCCTTTGTACGCCTGGGGGGGATCGAACCCTCAACCTTTGGCTCCGGAGGCCAACGCTCTATCCAATTGAGCTACAGGCGCATCCTTTCAAAAATACGATGCGAGGGTGGAAAAACAAAGATCGATTCCGTATTTTTGAAATCCGCTTCGAAATCCCCGTTTCAGGAATCATGCGCCCTCTGCCGTGCGCATCATGTGTGCGATGCATCATGCATGTTCTGCGTTGTTGCGCCCCGTTCCACGCGTCATAGTTCCACGCATCACCGTCCTTTTCCCATGTCATCTGCGCAGGGAATCGTCCTCTGAGAGGGTCGATACGGAAACTCGATGCGCTCCACACGGCCATGCAGATCGCCCTCGATCCAAGCAAGGAGGTTGCCCGCTTCGTCGAGCCGGTAGCCGATGCTCCGGGGAAAGTCGTGCGCGGGATTCTCGAACAGGCAGGAGTGCGGCCCGATCTGTGTGAGCGCGAAGCGTGCGGGAGGCTGGCCGGAGGGCTGTGCCAGCAGCTCGATGCCGCCATCGTCGGACTTGAGGATGCGCAGCAGCTCATGCTCCCGTTGGATGCCGTCCACCACCGTCCTGCCCACGCCGAGCATGCCGCCGCCTGCCGGGGCCATCCAGCATTCCTCCACCACGGTCGTCGCATCCTCCATCCTCCAGCATCCCGCCAGCCAGCGCAGTGAGTCCACCACCGGCCTCCCCTGCGCCAGCGCTGCACCGGGAAGCAGTGTCCACATCATCACGATGGTCAGGATCCGGAGCCGCATGGATGTCCACTGGATCGGTGTCAGGTTGTCTGGTCGGGCTGTGGCGGTGGCCTTCATTCACTTCCCCACCATGTCTGAGTACGACCGCTCGAGCAGATCCCCGCTGCAGATGCCGAGGCCTGCCATGTGCTGCCGGCATTGCTGTTGAAGGGCGGCAACGCCGATGCCGCCGTCGATGTCGATGGCCTCGATCTCCAGGAAGCTGCCCAGGCCCTCCACGCGGTCGAGGTGGAACTTCACGTTGTCGATGAACCAGATCTCGCGGCGCTTGTCCACCACCACATCCACACCGAGCGCCGCGGTGAGCGCGGCCTTGAGCGTGGCGGGTTCGGTGACGGGGTGAAGCGTGACGTCGGAGCGCTTCGGCCCTGCGTCATCGACGCGGGCGTAATGGATGAGGGCGTTCTCAATCACCC
>CAYUYM010000016.1:0-32248 GCA_964449305.1 uncultured Chromatiales bacterium | reverse complement strand
CCCTCCCGCAGCTTGAGGCGCCCCCAGGGCACCCGGAAATACGTGTCGATCTGATGGTCCTCCCCGCGGAATTCGGCATGGTGGGATTTCAGATACCGGCGGACCGCGTCATGATCCCGGCACACGGCCTTGATCTCGATGTTCACACAGGCCATGCTCACGCACCCGCCCGCGCCTTCAGCACATAGGCCCCCAGCTCACGGGCGAAGTCCGAATAGAGGACGGTGCGTTCAGGATCGATCTCCACGTTGTTGAGGAAGTGAAGGCGCAGCACATCGCCGTTCGACATCTCCGGGATCACGCCACCGAAGAAGAAGCCCATCATCTCGAAGGCCGCGCAGTGGTGCGCTGTCCACGGATCGTGCAGGGGCAGATCGAGCCAGATCACATCGAGACGTTTCAGGCACAGATCGCGGAAGCGGGCGCGCACCACATCGATGATGTCGGCACCATACGCGCGGATGGCGATGCGCCCGTGTCCCCATTCGTAGCGTTCGGCCACCTGCACCACGCTGTGCGCGGGCAGCGGCTCCGCAGGCACGCCCGTGGAGATGACGATCTCCCGGTCGAAATTTCCTCGCTCGTAGATCCGGCGGATGATGGCGGCATGATGGAACGGTGGGTGACTCACACGATGCGGTTCCTGGTTGACGCGCTTGTAGTACAACACGATCGCCTCACGGTGCTTGTGCTGGTCGAAGTGCTTGAAGGAGACGGTGGGGGGGATGAAACCGAGCAGAACGCCGAGCTCCGTGGCGCCGAGAGCGCAGTTCCCGCGCTGTGTGGCGGGATGCACGGTCACCGATTCGCTGTACACGCCGTGCAGACCCCGCTCGCGCGCACGCTCCACGATGAAATGCTTCATCCGCTCGAACACCTTGCGGCCACGGGCCCGCGGATCGACGATGGCCTGGGCGCTGTCCGCGATCATGGACTCGAGCTCCTCCTTCACCGATGCGAGATAGCCCACCACGGTGCCATCGTTGAGCACGGCGACACAGGGTTCGACGAGCCCCGACTGGATGGCCTCGCGCAGCCGCCCGGGCTGGTAGAGCACCTCGTTGGCATAGGTGTAGCCGTAGCCACGGTAGAGGCAGCGCGCCACATCCACCGCCTCATCGGGCGACATGAGGCGGAAGCTGATGTCCTCGCCTTCCGGCAGCGTGGGAGGCACGGAGGCCGGAGCCTCCTCACCGGTGGTCAGCTCGTCGATCGTGGAGTAGGGGAGGTTCTTGATCAGGACCACACGCTTGCCCTGGCGGCCGAGGTTCTCGAAGCGGACCTCGTCGGCAAAGGCGCGTATGAGCTTCGTGCCGATGCCCTGCCGCCCGGCATCCTCCAGTGTCGCAAAATCAAAGGGCAGCCCCTGGTCGCTCACGGTGACGAGGAGTCGGCCGCCGCGCTTCTCCACCGCCACCTCGTAGGATCCCTGCTGATAGGCATCGAAGGCGTGATGAATGACGTTGAGACAGGCCTCCTCGACGATCACCTCGAGGCGGCCGAGATCATCCGTGGGCAGGCCCGCCTTGTCGGCGGCATGGCGCACGGAGGTGAGAACCGCCGGCAGCAGGCTGACATCGGCCTGCACGACGATGCGCATCAGTTCCATGGGAGTGAGATTCATCGGTGCTCCTGATTGGGCCGCCTCATGGGAGGCGGGAGATGACACTGCGGATCACCATGCGTCGTGGTGGACGCGGTCCCCGCGGTAACGATCGATGGGGGGAAGCGGTTCGGAGGCTGTGCCGATGGCGATGAGCGCCAGTGGGTGGATGTGGTCCGGCAGGCGGAACAGGGACCGGTATCCACGGATGCGATCCTCCAGAGGATGGATGCCCGTCCACACCGTTCCAAGTCCCAGGGCATGCGCCGCAAGAAGGATGTTCTGACCGGCGGCCGAGCAGTCCTGCACCCAGTAATCCTGGAAACGCTCGAGCCGTTCATCAGCGCAGATGAGGATGGCGACGGACGCCTGGGCGCACATCTCTGCATTGGGGTTGATGGTGACGAGCCGGTTCAGGAGCAGCCTGTCACGGACAACAACGAAGTGCCAGGGTTGCTGGTTGCCGGCGCTGGGCGCCTGCATCGCCGCGCGGAGCAGTGTGTGGACCTGGTCGTCGCTCACAGTATCCGTGGTGAAACTGCGCACGCTGCGGCGGGTGAATATGGCGGTGAGTGTATCCATGAAGCTCCTTTCCGTTGTCGACGTGGAAAAACGAAGATAGGGCCTGCCACTGTGGGATTCAATCTTCGTAACCCGACAGCGTGCAACTTGACAAATTGACACCTCGATGACTTGATGACTCCCCAGGGGTTGCCTTCAATCGATGCCTGACTGTAACTTGGGTGTTTCGTGACACGGACCTGCCCATGATGCGTTCTCTCCCCCTCCTTCTGATCATCCTTCTCGCCGGTTGCAGCGGCCCCTCCTCGCAGCAGAAGCCGGCCGCCGTGTCCAAGGATCCCCCGCGCACCACCATCCGCTCATCCATGCAGGCGGACACCGTGGCAGCCGCGCCCGACACCATCGCGGCACCGCGGCTGGTGGATGTCGACACGCTGCTCGACGACTATGCCTGCTTCCTCGCCGGCATCCAGCCACGGAAGTACTACCTGCGCCTCGCCGCCATCCCTGCATGGCGCGAGCACGCGGCGCGCTGCGCACGCGACTGGACCACGGTGCAGGAGAACAAGATCCGGCGCATCCGCCGCTGGTCCACCACCCACCCCGTCCTCGCCCGCGCCCCGCGCACGCTGTTCTACCCGTTCGCCGGAGCGGACTTCCTCTTCGCCGACGCGTACTTCCCGGCCTGTGACACGATCATCATGGTCGGCCTCGAGCCGGTGGGGTCCATCCTCGAACTCCACGCGATGCGGGATGAGACCTGCGCCTCCTTCCTCGCCAAGCTCAACGCATCGATGGCCTATGTGAACCGCACGGGCTACTTCATCACCAAGAAGATGAGGTCGGCGCTCTACCGCGAGGATCTCAACGGCACGCTGCCGCTCATCATGTTCTACATCAAGCGCTGCGGCTTCCAGCTTGCGGGTGTCGACCCGGTGACACTCGACAGTACGGGCGCGCCGGTGCCGCGCGGGCAGGGACTGGGCCGCATGTACTCCGGTGTGCGCATCCGGTTCACCGACAGTTCGCGCGTGGAGCGGCGGACTCTCTACTACTTCAGCTTCAACCTCTCCAGCAGCGCCGCGCGCTCGCATGCAGCGTTCTACCGCTTCGCCGGACGCTCCGGCCCGTTCGCGGTGTTCCTCAAGGCGGCATCCTACCTGATGCACGACAAGGCCAGCTTCAGCGCAATCAGAAACCTCCTCCTGGACCGCGCCGCTGTCATCCTACAGGACGATTCGGGCATTCCCTACAAGTCCTTCGATCCCGCACGGTGGACGGTGGAGCTTCATGGCAGTTATTCGCGTGTCCTCCCGATCTTCCGCGGCAACTTCCAGCCCGACATGGCCCTGGCCTACAGGAACCGCACAACGAAGCGCACCCTGCCATTCCGCATCGGCTACAACACCGCGGTGGGGGAGACCAACCTGCAGGTGGCCGCACGAAAATGACCGGCGCCCGCATCGGCGCTCAGTGACGAACGACACACGGGAGGATGCATGAACACCCATGACGTGGCATGGCCTGCCAGGCGGCTCCGCACAGCCGGCGGCTGTCTGCTGCTCGCGCTTCTGCTCCTGCCCGCGCGCGTGCAGGGGCAGTCTGCGGATTCCGCCGCGCTGCGTTTCAACGCCCGGCCGCTTCTCGACAGTCTCCTCACACATCGACTGCCGCAGTGGCGGGGTGTGCTCCGGGCGGCGAAGGCGCACCGCCTCCAGATCCTCCTCACGCGCATCACACGCGACGCCACCGGCCGCCCGATCGCGGAGACCTTCAGCTACCGGAACGACCCCGGCGAGTACTTCTACCCCGCGAGCATGGTGAAGCTCCCGACCGCCATCGTGGCGCTCGAGGCGCTGCGCGCATGGCGGGGCGGCGGCATCGGCCTCGACACCCCTTTCTTCGTGGAGTCCGAAGTCGCGTGCATCCCCGCGCTGCCGCCGGGAGTCGCGGGATCCACGTTGCGGCGCCTGTTGACGGCGGCGCTGGTGGTGAGTGACAACGAGGCCTACAATCGGCTGTTCGAGTTTGCCGGGCGTCGGCGCATCATGGACCGGCTCATGGAAACCGGGTATCCGGGGGCGCGGATCATCCACTCCTTCCGCGGCTGCAGCCTCGCGGACTGCGGCCGCCCGCCGCTGTTCCGCTTCGGGGTGCCGGGTGGAGTGCTCACCGGCTGGCGTGCGCCCGACGACGTGCGGGAGTATCCGGCGCGCGCGGCAGGCGTGGTGCTGCGTGCGGTGCCGGGCCGGCCGCCGCGGAAGCCGGCGACGCAGGATTTCTCGACGAGGAACGCCCTGCCGCTTGCGCTGGTGCACGGCATGATCGGGCGCGTGGCGGTGCCGGAGCTGTGGCCGCCGTCGGAGGGCTTCCGCATCACCGACGAGGATCGCGCGCTGCTGCAGCGGCTGCTGGAGTCCACCCCTGCGGAAGCGGGGCTGGTGCGGCGCGACAGCGCGTGGCATCCGACGCTGACAAACTACCTGTACTACGGCGCGGAACGTCGGGCGGTCCTCAACCCGGATCTTCGAATCACGAACATCGTGGGAAGCGCGAGCGGCTTCCTTTCAGACTGCGCATACTTCCACGACGAGCGGAGTGGTGTGGAGTTCATCCTGTCTGCCGCCGTGTATGTCGGCTACGATGGGGTGGCCGCCGAGGGGGAGAAGTTCTACCGGCGCAGCGGTCTGCCGTTTCTTCGGGACCTGGGGAGGGTGGTGTATGCCTGGGAGTGCGAACAGCGAAGCACGAAGCGCTGAGGCAGGCGTAACGATAAGAAGTCGGGGCCGTCCCCGGCTTTTTCATTTGAGAGACAGGCAGCCGGAGTGGCAGCAACGCGTGGCCGAGGTGCTTGACACTGCTCTCTGCGCCGTGGCCATTTCCATCACTCACATGGTCACTCCTGAATGCCCACCGGGGAAACGGGGGCCTGTGTCGCCGGGTGGCGCACCCACGCTGATTCTCCACCCAGTATTCGCCACTCTGTGGAGAAGTCCGCTATCTCCGTTGTTGCTGCGATGACATGCACGCCCAGAAGTTCGGAAGCATTCTCTCTTGCCCAGTCAATCGGTTCATTCCGTCTCTTGCGGCCATCCTGGTTACTCGCACACCATTCAATGTGGCGTGAAGCAATCGCACCGCCTCGGCCATCCGTCAGCCTTCTCGTCCGATACTTCACTTCATGGATACTCAAATTCAATTTCAAGAAACCATGAACCGCTTTCTTGCCATGCACATGATGAGCATCATCCACGTGTATCAACACCATGCATCTCCCGCGCTGAGAAATTCATGCCGGTTTCAACCAAGCTGCTCTGAATACATGATACTGTGCCTCGCGAATCACGGTGTCGTCCGCGGCGCAATGAAGGGAATTCACAGAATTTGGCGATGCCGACCACCAAATGGTGGTGTCGACCATCCATAGATCAACCCACACAGGAGAAGGTATAATGGCAATTTTCACGTACAAATGTGTCCCTGTTTCCGATGCCTTTGAAACCGGGAAGATCGGCATGTCCTCCCACCTCAACGCTGTTGGCTTCTATGAGAAGGAAATCAATCAAGCATCAGCCGGTGGGTGGGAACTTGTGTTGATCGACGAAGTGACATCTGTTCAACATCGCGGTTGCCTAGGCAGTTTGTTCGGCAAGAAAGACCAGGCTATCACTTTCAAAATGCTTGTCTTCCGAAAAGAACAGACCATGACGGCACCTCCGCTGCCAAAATCCTGAACACATGACTGTCTCTGATCACTTCAGTCCTCGGCCTGAAACACACCAACATCTTCAGGAGCCTCAGTGATCGCCGGGTCAGAGAATCCCACAGAGTGCGTGCGCGGCCGCAGATTTGCGAGCAAGACCTGACACAACACCGGGTTCTGCAACAGGTCTGTACCGCTGGCCTGACTCCCATCGCTGCTCACCACCGGGTTCCACCCATCATCGATATGGCAAGGAACTCCACCAGCCATCAGGATCATTTCTCAGTGGAATCGAATTGAAACCAACGCAGGAGCTGTTCGAAGCAACCAACGTTCTTCCAGGATTATCGGCAGCCATCATGTTGTCAATCATCGCTGCTGTCACCTCCGAAGAAAGCACGACGAAGTCTGACACGTTGCGTGCGATGGCCGACATCCTGCCCGCAACGGCTTCTCTCCTGTGCTGATTGAAAGCAGTGGGCCCGGCAGAGGATTCCTTCCTGTTCTGGCGCGTGGTGTGTTTCTGATTGCACCGACAAGGATGATGAGGCACACCTCGCCCGCCGATGGAGTGGATTCACGTGTTGCACGTGACAATGGCAGCCGGACGCCGACATCCCCCCATCCAGGCGCACTTCCACCTCCGCTCCCAGGTTCAATTCCTCAACCACCTCCTCTTCCAGGTACGTAAGGTCCTGCTGTTCACCACTCGATTCCACCTTCACTTCTTCGAGATACACATGAGCCTCTACACTTACTCCCTCAACGGCTCCCAAGAAGGCCCGTTCGATGCCGCCGCTGTCGCCACCAAGGTCTGGCAGAATCCCACCGGGCAGCATCTTGTCTGGACCGATGGGATGGCCAACTGGGCCGACCCCGCCGCCGTCCCGGAAATCAATGACATCCTCACGTCATGGAAGGCGGCCGCAGCGGAGCAGGCTGCCGCGCAGCCGCCCGCACAAGCCGCACACCCCCTGCCTGCTTCGCCATCACCCACGCCGCAACCGGCAACCTCGTCCCTCACCGGAGGCCTGCCGCCTGCATCAACTCCGAAGAGCCCCCTTCCGCTCATTCTCGGCATTGGTGGCGGCGTGCTTGTGCTCGCCGTTGCCGCGTGGTTTCTCTTCCTCAGCAAGCCGTCGGAGACCGATGCGGCAGATGCCGGGGAGACGCAGCGGGTGTCCGCTCCGCTGCCCGTCAGCAGCGTCATCGCCTGCAACCATCTGTCCGAAGGATACCGCCCGGAGAATGTGAGTGACGGCGTGCTCAGCACCTGGTGGACCCCCTCAGGATCCAACAAGTCCGGTTATGGTGCCTGGCTACAGATCAACTTCGCCGGCACCAGGACTGTCACCGCCGTGGAGATCCACAATGGATCGCATCATCTGAACTACCCGGGGTACGGCGATCTGTATTTCCTGAACAACCGCATCACCAAGGCCAAGCTCGACTTTTCCGACGGACAGTCGGAGGTCGTCATTCTGCGTGAGATTGATGAGATTCAGAAGGTTTCCTTCACACCGCACAAGACCACCTTTGTCCGCTTTGAACCCATCGTGTGGGAGCCGGGAAGCCAGTGGCAGGACCTGTGCGTGTCGCATTTCATGGCACAAGGGTATTGACGCATGACGCACCGCCTCGCCGACCTGTCTGCCGGGATCGCGAGGGCGTCGTCCCAGCCACCGGCGTCCAGGGCTGCCTGGGCCGGAGCACCACTTCCGCCTTCCCTCTTGGCTGCGTGTGGAGGAATGCGGAAGTTTGTGGTGACAGCGTCGGCAAAGCACGCACCAGCAGAGAGCGACACATGAAACACTTCACCCCGTTTCCCGCCATTCTCCTCGTCCTCGCCTCCTGTGGACGATCGCAGGAGATCCCCTCACCGCAGCCACAGGAACAGAGCGCGTCGCACGCCGCGCCTGCAGCCACGGAGGCGAAGGCTGTCGCCGGCACGTACGCGTTCACCGGTGACGATCGCGAGGCGAGCCTCATCGTCACATTCCTTCCCGACAGCACGGCGCACATCACCGGCGAGGCCTACAGCGGCACGCACGGTGCGGAAAGCATCCACTTCGGAACACTCGACTTCATCGCCTCCATCGACAACGGCACCATCCGCCACACGCACTCCTCCGACAACGGCATCTATCGCCTCACCATCACCTTCACGCAGACCGGCCTGGAGGCGAAGGATGAGGGGCGGCATCCTGATTTCGGGGCGGGCGTGAGCTTCACGGGTGAGTACCGGCGGAAATGAGGCCTTTCCCACATTCCCTTCACACATTGCCATGAACATGCATCACCTCCTGGTCTGCATGCTTCTCCTGTTCAGCCTGTCCGTTCCGACTGCAACAGAACAATATCCCACTGTCACCGTGAAGGAACTCACCACACGGCGGCACTTCACCCACCCACAATTCACGTGTGCCCGGTCCAACAAGGCACTGCAAGCGCTCAACATGGATATCCGCAACAACGTCCAGTCGGCCGATGCTGGCTCCCATCACATCGCTTTCAATCGCAATGGTCTTCTGAGTCTCCAGCTCAACTGCGAGGAGGCGGATCCTTCCTCCACCACGCCTACAATCGCGATCTGGAAACCGGGCGTGAATTGGGGCTGCAGGATCTGTTCATCTGGACAGAAGCATCGAAGGCGCAACTCGCCACCATCATCATCCATGAGCTGCGGGAAGCACATGCCGAGCTGCGCGAGCGGGAGATGCCTTCCCTCGACGACATGCCAATCAGATTCGTGTTCAATGCATCGGGCATTGTCTTCGATGTCGGTCCATTCGAGGAGATCTCGTTCGAGATGCATGCATTGGAGGTCCCCTGGTCCACGCTGGATACATGCATCGACAAGACCGGCATCTGGCAGCGGCTGAGAAGTGATCCCACACCATGCGGCGGAGGAGGAGGATTCCGTCATCCGCACTTGGGAGTCGATTCAACAAGAACAAACCATTCACCACGCAGGCCCTCCATGAAACGCATCCATCTGGCAATTCCCGCTGTCTGCCTTTTCCTCCTCTCCGCCTGTGGCTCAAGGACCGGTGACGCCCCAAAGGCTGAAGCCCCTGCCGCCGCGCCCGCGCCCGTCTTCGCCGTGCTCGAGTTCGCTCGGGACCACCTCCCCGCCGGCCTCGCCTTCTCCGGGAGCATCGCCGATGGCGCCCACTGGAGGGATGCCCATGGCGACAACTGGCTGCTGCTGACCACGGAAACCAGAGAGACCACCAGCGAGGACATGGACGCACGCAGCACCTTCCTCAAGGGCTTCCTCTTCACCGGCTCTGATGGAGCCTACCGGCTGGTCCGCGAGATCAAGGATGGCACCTACGACTGCGTCCTCGACATGTCCGCCGCCTTCACGGAGGGCAGCGTCATGGTGACCGATCTGAACGCCAACAGCATCGGCGAGGTCTCCTTTCTTTACACACTCGGCTGTGCGGGGGACATCTCGCCAAGCGACCTCAAGTTCCTGATGCTGGAGGGCGAGATGAAATACGCCATCCGGGGCCTGACCACGGTGTACGAAAACGGCCGGAAGATCGCCGGCGGGAGAAAGACCATCGATCCCGTCCTGGCAAAGGGGCCGAAGGAGTTCCTCGATTTCGCAAACGCGCGCTGGGCGAAGTTCTGCGAAACCCGCTACGAGTACTGACCCCCGCGGTCGCGGCTCTGCTGTGACAGGGATCGCCGTTTCGCCATATTGCATCAGCGTTTCATGACCTTCGTTTCACGCCCTCTCCATACAACGACAGCACCAGCGACATCATGTCACACACCACCGACGATCAGGATCAGCCGAACGCGAATGATCCCAATCCCTCACCCGCAACCGGTACTCCCACCGACAACGCCCCACCGACAACGGAGGCACCACGCCGGCACTGGTTTCGCAGAGGTCTGAAGTACACCTTCCTGACACTTCTCATCTGGACGGTGGTGCATCTCATCGTCCCGGCCCTCCCCTCGCCCATGGTGCTCGCCTGGGGCGCGATCGATCTGTTCAAGCTCGGCGCCGACCCCATCTACTACGCGATCAACGAGGACGATCTGCAGAAGTCCTCGGAGCAGGTGACGAGTGAGGCCGTGGAGAACGACACCACGGGGCAGTCAGCGATCGAGCAGGCGGAAAAGCATGTGCATCAGCGCCTCGGCGGCGACACCACGTCGGCCCCCGGCAGAGCGGAGAGCGATCCCGCCCTGGTCCGCGAGCTCAAGGGCCTCACCAGCGCACCGGCCGTGGGGGGAAAGGTGGTCAACATCCTGCTCTTCGGCGTGGATGCGCGCATGGGGACGTCCGGCGCCCGAGCTGATGCCATCCACCTTTTCACCATCAACCCGGATTCCGGCATTGTCGACATCATGTCCATCC
Source organism: uncultured Chromatiales bacterium (assembly GCA_964449305.1). Classification (GTDB taxonomy): domain Bacteria; phylum Bacteroidota; class Ignavibacteria; order SZUA-365; family CAYQST01; genus CAYUYM01. The sequence goes on along the minus strand of CAYUYM010000016.1, from coordinate 22,042 downwards.
CGCGCGGCTCGTACTACGACTGCGGGTTTCCGGACACGACCTCATCCAACATCATCTCGCATGCTCGGGGCAAGGGCATCGAGCGCTTCCTCACTGCGGTGGAGGAACTCACGAGACGGAAGCCCATCCGCTACTACGTGGAGGTCGGTCTTTCGCAGGCGCTCGGCATCCTCGAGCTGCTCGGCTACAAGGATCCCAAGGGGACGCTGCGCTTCCTGCGCTCACGCAAGGCCTTCCGCACCGGCGACTATCAGCGTTCGCACAACCAGAGCGTGTTCCTGCGGCAGTCACTCATCGACAAGTTCTCGCTGCTCACCGGCTCCACCGGCGATCTTCTGCTTTCCGCGGGACTGCGCTTCGTGAACACGAACCTCTCGAAGGACTTCTGCCGCGGCTTTGTCTACGCCCTCCAGCAGCGCGGCTTCCCGCAGCATCGCTCCGACGCGGTACGCGTCCGCATGCTCCCACGGTACAAGATGAACCTGCTCGATCTGCTGCCCGACTCCGCCAATGTTGCCCGCACGTCGCGCGTGTCCGACCGCCTTGTGGGTGATCAGAAGGCTGTGGGGCAGGACATCGCGCCGCGGCTCCGCGAGCAGATCCGCCTGGCCCGCGCCGACACGGCCCGGCCCGACAAGGTGATCCGCCGCCTCAAGCTCATCGTCAACCAGCACATCTGGCTGCAGATCAGCGACAAGGCACTCCGCCGCCAGCTCCGCGACGAGGCGATCGACCTCCTGATCCGCGCCAACCAGAAGAAGGGCGACACCACCGAAATCCAGCGCCTTCACGATCTCCGCGCAGCCGAGGATCTGATGCTTGGACGATGAAGGGCGTTCAACGCCCCGTGTCTGTGTCTTCGTGCCGCGCCCCTGCTGCACGCAGCGCAGTACGCAACGCCGCTATACGCACCCCTCGTACACACGTTCGATCTTCTCATACTCCGCCTCCCAGCGGAAGTGCTGCCGGGCGATGGCGGAGATGCGTGCGCGGCGTGCTTCGGCATCCCCGTCACGGATCTCGTCGGTAAGGCGGTCGATGGCCGCGGCGATGGCGCGGGGATCGGCGGGATCGGCACAGGCACCGAGACTGTGGGTGTCGATGACCTGGCGGAGCCCCGGGAAATCGCTGGCGAGCAGCGACAATCCGGCCTGCATGTATTCGTAGAGCTTGTTGGGTGCGCAGTAGTAGTTGTTGCGTGAATCGTTGCGGTAGAGCAGCACACCGATGTCGGCGGAACAGGTGATCGCGTGCAGCTCCTCGTACGGCACCGAGGGCAGCAGAACCACACGCGAGCGCAGACCGGGTTCGTTGATGCGGGCGTGGAGCTGCTGCTCGTGGTCCGGGTCGCCGCGTCCCAGCAGGACGAGCGTGGCATCGCCGCCGGTCAGCGCCATGGCGTCCACCAGTTCCATGAGGCAGCGGCTGGGGTCGAGCAGTCCCTGGTACAGGACGATGCAGCCTGAGGCGATGCCGCGTGCGGCCAGCAGCCGGCGCAGGTCGTCCGACTCCACGCGGGGCCGGTCCATCGGGCAGTTGCGCACCACGACGGGCGGCGTGCGTGCGCCGAACTCCTCGGCGTAGATGCGGGCGCGGTTCTCCTCCGGTGCGATCATTGCATCGACGCGCGGGCAGAGGAAGCGCTCCACGCGCCTCCAGAGGGCGGGCCATGGGGCGGTGCCACCGCCGGCATCGGACCAGAGTTCGTGCGCATGGTAGAGGATGGGTCGGCCGACAAGCCGGGCCGCGAACCAGGCGGGCAGCAGCGCGGCCGCGTCATGCGCCACCACCACGTCGGCACGATGCCGGAGCACGGCGGCGAAGACGCGCAGCATGTACTCAAGGAAGCGGAGGAGCTTCAGCAGCGGCACCTGCCGCGTGCTGAGGCGCCGCAGGGCGATGAGCACGGGCTGCACCTTCACATGCGGTGCGGGTTCCCAGGCACGGACACCCTCGGGAGGAAGCACGACCGCGATGCTCGTGTCGCCACGGTGCGAAGCCATGATCAGCTCGTTGCGCAACGGAGGCAGCCCCTCGATGGTGTGAAACGCGATATGGAGCAGTGTCATGATCGCAGGGCGGGGGCGGGTGAGAGACCGCGATGATCGCGAGGAGACTCGGGCATGGATGGGCGCCGAGCAGTCGCCGCGATGCAGGCGGCGTCACTCCTCATAGATGGGAAGTGTGAAGCTGAACGTGCTGCCCCGGCCCACCTCGGAGGTGACCGCCATCCGCCCCCCCTGCTTCTCGATGAGCTCCTTGCACAGCAGCAGCCCCAGCCCCGTGCCCTTCTCGTTGTTCGTGCCGGCGGTGAGCACCTTCTGATCGATGCGGAAGAGCTTCACGACCTGATCCTCCCGGAGCCCCACACCCGTGTCCCGCACGGAGACGCGGACCATGGGACGCACGGCCTTCAGCGGGGCGGAGCCCGGCAGGGCACGAGTGTCGCGCACCACGGATTCCTGGATGTCCTCCGACGAGACGCGGACCGACCCCCCGGGCATGGTGAACTTGACGGCGTTGGAGAGGAGGTTGCGGAACACGGTCTTCAGCATGTTCGTGTCGGCGAAGGCCAGCGTGCCGTAGTTGATGCCCGTGTAGAGGTGGATGGACTTTGCCTCCGCCTGGGCCTTGATGGACATGATGGCCTCGTTCGCGATGATGGAGAGATCGACCATGGCGGGTTGGAAATCCATCGTGTTCGTCTGTGTGCGCGACCATTCGAGCAGGTTCTCGACAAGGCGGAAGGCGTTCTCCGACGCCTTGTAGACATTGCTGATGAAGTTCCGGCGTTCGGGATCGGAGTAGTTCTCGTAGTCCTTGTGGAGGATGTCGGTGAAGCCCATGATGGCCGAAAAGGGGCTCTTCAGGTCGTGCGCGATGATGGAGAAGAAGCGGTCCTTCGCAGCGTTGAGATCGCGGAGTTCGTCGGAATACTCCCTGAGCCGGAGCTCCGCCTTCTTGCGCTCGGTGATGTCACGCGTCACGCCCTGCACGCCGGTCACCGCGCCCTGGGCGTCGCGTATCACGGCAAGGCGGATGTCGGCCCAGCGGAGGGTCCCATCCTTGTGGATCTGCGCGAGCTCGAGTGTGTCGTAATCGGATCGGGCACCGGGGATGGTGCTGTCGGGATCGTCCAGAAACTCGTGATACATCCGCTCGACGACGGCCATGGACTCCTTCGGCATGTAGTCCGACAGGTCGAGCGCGAGCATCTCCTCGACGGTGTAGCCGAGGAATCTGGTGATGGACGGCGTGACGTGGGTGAGGCGAAGCGAGGTGTCGAGGTTCCAGAGCACGTCGCTGATGTTCTGGGCGATGAGCCTCAGGGCATGGTTTTCGGCTTCGGCGGCAGCGAGCCTGCGCTGCACGTCCTCAGCGGCACGGCGCGCGGCGCGCTCCGATTGCTCGAGCGCGTGCAGGAGCCGCTGCATGTTCTCCATCGAATCCATGGGTGGTTGAGTGGGCGGGGAGGGGTGATCGGTCATATGGGATGGGTGCGCGGATGTCAGGGAAGACGTCTCTGGAGGATGTCCTGGAGCAGGGCGAGAAGCGTCCGCCTGTCGAAGGGCTTGGCAAGATAGTGGGAACAGCCACCGGCGAGCATCTGCTCGCGATCGGAGGCGGCGGCGTACCCTGTGAGGGCGACGATGGGGGTGTCGGCATGGCCGGGGGTGGTGCGCAGAAGCTTCGCCGCGGTGAGCCCGTCCATGCCGGGCCCCAGGTTGATGTCCATGAGCACCACATCGAAATGCTCCCGTGCCGCCAGCACGAGGGCGGTCTCGGCATCCGGCACCAACTGGACACGGCAGCAGGATCGAAGGTAGATGTTTATGAGGTCGCGGTTGACCTCGTTGTCCTCCACGGCAAGGACGGCTGGAAGGTCGTGGGGCTCCTTCGGGCGTTCATCCTGGGGAGGTGCCGCCTCGGCCTCCCCCTCCTCCTCCTCCCTGGATTCGATCACTGCGGGAAAGGCGACCATGAATGTGGACCCCGTTCCCTGGGCCGATTCGAAGGAGATGTGCCCGCCCATCATTTCCGTCATCTTGCGGCAGAGCGTCAGACCCAGGCCGATGCCCTCGTAGCTGCGGCCATATCCCTCGGACACCTGACGGAACTCCTTGAAGATCATCTCGTGATGCTCCTCGGAAATGCCGATGCCCGTATCGCGCACCTTGATCACCGCCATCGCCCCCCCGGGGCCGTCCCCGAGTGCGGACTCGACGGTGATGCCGCCGGTGAGCGTGAATTTGATGGCATTGAGCATGAGTTGACGAATGATGTTCGTGAACAGCGTGCGGTCCACCGTGGCGTGCACAGGCAGCAACCGTTCCACATCCACCGCGAGGCCCTTCGCCTCTGCATCGACACGGAGTGTTTCCACAACCAGCAATGCCTCCTTCGCGAGATCGGAAAGCTGCGGCTGGACCCTGGCGCGATCGGATTCGACGATGGACAGAGTGAGGATGGTCTCGAGCGTGTCGAGCAGGCGCCTGCCGGAGGAGAGAATCACATCCGCCATCTGCTGGTGTTCGGGGGATTCCAGTTCCATCTTCAGCAACTCCGCGAAACCGAGAATGCCGTTCATCGGTGTCCGGAATTCATGGCTGATGTTGGCGAGCAGGGTGGATTTGATGCGGCTCGATTCCACCGCCTTCTCCTTTGCCTCGCGGAGCTCCTCCTCCCTGCGCTTGCTTTCGATGGCTGTGGCGATCTGCTCCGAAACGAAGAACAGGATGTCCCGATGCCGCTCAGTGTACTGGATGACCGTGGAATATGATTGAACCGCAAGCACGCCGATGGTGCTGTCCTTCGTTTTCAGCGGGATGCCGAGCCAGTTGAAGGACAGCGTGCCGATGAGATCAATCTCGCCCTGCCGGGCCAGACGCTCGAGTATGGCGGGATCGGTGAGGAGGGACTCCCCGCTCCGAAGCACATAGGCGGTGAGGCCGCGGTCCATCTTGTATGGCTCGGGCTGTTCGTCGAACTCATCGACAAAGTAGGGGAAGGACAGCATGTCGCTCTGCTCGTCAAAGAGCGCGATGTAGATGTTGCGCGCAGGCATCAACTGCGAGATGATGGCATGGATCGCGCGATAGAGTTCATCAAGGCCGTAGGAGGAATGGGCAAGCTCGGAGATTTCCAGGACAGCATGGTTGAGCTGTTCGGCCTCCTTGCGCTCGCTGATGTCCTCGCCAAGGCTGGCCGTCCCGACCACGGAATCGCTGCCCTCACGCAGAATGATGTTGCTCCAGCGCACCCAGCGGCGGTATCCGGATGCATCAAGGATTTCGTTCTCATAGAAGGGGGCATGTTCCTGACCCTGCAGCAGGTCCTGGAAGGTGACCTGCACCGCACCGCGCACATCCTCCGGGAGGCAACGCTCAAACCAGTTCTGCCCGATCATCTCCTGCCGCGACCAGCCGGTGAGTTCTGCACAATAGTCGTTCATGAAGGTGACACGCCCCTGTGTGTCGAGCATGATGGCGATGAAGCGTGCGTTCTCGAAGATGTCCCGAAGCCTCCGCTCCGATTCCATGCGGGCCTGATCGGCAAGCTTCTTTTCCGTCACGTCGAAGAGGATGGCCTGGATGTCGATCACATTGCCGGCGGTGTCGCGCCGCAGATGAGTGCGGACATCCACCCAGCGCCCTACACCGTCCTGGTCGGTGATGCGATATTCGTTTGTCAGTTCGTCCCGGCCCTCTGCCACCGCGCTGCGGACCTGCTCCCTCACACGTTCCACATCCATACGGTGGATCATGTCGCAGTACCCGAGGCGCCCGGAATAAAAATCCGCCGGAGCATAGCCGAACTGCGAGATCCCGTCGGAGACAAACTCCACCGGCCAGCTGTCCTCGTGACGATACACCACCACCACGGTGCGGCTGGCGTTGATGATCTTCTCCAGCTCCTCGCGCCGCATGTCCATTGCACGGAAGGAATCCTCCGCGCTCTTGATGCGGAGATACGCATCAACGCGGGCGAGAAGCTCCTTGTTGGAGATGGGCTTGATCAGGTAGCCATCGGCGCCCTTGGACAGACCGTCGATCTGGTAGTCCGACGTGGTCGCATGCCCGGAGATCAGCAGCACGATGGTGTGCCTCAACTCCGGGATGGATTTGACATGCTGGCAAAGATCGAGCCCGCTCATGTCCGGGAGCAGCACATCCATCAGGATGAGATCCGGCTTGAACTCGATGCACCCGGCAAGTGCCGTCTGGCCGTCACGCGCCTCCTGCACCTGATAGCCCGACATCCGGAATGCCCGCACGGTTGCGAACAGCAGCATTTCGTCGTCATCGACGATGAGGATCCGGGGTTTCTGCGTCATGGGGGCTCGGTGAAAAAGGTGGGGAAATGGAATCAGACAGCAGTGGGGGTCTGTTCCGTGAGCCGGACAAGAGAGTCCTGGTTGCAGATCAGCCAGCGATAGAAGGGGTGGATCTCGAGAACCGCCTGCTCGGACAGGTTCCGTTGCAGGGATTCCACCCATGCGTCGAACTGTACCGGCCAGTAGGCCAGTTGGAAACCATGTGACCGATAGGCGCGGAACACCCACAGAACGGTGTCGACAAACACCTCCGGATCATACAGTTGAAACACCGATTCCATGAACCTGGCATGGTTGCGGTGGTTGTCCTCCATCATGCCGATGTTGTCAGCGCCGATCAGTGCCACAAGATCCGGACGCGCACGCAGGCGGCGAGTGACATCCGCCGCAAGCGCCTCACGGTTGATGCCATACTCCGCGGCCGCCTCAGGCCCGGGCTGCGTAAGGGACCGTGCGGAAATGAGCAGTTCGTTCTGTGTCATGCGGATGCCTCCTGTCCCCTGGTGAGTGGAAGCGTGAAGTAGAAGATCGAACCGCGCCCCACCTCGGTGTCGACCCAGATCTTTCCGAGGTGACCGGCGACGATGCGCCGTACGATGGCCAATCCCAACCCTGTCGATTTTTCACCGCCTGTGGCCCTGGTCGACGCCACGGAGAACGGTTTGAACAGGAGCTTCACGTCCTCCGGTGGGATCCCCGGCCCTTCATCCTTCACGGCCACCGTCACCTGACCTCCCGACAGAAACACGTCGATGTGCACCGTGGTCCTGGCGGGCGAATACTTCACCGCATTGGATATGAGGTTGTTCAGCACCTGCTCGATCTTCGACTGGTCGATCGCGATCTCGGGGATGCGTTCGTGCACCTGGAGAACGATGGCCGTCCCCTTCTTTTCCGCAAGAACGCGGTTGAGCGCCACGTTTCTCCGGATGAAGTCCGCAAAGTCCGTGGGGATGAATTCCAGGGACAGGCGGCCGGACTCGATGCGGGTGATGTCGAGCAGATCGTTGAGGAGACGCAGCATGAATTCGCTTGAGTCGCGGATGATGCGCACAAACTCGGCCTGCTCCTCGGTGAGGGCGTCGATCGCCTCATCGAGGAGAAACTCGCTGTAGGCCATCACCACACCGATGGGATTGCGGAGGTCGTGCGCCGCCATTCCCAGGAACTGATTCTTGAGATCGTTGAGGCGCTTGAGCTCGGCGTTGCTCTTCTGCAACTCGCGCGAGAGGTTGTTCAAGTCATTGTTGAGACGCAGCATCCCGGAACGAAGTTGTTCCACCTCGTCTGCATCCACCTGGCCAAGGAGCACCATCCCGTCATCCATCGTGAAACCGAGAAAGTACAGCGACTCCGGCGGCCGGCCATCGGAGGTGATGTTGAGGCGCTGCGGAGCGTCCGCATCAATGAGGGTCTCAATGTCGACATCCCCCCTGAAACTGACCACGAGGGAGGCGAAGGGTTCACCGGTCAAGGGTCTGCCAACCATTCTCTCAGCGTACCGGCTCGCCTGGAGAACGACGCCGTCGGCATCAAGGTGCACGTAGAACAGCGACGCCTGATCGATCAGGTAGGAGAAGATCACCCGCTCCAATCGCTGTCTGTCCATGTCAGAAATTCTTGATCGTCTGTTCGAGTGTGTACAGAGAATCGACGTAGGTGACGCCGGGATGGTCGGTCAGCCACGCCGCGCCACCATGTCGGAAGGCCTGCCCGCCGACGATGATGGGCAGCGAGGGATGCGACGAACGAACCGCGTCCACCAGCCGTCGCAGGTTCGGAGCGTTGAAGTACAGGCTGAGAGAGAAGCCGACGAGGTCGGGCGATTTCTCGCCGATGATCTCCACCACGTCCTGTTCCGGGGTGTTGGCACCAAGGAAGTATCCGTCCCAACCGTTCAGCTCAAAGATGTCGGCCACCATGCGTGCCCCCACCTGGTGATATTCGTTGGCGACACAGGCGATCACCGCCTTCCTGCCGATGTGCTCCGCCGAAAAAATCATCGGGTAGATCAGGGACATCAGGGACTGGGTGATCGACGTGACCAGATGCTCGGTCGCGACGGAGATCTGGTTCAATTCCCACAGAGTGCCCACCGTGTACAGCGACCGTTGAAAGAGGTTCACATAGAGATCGCGGACTTCGACACCTTCCCCGATCAGGTCCTTGACGATGCGTTTGCATTCCAATACATCGCCTGCAAGAAGCAGATCGAGGTACGCGCTGTACGTGGTTTCGTTGATCATGCTGGATCCTTCACGTCGTTGTCCGCCAAGCCGCCCCCCCACATGCACACCATCCAACTGCTCGTTCCGAAGATGCGGGTTGCATGCGATTCACAGGACCATGACTGCGGTATTCTGGGAAATGTCCATGTACTGGTGGGGCCGTGGATGCCCACAGTGGAACATCCGTAACATGTGTGAAGATAGTGCTTTCTGGGCAAAATCCAATGTCATGCACCATCGCCCTCTCTGCGTCGAACAGCCCGTGAATTTCACCTTGAACGCTCGTCGATCTTCCCGTATATTTTCGCGACTTCCTCCCGAATTTCATGGAGACGTGCTTGCCCATCCCCCTTTTTCCGCGCCCTGCCTCACCTCCCTCGAATCGTCTGCTTCACTGGTCATCGCTTCTCCTCCTGGCTGCCGGCATCGCGCTCGGAGCTGCCGGGTGTGCCGGGAGCGGGGGCATCGACACGCGGCGACCGCTGACACCTGATGATGTCATGCGGCACGTGGAGGCGAAGAACGCTGAGACCTTCGCCGTCTCGGCCACGGGAAAGATCTCCATCGATTCTCCCGAGCTGTCCAACACCGGCAATCTCGCCGTCAACCTGCTCAAACCCGACAGTGTGTACATCGAGGTCACCGGTCCCTTTGGCGTGAGCGCGGTCAAGGGTCTTGTCACACGCCGGGAGTTCACCTTCTACAACGGGCTCGAAAACACCGTCCTCACCGGCCGGACCACCAGCGGCAATCTCCGCAACGTGCTGCGCGTCGCGATCGATTTCGACGACATCATGCAGATCCTCGCCGGCACGTCGGGGTTCTCCAAGGCCCTCCCCGGCATCACCCCGGAGGGGAGCCTCCAGGATGACGTGTATCGCATCGTGTGGCGTGGGCCGAAGGAGACGGTCGAGTACGAGGTCGACACCCGCTACGAGGCGGTGCGTCGCTACCAGCGCCGCTCGGAATCGGGTGACATCCTCGAAGAGATCACCTACAAGGATTTCCGCCGCATGCATGGCCGTTACCGCCCCAACATCATCGCCCTCTCACGCCCGCCCAGCGAGGAAAGCCTCGTCATCATCTACGACCGGCAGGTGATCAACGACCTGCCCATGGATTTTTCCTTCAAGATCCCGACGGCTGCACGCCGCATCGTGTTCTGACACGTGTGACCCGCGGCTGACCGGACCTGCCGTGTCCGACCCGCTCCTGCACCATCATGCCCCTCACGCCCCGGAACATCCTCACCGCCCTCCTCGCCTGCCTCCTCGCCCTCGCCCCGCCGATGGTTCTGGGTCAGAAGAAACCCGCGTCGGGCGGCAGGAAGTCGACGGGAAAATCCCCGGGGAAAAGCCCTTCCACCTCAAAGCCATCGGCACGGAAGAAGGCGGAGGGGCAACGAACCGCACCGCGAAAATCCTCCTCGAACACACATGCGAAGGGATCCAACGGCCGGAAATCCACAGCGAAGCCCGCGCAGAACGATCGCAGCAAACGCTCCGCGTCAGCGAAGCCTGCGGGGTCCGGCACCGGAGCATCCATCTCCACCAAGCAGGAGGAACTGGACCGCCTGCGCCGTGAGATTCGCGAGGGTGAACAGCGTCTCGATCAGCTCCGCCGCCAGGAGAGGACGACCCGTCAGCAGGTGGACGAATTCAACCGGCAGACGCGGCTGCTGCAGGACCTCATCACGCGGCTGCGCATCAGGGCCGAAGAGTATCAGCGGGAGGTGGAGGCGTCGCGTCAGCAGCTCCTCACCATGGAACAGCGCCTGGCCCTGCTCCAGGAGCGCTACGCCCGCTGGATCGTGAACGCCTACAAGCGGGGCCGCTACCACGATTCGGAGATCCTGCTGAGCTCGGGTTCGTTGAACCAGATGCTCACACGCGCGCGCTACCTCCGTGCCCTCACCCAGCAGCAGCGCGCCGATGCCGACGAAATCCGTCGCATGCAGGGGCGCATCACCGACGAGAAGACGCAGCTTGAATCACGCCTGCTGCAGCAGCGGCAGACGGTGCAGGAGAAGACGACCGAGGAGAACCGCCTGCGGCAGAAGGTGGAGCAGCAGAAGGGCCTTCTCGGCCAGCTCTCGAAGGACCGTGCAGCGGCGCAGTCGGAGCTCCGCGCCAAGCAATCTGCGGCACGCAGGATTGAACAGCTCATCGCCGAACTCGTGGAACGTGAGCGCCAGCGCGCGCTCGCCGAGCGCCGCGCCAAGGAGGCGACGCCATCGCGTTCCGGCTCCAGGGCTTCGCGATCCACCGAACTCCCCGGAAAACCCATCTCCGAGACGGCCTTCGGGCGCCTCAGGGGGCGTCTGCCGTGGCCGGTCACCAACGGCTCCCTCGCGGCCGGCTTCGGCGAGCAGCGGCATCCCGAACTCAACACCGTCACCATCAACAACGGAATCGACATCGCCGCCGCCGAGGGCGCCCCCGTCCGCGTCGTCGCCGACGGCACCGTGTCCGTCCTGTTCTACATCGCCGGCTATGGCAACCTCGTCATCGTCAACCACGACGACGACTTCCGCACCGTGTATGCGCGCGTCAATGGCATCAGTGTGGGAAAGGGACAGCGGGTGAAGGCCGGGCAGTCCATCGCACGCATCGCTCCCAGTGCTTCAGGACCACAGGTGCACTTCGAACTGTGGCGCGGCCGTCAGAAACAGAATCCGCTCGGCTGGCTCGCCGGGCGGTGACAGCCTACCGGGACGGACTCCCACGCAGCACCACACGCGTCGTGGCCGACCACCCCGATCGCGTTCCAACCAGCCTCACAAGAAACACGCCCCGCAGATGCGCTGCCGGTTGCACAACCACCGACCGGGCTGCGCTGTGCATCTCGTCAATCATCACGGTCATCTGACGCCTGCCCTGCGTGTCATGCAGCGTCGCAACCACCCTGTCACCACGCAGGGCCTCCGGCAGATCCACCACCATCGCGTTCCCGGCAGGCAGTGGATTCGGGTGGACATGCAGCGCATCGTCGCGGGGGGGCGCAGGCGCGTCCACACCCACGATGCCCGATAGGTCGTACACAAACACACGCCCGTGATGCGCATCCCCAAGCAGGAGACGCCGGCGGTCGCTGTCCATGCGGACGACGGAGGGGTGGCGCGGGGCCTGATCCAGGATGCGCTGCACCGTCACCGGCGGCACGGATGGCGTCGCGCTCAGGCTGCACAGGAGCACGAGGGCCGTGTCCCGCCATTCAATCCATGCGGGGAGGTCCGCAGGTGCGATCCTCCCGATCATGAGTGCCGGCCGGTCGAACAGCCGCTGCACCGGTTCATTGGTGAAGGGATCGAGCATGTAGGGACCGAGCATGATCCGATCCGTCCCGAGTGTGGTCATCCTCGGCCCGGAGCGGTCGGGGATGAGGCTCCAGTTGAGCGCGGACAGGTCACGCTCAAACGGAACGGCGCTTGCGATCGAGGGGTAGGCAAGCAGCCTCCGACGCACGGCATCGAGGATGACGAAGGCATCCGAGCGTCCCCCCGTGCCACACTCCAGGGGCGGTGTCTCGACGTCCCCGGGAAACACAAAGCCGGGGATACGGTCCGTGCGTGTGATGTCCAGCCTTTCCCCCCGTGTGACGACGAAGGTCTGTTCCTCGGGATACAGAAGCAGATGCCCGTCTGACAAACGGCACCCCTGCGGGAGGACGTCCGTTGCGCCTCCCCGGCCATCGGGATGGCGCACCGTGTCGATCACGAGTCCCTCGGAGGCATCCAGCACCACGAGCTCACGCCCGAAATGATGCTGCACGATGATGCGCCCTTCGGCGTCGATCAGGCGCACAGGTCGGGCCCCGGTGGAGATGCGGTGAAACACGGACGTCCGAAGATCCACGACGGAGATGTCGCGCGCGGAACCGAAGGCGTTGGTCACGAAGAGCATCCGGCCACCGGACTGGAGAAGACAGTCCTCCACGGAATGCCCCGTGGATGCCGCTCCGAGGATGCTTCCGGATGGGATGTCCCGGAACTCCACACCGGCGGTGGCGGTGCTGATGAGGACGAGCACATCATCCGGGCCGTTGATCACAAGCTGCCGGCAGTCCATGCCGACCCGGATGGAATCCCAGTTCTTCTGCGAGGCGTCAAAGGAGAACAGTTTGCCCTCACGCCTTTCCGATGGCCCGTAGCCCGCGGAATCCAGCAGCAGCAGGCGGTGTGTTCGCGGGCTGACGGCCGCCGCCATGGTGCGCCCCGGCACCGGAACGGAGTAATACGAGCCCCCGAATTCATCCATCACCCGCACGTTCGTCGGCCCGATGAGGAAACGCCGCTGCGTCTGCGGATCGATGGCGATGCGCGTCACCCTGTCCGGCAGGGGGATGACGTAGGTGCGGAGCAGCTGCCAGGTGGAGGTGGACAGCACGGCGCAATAAGGATACGGGCTGTCGAGCACCACGCTCACCTCCTGACGTATCGTGTCCACCGCCATGCCGAGGGCCCCCTGCCCCACATCGAGCGAGTCGATCACCCGCAGTGTCGCTCCATCGAGGCGCAGCACATGCCGTCGCCCGGTGGTGAGGAGAAGCGTGTTGGATGCAGCGACCGGCACGCATTCCAGCGCATCGGCCTGCCCGGGTGACATGACCGCCGCCTGCGTCATCAGCAGGGGATCGAAGGCCCGCAGCAGGGGCTGCGCGCCGGCCTCCTGCGTGACGGCGATGATGAAGCCGTTGACGGGGTTGATTGTCAGGAGACGCAGGCCTGCGGCAAGCCCCGGAGGCAGTGGCAGGATCCCGACCTGCCGTCCCGACGGTCCGAACACCGCAAGGTGGTCGTACTCACGAGAGCCGACAATGACGCACGCACGCCACGGGTCGATGACCGCCGTGGATGGTCGCAGCATGGTGGGGAAGGGCACGCCCTGAAGTGCGTTCAGGTCGAGGATGCGTGGTGTGAGTGACGGCTGGGCCTGCACGATGCCGACGAGCAACGCCAGCGCGGCGAGGAGCCGTCGGATGCGCGCATCGCAGAGGGCAGGCATGGTGAGGACGTTCACGCGACGGGGCATGCGGCCCCGGTGCGTCCGGGTGGATCAGAGGAACTTGAACGCCGTGGCCGCCAGCCAGAGTGCGGCCGCGAGGGACGAATACAGACCGAGGCTCAAGGCGGGACGGCGTTCCGCGAAGCGCTCCAGCACCACCGTCCCGGCCATCAATCCGATCGGTCCCAACACCGCCGAGACGATCACGCCAGGCAGCGTGTTGCGGACCGCGTAGGAGAGGATGCGGTCCCAGCCGCCCTCCACCCAGTTCGGTTCCTGCAGGATCAGCACAACCCAGATGATGAACACCGGCAGCGCAAGCACGGTGCTGACGATGCCGGCCAGCGATGCCTGCCAGCGCGTCCATGGCTGCTCACGCAGGATCACCGATGCGAACACCTCGAAGGAGAGGGCCACCGACATGATCCCCGCCCACTGGCACATGAAGAAATGGGAGGACCAGGTCTTGTAGAAACAGACGATGAGCCCGATGACCACCGACGATCCGGGCACATTGTGCATGCGGCGCCCGAACACGAGCAGAAGAAGGCCGATGGCGGAAACGAGACCATTTGACATATGGAGGACTTCGAAGAATCCCCAGATGGAGCCAAGCGTGAAAAGAAGCACCAGCGGTTTGATCGTTTTCATGGTGATGGCCGGTCGTTGGAGGAGGAGTGGGGGTGACATGGCGAAACGCACATGATCATCAGCAAAAGTAGGCCTGAACCGCGTCCCGATCAACTGGCGATATCATGCCTCGCCCGTGCCCGGCCCGTCGGCTTCCACCGGTGTGACATGCCCGAGACAGAGATCCACGACATCGTGGAGACAGCCGGGACGCACTGCGACGACAAGCGGTGTCCGCGTGAAGCGCAGCATGTGGACGAGGATGTCATACAGCCCGCCATGCTGTGCCAGCTCCAGGGGCCCGATCTCGTCGAGGATCATCACATCCGCATCCGCCGCGGCGAGCACCGTGTCGGTCACGTGTCGGAAGCCGTCTGCATCGAAGTGCCAGCCACAGTGCCGGAGATCCGTGGTGAAGGGTGTGGTGCGGACAATCGGATGCCGGACATGGTCGGGCAGTGTCACGAGGTCGAAGCCGGTCTTCACGCCCTGCTCCTGCACGCCATGGCTGATGACGCCGGCGACGCGCAGCCCTGCCTCCATCCATGCCTCGTTCCATGCGATGAGCGAGCGGGTCTTTCCGCTGTTCTTTGGGCCCACGAGGAAGATCAGGGACGGCGGCCGTGTGGACAGCGGGGGCGCGGGATCCTCGGGTGTGATGGAGGAGATGAGACGCGTGCGTGTCGTGTCAGTCATCCGTGAGCTCCACTGGCCATGCGTCACCGCTGTCGCCGAGGAGCCGGCGGCAGACACGGTGTGCGATGTCGGACGTGAAACCCCGCCGCAGGAGAAAGGCGAGGAGGCGGCGATACCTGGCCTCCGGTGATGCGGGCTGGGCACGGCGCAGGCGGGTGCCTGCAATGGCGAGCGCCGTGGCAAACTCCTGGTCGTCCGGGTAGTTGTCCGTGAGGGCGCGGGCGATCACCTCCGCGGCGACACCCCGGCGGCGCAGGGCCGCCTCGATGGAGGTGCGCGACCGCGGCTTCAGACGCAGGGCATCGCGGATGAACGCGCCGGCGAAGCGTGCATCGTCCACGGAGCCGAGGCGGTGGAGCCGGTGCAGCACCGCGTCGATCACGAGCGGTGGGCAGCCCTTCGCCAGCAGCGCCGTCCCGATCTCTCCGGTGCTGCGGAGCCTGCGGGCGAGCAGGCGCTCGGCAATGCGCAGACCGGCGCGGAAGGCCCCCGGGTCGGCAAGGATGCTCCGGTGCTGTGGCGTCACCACCGAGCCGGCGGCGAGCCCGAGATCCAGGGCGAGCGCGCCGTCCACCAGCAGCTCCGCACCGTCGTCGAGGGCGAGGACGAGTCCGTCAGTGCGGTCGGCGGTGGTGTGGCAGCGTAGGATGATGCGGTCGGAATCCGGCTGCTCCATGGAAGACACGTTGGGGGAATGCCGTCAGTTGGCGACGTCCTTGTACGCCATGCGCAGGGAATCTGACGCGATGGCACCGAACACTCCGAGGCCGTTCACGATGTTCGTGACGTCGGGCTTGTCCTGGCGCACGCTGACCGGATCGTCGAAGCCGCGCACCGTCTTGAAGAAGTTGTACATGTTCACGTCGAGGGCCCAGGCCTTGAAGAAGACGTGAATATCGTGGAGAGCGGGATCCTGGAAGCTCCGCTGGAACTCCGTGATGAGGAGGTCGCGGTTGAACCACAGGGCGTCCACCCTGATGGGCGTGGGATACTTCACCACACCGTTCTCCTGATCGTACGGGATCTCGACGGAGACGAGCTGCTGCTGCCCGCCGACAATGCGATACCCCCGCAGAAACATGCGGAAGTAGTAGCCCTTCGGGCCCTCACCCGCCGGATTGTTTGCGCTGACGATGATGCTGCCGGACCCCGTGCCATCGCTCGTCTTGTCGACGGAGAGGTACGGACGTGCCGGGTACACCACCGAGGCCAGGACGGCATTGTAGCCCGGCGAGGATGCGCGCAGCGTGTAGGCGCGCCCGGTTGCGGGAAGGAGCTCGCGCGTCACCCAGAAGTGCTTCATCATTGGCACACCGTTGGAGTCCGGCACGGCGATCAGCGTATCGTGCAGAAGGTATTCACGGCGATCATCCGCGATGGAGACCCGGGCGCTGTCGATGATGAACTTCTCCTTCGGATTCTTCGGGTTCGTGATCTCGGCATCATACGTGCTTTCGAGACGCACAAGCTGCACCTGATGCTGGCGGTCAAGCACGGAGTACACCACGAGCTTCGCCTCGAAATCCGTCTTGGGATTGAACGAGTTTTCGCAGCCGATGATGCCGGCCACCAGGGCGACGAGAAGGGCGGGAAGAAGGAGATGCTGAAGCATGGACATGGGGCTGAACGGGATGCAGTGATTCAGAAAATGGACACATAATATGGCGAATTCTTCGGGATGGAAAAATCCCGTCCGCCGAGATGCTGCCAGCATCGACCACCCTCCGACCCCGTCCCACAGGATCCATCCCATGCGCAGGGAACTTTCTGCCTGGTTTTTTCATTTCCATGTATGTACATTATTTGTCATGACATGATCACTTCATCGCCCCCCTCATCCGACGCCCATGGAACTTGAACACGAACTGCAACAGAAGGCCTTCCGCAACGAGCACACCAAGGCGCTTCTGAACATCCTCTTCACCGCCTCCTGGCTGACAACTCGGCAGATGCACCTGTTCAAACCGCATGGCCTCACCGGCCCGCAGTACAACGTCCTCCGCATCCTGCGCGGTCAACACCCACACCCCGCCACCATCAACCTCATCACCGGACGCATGGTGGACAGGACGTCGAACGTGTCGCGCATCGTCGACAAGCTTGTGGCCAAGGGGCTGGTCGATCGCCGCATCTGCGAGCAGGACCGCCGGTCGGTGGATGTGCTCATCACCGATGCCGGGCTCGCGCTCCTGAAGCGTCTCGATGTGCATGAGCAGGATTTCATGGAGACCACCATCGCCCTCTCCGCGGACGAGGCGGGGGAACTCAACCGGCTTCTCGACAAACTCCGCAGCTGACACCACTCAACGAGGAACGCATGACCATCATTCCATATCCCGCCGGGACCCGGGGCCACTCCGAACTCTCGTGGCTGCAATCCCATCACACCTTCAGCTTCTCCACCTACCATGATCCGCAGAGGATGCGCTTCGGACTGCTGCGCGTCTTCAACGACGATGTCATCGCCGGCGGCGGCGGCTTCGGCACACATCCGCACAACGACATGGAGATCATCAGCATCGGCCTCGATGGCGCCCTCGAACACCGCGACACCACAGGCGGGCAGGCCGTGGTCCGCGCCGGCACCGTGCAGGTGATGACCGCGGGGACGGGGGTGTACCACTCCGAGATGAACCACTCCGCCACCGATCCCGCCGCCTTCCTGCAGATCTGGATCCTCCCGCGCGATCGTGGCCTCACCCCGCGATACGACCAGATGGACGTCCCCGCGGCTGCGGACGACACGCTTCTCCCTGTTGTCTCCGACGGCTCGATCCCGGGAACGCTCATGATCCATCAGGACGCCACCCTGCACCTCGGCCGCCTCACGGCTGGCTCCGCCGTCCGGCATCATGTCCCCTCCCCCAACCACGGCAGTTTCGTGTTCGTGATCGCGGGCAGTGCCACTGTCGCCGGAACCGCCCTCACCTCCCGTGACGCCGTGGGCATCTCCGGCACTGATGCATTCGACATCACCGCCGCCAGCGATGCGCACGTCCTTGTCATCGACATCCCCATGAACTGACCATCTCATTCATCCTCATCATCGAAAGGCCGACATCATGAAACACACCGCCCTCCTCGCCCTCGTGGCACTGCTCATCGTCAGCTCCGCCTCCCACGCCCAGAACCGCCCGGCGGCATCCGCCTCCGGCACCTTCACCGTCGACACCAGGACGAGCAACGTCCAGTGGGTCGGGAAAAAGGTTCTCGGCCAGCACAATGGCACCATCTCCCTCGCATCCGGCAGCCTGACCGTGGCCAACAACGCCATCACCGCCGGGTCGTTCGACATCGACATGAAGACCATCAAGGTGCTCGACATCAAGGATGCGGAGACCAACGCCAAGCTCGTCGGTCACCTCCAGTCCGATGACTTCTTCAGTGTTGCAAAGCATCCGAAGGCCACCTTTGTCATCACCAGCGTTGAGCCGCTCACCAGCCGCGTCGCAGGTGCCACTCACACCGTGAAGGGCAACCTCACCATCAAGGGCATCACCCACGAGATCTCCTTCCCCGCCCGCATCATCATCGCCGGCAGGCTTCTCAGCGCCACAACGTCGTTCAACATCAACCGCACGAAGTGGGACATCAAGTACGGCTCCGGCAGCTTCTTCGACAATCTCGGCGACAAGGCGATCAACGACGAGTTCAGCATCGAGCTCAACCTCAAGGCAAACCTGTAGCCCCTCCCGCTTCAGCGTGATGGGCTGAGCGTGGCGGCAAGCCCCGCCAGCACCATTACATGCACTCCGCCGAAGGAGCCGTTGCTCAGGATGGCGACCACATCACCGGGTCGCGCCTGCGCGGCCACTTCGGCGGCGATGCGCTCAGGCTCCCGGATGCACAGCGCCATGCGGCCCAGCTCCCGCAGGCGGTCCACCAGCGCATCCGTGTCCAGCATCTCGTCGGCGGCATAGCGATCCGGGCGGTTCACTGCGCCGATGATGACGCAGTCCGCCACGGCGAGGGCCTCGACAAACTCCTCCTGGAAGATCCGTCGCGTGGAGGTGTTGGACCGGGGCTCGAACAGCGCCCACACCCTCCGGCCGGGATGGCGCTGGCGCAGCGCAGCCAGCGTGAGGCGGACGGCGGTCGGATGGTGTGCAAAGTCGTCGATCACCGTCACGCCGCCCGGTTCGCCGATCACCTCCATGCGGCGCTTCACGCTGCGGAACGAGGAGAGTCCCCGCTGGATGTCGGCCTGGGGCACACCAAGGGAACGGGCCACCAGAATGGCCGCGAGCGTGTTGCGGAGGTTGAAATCCCCGTGCAGCGGCGTGCAATAGCGTCCCTCGACGCATCCGTCGTGCAGCAGGTCGAAGGCCGTCGATGTGCAGAGCTGCTCCACGTTGGCGATGCGCCAGGTGCAGCCATCGCCGAAACCGAAACTCTCCACCTTCGTCCGTGCCTGCTCCACCACGCGCGCAGCCACGGGGTCGTCGCCGTTCCAGAACAGCAGACCGTTGGAGGGGATGATGGTGACGAACTGCCGGAAGCTCCGCACCACATCCTCGAGTGAGGGGAAGATGTCTGCGTGGTCGAACTCGATGTTGTTGATGACGGCGATCGTCGGGCGATAGTGGACGAACTTCGACCGCTTGTCGAAGAAGGCGGTGTCGTATTCATCGCCCTCGGTCACGAACACACCGCGCGGCGCGGCCGCCCGGCAGCCCTGCCCGAAGTTCCCGGGCACCCCGCCCACAAGGAAGCCCGGCGCCCGGCCGGCCGCCTCCAGCACCCAGGCCGTGAGCGCGGTGGTCGTCGTCTTCCCATGCGTGCCGGTCACGACCACGGAGGGGCGCCCGCCGATGAGCTCGCGGCCCACCAGCGCGGCGAGCGATGTGTGCGGCAGACGCGCGTCGAGCACGACCTCCACCTCGGGATTGCCGCGGCTCACCGCGTTGCCGACCACCACCTCCGCCTCCACATCGTCGGGAAGCGCATCGCGCCATGCATGCAGGGCCTCCGCCGACCAGCCCTGCGTGTACGGGATGCCGGCCGCAGCGAGCTGATCGCTCATGGGGGGATACACCCCGGCATCGGAACCGGTCACCTCGTGCCCAATCTGCCGCAGGGCAACGGCCACGGAGGCCATCGCGGTACCGGCGATGCCGATGAAATAGAAATGTGCCACGCGTTCTCCGGTCCTTTGTTTCCTCGGGAAAAACCTCTATCTTGGGATTCGCTTTCGGAAAGGTGCAGGAGTGGCTGAACTGGCACGCCTGGAAAGCGTGTGTGCCTTCACGGGTACCGTGGGTTCGAATCCCACCCTTTCCGCACCATGCAACCCCGCGTTTCGCGGGGTTGTGTGTTTTCCGGCAATGCTCACCCGTTGCTGCCGTGCGTGTAACGGATGATCTCGGCGCGCTCCATCGTGATCATCGCCCCGCACCCCGCGCCCTCGATCATGGCATCCACCTCGGGGATGAAGCGCTGTATGGCCTCCTCGGTGTCGATGATCTCGATCACGACAGGCAGATCCTGCGAAAGACGCAGGATCCTGCCCGAGTGGATGATGCGGCTGTCGGCGCCGTAGCCTTCGATGCCCCGGAGCACCGTGGCCCCGGCAAGCCCCAGCTCCCGCGCCCGCAACACGATGGCCTCACTCAATGGTCGGTGCCCCGAACGATCCGCTTCACCGATGAAGATGCGCAGCAGCTTCCCCTCGCCTGTGAGCTTCATACGCCCCCCGGACGTGCGTGGATGAATACGACAAGCCTCCACGCGACGATGGTCGCGAGCAGGCAGAAGAAAACGGTGACGGTCACGTTGATCGCGGCCCGGAGGAAGTCCCCCGAGCGAAGCAGTGCCACGGACTCGTAGCTGAAGCTGGAGAAGGTGGTGAAACCTCCCAGCACGCCGATGGTCAGGAACAACCGCAGCGCAGGAGGAATCACCGCCTGCTCATCGACCAGGCCCATGACGACGCCGATCGTAAGACAGCCGAGGATGTTGACGGCCATGGTCCCGTACGGAAAATCCGCGGGAAGGACGCGATGCACCGCACCGGTGAGACCATATCGCAATGCGGCACCCATCCCACCGCCGAGAAAGACGAGGACCCAGGATTTCATTTCGATGCTTGTGCGATCTTCGCCCAGCTGTCCCGAAGCGAGACGGTGCGGTTGAACACGGGGCGACCCGGCTGTGAATCCACGGAATCCGCGCAGAAGTATCCGAGCCGCTCGAACTGGAAGCGATCACCCGGCGTTGCCTCGGCAAGCGACGGCTCCAGCATGCATCCTGTCAGGACATCCAGGGAATGGGGATTGAGATGGGTGCGATAGTCCCCGTCGCCGGCCTGGGGATCCTCCACATTGAAGAGCCGGTCGTAGAGCCGCACCTCGGCCTCGAGTGCATGCCTGGCCGACACCCAGTGGATGGTGCCCTTCACGCGCCGCTGTGCCTGCTCCGATCCGCTCCGCGTCTCCGGATCGTATGTGCAGTGCACCTCCACCACCTCCCCGGTCACGGGATCCTTCACCACGGACTCACAGCGGATGATGTAGGCATAGCGCAGACGCACCTCGTTCCCGGGATACAGGCGGTGGAATTTCGGCGGCGGCGTCTCGAAGAAGTCGTCGCGTTCGATGTAGAGCTCGCGGCTGAACGGCACCATGCGCGTGCCGGCGCTCTCGTCCTCCGGGTTGTTGATGGCGGTCATCTCCTCCTCCAGATCCTCCGGGTAGTTGTCGATCACCACCTTCAGGGGACGCAGCACGGCCATGGCCCGCAGGGCGCGGCGGTTGAGGTCCTCACGCAGGCAGTGCTCGAGAAGCGCGACATCAATGGTGCTCTCCTTCTTGGCGACACCGATGCGGTCGGCGAAGTCACGGATGGCCTCTGGCGTGTAGCCGCGGCGGCGCAGGCCGCAGATGGTCGGCATGCGGGGATCGTCCCAGCCGCCCACCTGGCCGTCCTGCACCAGCTGCAGGAGCTTCCGCTTGCTCATCACGGTGTAGGTGAGGTTGAGGCGGGCGAACTCGATCTGTTGCGGGCGGTAGAGCCCGAGTTCGATGAGGAACCAGTCGTAGAGCGGGCGGTGGTCCTCGAACTCCAGCGTGCAGATGGAGTGGGTGATGCGCTCGATGGAATCGGAAATGCAGTGCGTGTAGTCGTACATCGGATAGATGCACCAGGCATCACCG
>CAYUYM010000015.1:0-32955 GCA_964449305.1 uncultured Chromatiales bacterium | reverse complement strand
CATCCCATGCCCTGATGCGTGCAACAGGGCGCGCATTCCCCCTTCACTCACGCTTGCAATTCACCCGAAACCGTCCGAAGTTGCATCATATCCCTGACGGGCTGGGGCTCGTCCCACCCGGCTTCTCTCGATCCTTCTCGTTGTTTGCCGGAGGAATGGTGGGACTTCGCGGCCCCCCGATTCCCCCATCCGCGTGCCGATCGTTCCAGTATCGGCACCATCCCTTCCACCTTCGCGCCGGCAAGAGTACGGGGCGATGCCAGGGTTCCACAGGAATCCATCAATCGCGGCACTCCATCCTTCCATCACTCCATTTTCACACCCAATGTGAGCACCTTATGACACTCTCGTCACCATGCATTGACCGACCGGGACGCTCCGTGTGTCTCGTCGGGCTTCTCTGCCTCTTTCCACTGCTGATGCTCCACTCAGCACCGATTCCCCCATACCCGACCAACCAGGCATCATCCATCACCTTCACCTCCGTCACTGCCACATCCGTAACCATCAACTGGACGAATGGGAACGGTGATGGGCGGCTGGTCTTCGTCAAAGAGGGGGCCGGGAGCCCGACAGATCCACTTTCAGGCAGCATCTACTCCCCAAGCTCCAACTTCTTGGTTCCGGGATCGCAACTCGGCACGTCTGGTTTCTACTGTGTCTATGACGGCAATGGCTCCACTTGCAGCGTCACCGGGCTCACGGGCAGCCAGCTGTACACGGTGCGGATCTATGAGTACAACATGCCTCCGCTGTATTTCTACAACACATTCCCGGCAACCGGCAACCCCAACACGCAGACCACGGAGACAGGCTGCCCCTCCTCCATCACGGTGACGACGGTGGCCGACACCGGGGCGGGCTCCCTGCGGAAGGCGATCGCCGATGTCTGCGCCATGGGGACCATCACCTTCGACGATGCGTTGAACGGGCAGACCATCACCATCGCATCGGAGCTGCTCATCGACAAGGACCTCACCATCGATGCATCCGCGCTCAGCAATGGGATCATCATTGATGCAGCCGGCGCGTCGCGGGTGTTCGGCATCGACATCTCCGGCGGTGGCGAGGTGACGATGGACAACCTCACCGTCCAGAACGGCCTCGTCACAGCCGCTTCCGGTGGCGGCCTCCTCGTGCAGATTCCGGCAACCGTGCATCTGAACGCCATGCGTTTCCTTCACTGCAAGGCGGAGTACGGCGGAGCAATCTGCCAGGTGGGCACTGGCAGGAAGGTCCGAAACTACGGCACCAGCAGCCCCAGCATCCTGTATCTCGCAGGGTGCGAGTTTTCGAGCGACACCGCCGTGTCAGCCGGCGGTGCGATCTGCACCTCTGATTCCGTCGTCGTGGAGAACTGTCTGTTTGTCGGCAACTCCGCTGTCGAGGGCGGTGCAGTGTACCAGTTCGCAGGGCGCTCCCGGTACACGACAACTCGCTTCGAGGCGAACACCGCTCACTGGGGTGGTGGTCTGTACCTCGCCGATGGATGGATGACCTGCATCACAGACACACTCCTGTACAACACCTGCCTCGCCACGGGCGGCTCGGGCGGCGGCGTGTTTCACCATGATGGAGTGCTTCTCATGCAGAACACGCGCATCGTGTCCAACGCGGCCGACCTCTGGGGCGGCGGCATCTACGTGGAGAATGTGACCGCCGTGTGTGACATCGACGGCACCACCATCGACGGCAACATGCTCATCGATGGCCAGGGTGCGGGGATGTTCGTCGGAAACGGCACGGTGAACATCATCGGGGGTTCGGAGATCACTGACAACCAGGCCCCCACGCTTGTCGACAAGGGCGACGGTGGTGGCATCTACATCGCCCAGGGGACGGTGTCCCTCGATGATGCGTACGTGATGGACAACTTCGCCGGACGGTATGCCGGTGGCATCTACGTGGGTGGGGCGTCGGCATACCTCACCTGCACGGGTGACTCCTGGGCGTCGGTGGTCATCACCGACAATGTGGCCGGATCAAACATGGGTGGCGCCATCCTCATCGATGCCGGCACCGCGGCCTTCACCAACACCTCCTTCAACACGAACCACTCCTCCAGCAAGGGTGGCGCGGTGGCCTTGTGGAACCCCGCGGGCCCTGTCGTGTTCGAATCCTGCGAATTTCAATTCAACGCCAGCTACGACGGAGCGGTGGACAATGTGAACTTCGGCGGCGCCATCTTCGCCGAAAACGCGCAGCTCTACGTGTACAACAGCATGTTCATCGGAAACAGCGTCTTCCGTTCCATGAGCACCAATGCGCCAAAGGGAGGTGCCATCTACCTCTGGCAGGGTGGACTCACCATGGACAGCTGCCAATTCATCGGCAACACGGCCAACAGCACGAACGGCAAGGGTGGGGCAATCTTCACCGAGCAGGGGACGCTCACCATCTCGGCATCGTCCTTCATCATCAACACGGCCGATCGTAGCGGCGGCGCCATCTGTCTCCAGACCGCCACAGCCACCCTGTACGACAGCCTGTGCTCCTTCGTGCAGAATATGTCACACAGGCTTGGTGGGGCTGTCTACATGGAGAACGGGGCGATGATCAACGTCGCCTCCACCTTCGAGGACAACAGCAACGAATTGACTAATCCGAATGCCGCTGGTGGTGCCATCAATCACAACAACGGCCTCTCCATCACCCGTGGCTGCACGTTCCGGGGGAATCAGTCGGTCACAGGCGGTGCCTTCTTCCAGAAGTTCGGCACTGCGACCATTGTCAACTCCCTCTTCCACTCCAATGCCGCCACCACCTACGCCGGGGCCATCGGGATCTACGATGCAACGGCGGTGCTCGGCATCGTCAACTGCACCATCGCCGACAACAGAGCTGGAAGTGGTGGTGGGGGCATCGGCAACAATGCGTCTGCGGGCATCAGCATCTCCAACAGCATCCTCTGGCACAACAACGGAGAAGGCCTCGGCAATGCGATCGCGAACCAGAATCCGACCGTGCCCATCCCGGTCACCATGTCGTGCCTGTCCAGCGGGCCGGGGGACGTCCTCGGCGGCGTCGTCCCCGTCCAGTGCACCTCAACGAATCCCAGCTTCGTCGACGAGGGGCTGGAGGACTACCGGCTGTATTCCTCCTCCGTGTGCATTGACGCCGGTGACGACGGCGCGTGCAGCGAGGCCTTCGACATCCGTGGTACCGGCTTCCCGCGGAAGCTCGATGGCACGACCGGCGGTGTGGGGCGCATCGACATGGGCGCCTTCGAGTTTCTCCACGGCACCGATCCCGATTGCATCAACCCGACCCTCGGTGGCACCATCACCGCGAACGAGGGCAACTGCGGTCCCTTCACCCCGGCCACCATCCTCAGCCTCGCCGACCCGACGGGACACACCGGCACGCTCGAATACCGCTGGCAGTTGTCCGTGACGTCCGACACCTCGGGCTGGTCCGACATCGCCGGCGCTGATGCCGACACACTCGTCCCGGATCCCATCACGCAGACCACGTGGTACCGCCGGCAGGCGCGCGTCTCCTGCATGGTGAACTGGGAGAATGCCGCCAGCTCCAACGTGGTGCGCAAGGCCGTGAACACCACGCCCACCGCATCCATCACCGGCAATGCCGCGGTGTGCCGCAACAGCACGCCGCTGCCCATGATCACCATCGTGGCGTCGGGAGGCGAGGCCCCCTACACCGTGGTCCTCGATCGCAGTGGAAGCATCGACACGGTGGTCACCAACGACACCATCACCTACTACCAGATCACCTCCGCCGCCGGGAGTTACGCCTACACGCTTCTGTCCATCACCGATGGGAACACCTGCGGCCAGGCACTTTCGGACTCCGCGGTCGTCGTCGTGAGGGAGCTTCCGGCAGCCGGCATCGCCGGTGGCAGCACACGCTGTCAGTCCAGCGGACCGGCACCGGTGTTTTTCACCGGTCTCTTCGGCACGGCGCCGTACACCTTCCACTACACGGTGAACAGCGGCCCGGAGCAGACCATCACCACCGTCACCGGTGACACGGTGTCCTTCCTGCACGACACGGACGTTTCCGGCACCTACGCCTATGATCTCCTGTCGGTGGAGGACGCAAACATGTGCAGCGCGGAACAGCTTGGAACGGCGGTGATCGAGGTGGTTCCCACCACCGTTGCGGGCGCCATCACGGGCAACCCCGTCGCCATCTGCCTCGGCAGCTCCACCGGAACCATGACAGTGACCGGCCACACCGGCTCCATCATCCAGTGGGAACGGAAGATGTACAATGCATGGCAGTGGGACACGCTTGCCGTGACCGATTCCGTCTACAGCGAGACTCCGGCCACGGAGGCACTGTGGGTGTACCGCGCATTGGTGCAGAGCAGTCCATGCGATGCGCAGTACACGGACACCGTGCAGGTGATGGTGCAGGTCTGCACCGTGTCGGGAACGGTGCGTTACCTCAACACCCAGGGCACGGGCATGAACGGCATCCGCATGACGCTCTACGACGGGCCGACGGCGGCCTCGCCCCAGCTCTTCACCACCACCACCTCCGGCACCGGCGCCTACGCCTTCCCTGCGGTGCCGCTGGGGACGTACTGCCTGCGCGTGCAGAGTGCGAACGGCGTCAACTGGCAGACATGGGGTGGTGTCAACTCGTCGGATTACCTGGCGATCCTGCGCCATGCCAATGGCACCCCGCCGCTCATCCCCGCATCGCCCACCCTCCTGCGCATGGCCGCCGATGTGCGCGCCCCGCAGGATCCCGCAGTCATCAATGCGGCCGACGCCCAGGCCGTGCGCACGGCCTACCTCACGAACAGCCCGTCGGGCTTCGACGTCGCCCGATGGATGTTCACCATCGACAAGAACCCCGGAACCAGGGGGTCGATGGCCACACCCGCCAATTACTTCACGGACCTCGCCGTGACCGTCACCGGCCCCGGCGTGCAGACCGACATCCACGGTCTGTGCGCGGGCGATGTGAACGGATCCTACATTCCGCAGACAGGTTTCAAGAAGGATGACGAGCATCCGTACGTCCAGCTCGTGACCGACGGCGTTTCCGGCCTCCTGCCGGGTGGCAGCGCCGAGATCCCCCTGCGCGTGGTGGATGCGATGGAGGTGGGAGCCCTGTCCCTGATGTTCCCGGACGATGGCCCCGTCACCATCATCGCAGCACGCATGGAGGGAACGGATGATGCCGATGTGCAGGTGGTGCGTGCAGGCGGAGAGGTCCGGCTCTACTGGAGCTCCGAGACTGCCCTGCATCCCGCAGCGAACGACGTCCTCCTGTGGCTCACCGTGCAGGCCGGCGCGGGCTACGACGGATCGGGGGCGAGCCTGACGCTCGCATCGAACAGTGACAACGAACTCGGCAGGGCTGATGGTGGCACCATCGCACAGGCCCGCCTCTCGGCGCCGCGCGTCACCGCGGCCGTGGAGACGCCGGCTCTCGGTGTCCATCCGAATCCGGTGTCCGGATCGGCGACGATCACCTGCACCATCGCCGAGGAGGGCATGGTCCACATCACCCTCCACGACGTCCTCGGACGTGAGATCGCCGTGATCGCCGATGCGCGCATGGCTCGTGGATCGCACGTCCTTCCGTTCTCCGGTGCAACCCTCGCCCCTGGCACCTACCTGGTCCGGCTCGAGACCACGGCTTCCGGGCGGGTGGAGGTGCATCAGGTCCGCATGATCGTCACACGCTGACACACGACGCGGTCGGAGGCGACTCCGGCACAAGACAGAACACGGGTCCCGGGCTTCGGCTCGGGACCCGTGTGCCTTGATGAAACGGGACCAGGTGATCGGAAGGGATCAGTCCTTGATCAGATACGCGTCGCGGACTGGCTCGCTTCCACGGAGCTCCTTGATGATGTTCCACACCTCTTCACCAGGTTTGAAGAGCTTGACCACCTTGTCGGTGATGTCGATCAGTTCCACGGCATCCCGTTTGAAGGGGATCTCGAAGCGGCTGACGATGACCATGAGGTCGTCCTCCTCGGCGATGGTTTGGAGTTGATCGGCGATGGGTTCGATCATCCAGGCCACGGAGCCGCGGCCGAAGCCCTGCTCGTGGAGCATGGCCTGCCGGAGCATGCCCTCGCGCTGGAGGCGGGCGATCTCCTCTGTGTCGTTGCGTTCGGTGGCAGCCTCGACCTCCTTCTTCAGGCGATCCATGGTGTCATGGAACTCGCTGGATCGGGATGCGGCGATGGCGATGGCGCGGGAGTCGAACACGCCGATGCGCATCTGCGCCGATGCATGGGAGGTGAAGGAAAGCGTTGCGACGAGCATGATCGAACCCGTCACAAGTGCGGGAAGAAGGCGTGGGAGGTGATGCATGATGGTATCCTGACTGTGGTGGATGATGATGGCGAGGGGTGTGCGGTTGTCAGTCCCGAGTGGCGGCCTTTCCCGCGTGGTCCGGCACAGGTGCGTCGTCGTCGGCGCCGCCGGATGCGCTGCGCAGGAAGCACCAGGCCGCGGCGAGAAGGGGGACGCTGAGGATGAGGCCTGTGAGAGCGGTGGAGAAGCCCGGGCGCAGCACGGGTCCGAAGATGATGAAGAGCGTGATGCCGTATGCCGCGAAGAGCACGGCGGCGATGCGCGGCCAGCGCAGCGCGGCAAGGGCGGTGAGGAGGATGACAATGCCCGGGGCCGCTTCCACGAGCGTGCCGACCGACGGGGCGCCCTCGAGCGAGGCGAAAAGAACGATTGCCACGCCGAGCGTCAACGCGATGCGCAGTCCCGCTGCGCGGAGGTCGCCCGTCATGATGAGCCCCACCAGGCCCTTCGCAGCCAGCGCCACGATGATGGTGGTGACGTGCTCGCCGACGTCGCGGCCCTGGACGCCGGCATGGACGGCGAAGGCGATGAGCATGAGGATCACCACGGTGAGGGCGATGTTGCCGGAATGATACTGGATGTGAAGCTGCCGTTCGTCGGCGTGGCGCCGGGCGACACCGAAGGCATGGAGCGACGAGCGGAGCATGAGGCTCACGGCCATCAGCAACAGAAACGTGAAGTGCACCGTGAGTCCGAGCACGATGCCGGCCACAAAGATGCCGGCGGCCCACCACGACAGTCGATCCCACTTATCCATGATCCTTCTCCTCCAGTTGAAACAGATCCTCCACCGTCACATGCAGCACCTCCGCCAGACGCAGGGCCAGGCGGACGGAGAGGTTGTAGTCCCCGCGCTCGATGGCCACGATGGTCTGGCGCGACACACCCACCATGTCGGCAAGCTGCTGCTGGCTCAGGTCGCCCTTGTCGAAACGGTATTTCTTCAGTTGCGTCTTCATTGCTCTGCGAATATCGGCAGTTGCGCGGAAAAAGTCAAGTATGCTTTACATTTTGTCAAGCAAAGCATACAAACGAGCCTCGTACAACGGAGTGGGGGAGAGGCGATTCGTCGCGGGTGTCCAGGTGAAGAAATGGGGCGCCTGGTACGCATGGATTTCGTACATTTGGGACCATGAACCTGCGTCTCCTCCTCGTGTTCCTTGTTGTCGGCATGCTGTGCCGGCACGCCTGTATGGGGCAGGACGTGCCCTCGGGCGACATGCCAGTGCCGGTGGAGCAGCCTCCGACGGCGTTGGAGAAGGCGGCATGGGTGGCCGGGGCCAGCGTGGTCTTTGCCGGATTCGATTACGTGGGTTACAACCTCACCGCGCGCAACCCCACGGCGCTCGTGGGCTACCGCATCGCGCAGGTGCTGGTGCAGTCCGCGATCTCGTGGTTTTTGTACAGGAAGCTCGGCCTGCCGTCGGCCATCGGCTTCAACCTCATCTGGTGGACCTTCGGCGACGATTTCCTCTACTACACCTGGGCGGAGGTCATCAACCCCGGGCCGCCATGGGAGAGCCGTGGGGCGATGAACAACTCGATCTTCGGCAACCAGTGCTACTGGGCCTACTGGACGCCGGTCGGCATCTCCCGCGGCATGAAGCGCGGGGAGACGATCGCCGGGGACACGCTCCTCGCCCAGGCCCTTGTCGGCGCAGCACTGGGCTTCACCATCACCATCGCCTTCTGACACACGATGGAACTCCGCTCCTTCCTCGCCGCGCTCATCGCGCATCCGGTCTCCGCCGTGATCCTCGTCGTCACCATCCTCACCTCGATCATGGCCTTCCGCAATCGTGCCATGATGGACGCGATGATGCTCAACCCTCACGCCATCATGCAGGGCCGCCGGACGTGGACGCTTTTCACCCATGCCCTGGTGCATGCGGACTGGATGCACCTGGCATTCAACATCCTGGCCTTTGGCTCCATCGGACTGACCATCGAAGGACTGGCGGGGCCATGGCGCCTGGCCGCCATCTATGTCGGGAGTCTTCTGCTCGGTGTGCTGCCGACCACCGTCCGGCATGCCGGCAATGCGGGGTATCGTTCACTGGGCGCCTCGGCAGCCGTGTCGGGTGTGCTGTTCAGCGGCCTCGTCTACATCCCCGACGCGCGGATATCGCTGATGGTGCTTCCGCTTCCCCTGCCCTATCCCGTGTTTGCGGTGCTGTTCATCGCCGTGAGCTGGTACGGAGCACGGCGGAATCTCGGCCCCATCGGGCATGAAGCACACCTCTGGGGCGCACTGTCCGGGCTGGGGATCGCGTTGCTTGGACGGATGCTGTGAAACGGAGGGTGCGGATGGAGTGTCAGAGCATCACGAAGCGGTGCTCCGCGGGGAAGGGTTCGCAGGCCGTGTCGATGGCGTGGAGCACATCACTGCCGTAGCGGTTGTACCATGAGAGGATGTTGAGACCGCGTTCCTGGATCACGTCCAGGGGCATCATGATGTTCGCACACTTCTGGAACTGCCGTTCGATGGTCTCGTCGCGCTGCTTCTCGTTGGCCACCAGCTTCTCCTCGAATTGCTGGATCACACCGGCGATGCGCTCCCGTGCGGCCTGGGCGGGGGTCCGCAGGTTGGCATCGATCTGGCCCGCCAGATCCGCGAAGGTGGCGGTGAGAGCCAGCAGATCGTCACGCATCGTGAAATAGTCGTTGACCAGCGTCTTCTGGTTCGATGTCCGCAGATAATGGCGGTAGAGCTCGTCGGGTTTGTCGAACAGCGCGGTGAAGGGCAGGTCCAGCTTCTCCATGAGCTTCTGTACGCGCCGGTCCACGAGGCTGATCGAGGCACGTGGCACGATCACCGGCATGGGGACGTTGAAGTGGTCGTACACCGGCTGCAATTGGGCGAAGTAGGCGATCTCTCCCGGCCCGGCCACGGAAGCGACTGTGGGGAAGATGGCATCCTGGAACACGGGGCGCAGGGCAACATTCGGGCTGTACACCTCCGGGGTCTCATCCGCCATGGCCAGCAATTCCTCGCGCGTATACCGCTGCCGGGAACCGCGAAGGAAGAAGTCGTTTTCCGACGGCTCGAGGGCGTAGCGGTTGCCACGATGGCGGATGAAGAGATTGATGGCACGTGGCTTGATCTGTGCGTGGTACAGCTCCTCGAGCTCCGCCGACCGCCGGATCACCTCCTCGCCGGAGGTGGGGAAGGTCTCGAGCTCACGGAGAATGAGCGGCCGGACGAGGCGCTTGAGGGCCGGGTCGGAGGGGTCGGCGAAGATGATGCCGTGGTCGGGGAACAATCGGTTGAACAGCCGTGCGAAGGCGGTGCCAAAGGTGGTGCCCGGGACATACGACGCATTGAGCATGGCCTCGAGGGCGGGGGTGAACTCCGTGATGCCGAGGCGCTCAAGCAATTCCGTGCGGGTTGTCGTCAGTCCATCGTCGAAGGCGATCCCCCCGACAGGGCGCATGTTTTTTGCCCCTGGCTCCAGGTTGTCGGGCCAGGAGAGCTTCACCGGATCGTTGCCCCGGTCGATGACGCAGGCGGCGTTGGCCTCGTCGAGATCGTGGTCCTCGCCCTCGATCCAGAACACGGGGACGAACTGATACGAGGGGAACTCCTCGCCGAGCCAGCGGGCCAGGTGCACGGTGGTCAACGCCTTGTAGATCGTGTACATTGGTCCGAGGAAGAGCCCCGCCTGCTGACCGGTGAGCACCGCGAAGGTGGTGGGTTCGTTGAGCCGGGCCACATTGGCAAGCGCGGCCTCCCCCGATCCGAACGCCTCCTGCTGACGGGCCAGCGCGGAGCACAGCTCCTCGCGGGGATGCTCCCGCTGCTCCAGAATCTGGAGGTGCGTCTCATAGGCCATCACATCGGTGAAATGCCCCATGAAGTACCGGCGGATGTCGGCTTCCCCGGCGCAGTAGTCGATGAACAGCTTCGACATGCCCGGTATGATGGAATAGGGGAGGGTGATCATCGGTCGCGGCGTCCTTGCGATGGTGGGTGCTCAGGCCGCAATGTAAGACATTCCGGCGACAGAACGAGTCCGTCCCTTCTGTTCTGAGACGGCACGTTCACCCGGTCATCCTGTCACGCTTCGCCCCTCCCCATGCAGTCCAACGTGATGACTTGAGAACGTGATTCACATTGTTTCCCAATCCCCGTCGGTGTAAATTCGGACATGGAAAATCCAGAGGAGCTGTTGGCGTTGGGTGTCGCCCTGTTCAATCGGGGGGAGTACTTCGATGCGCATGAAGTGTGGGAGGACGTGTGGCATGAGACACGCGGCCCCGAGAAGCTCTTCATCCAGGGCCTCATCCAGATGACCACAGCGTGGTATCACCTGGGGAATGCCAACCTCACCGGCGCCTTCAGTTTGTTCTCGAAGAGTTTGGAAAAGTTGAACCAGTTTCCCCAAATTACGCGTGGTATCAACACCGAAGCGGCCAGGACGGCGATGGCCCGGCAGATTGACCTTCTTCACGAGGCAATCATCCATGGCCTCTCATCGCCCGGCATCATCCCCGTTCCACCTCTTGTTTCCATAGCACCATCTGATCCACCACCAGTTTAAGGAACAGTATCATGGCCATCTACATCACGACGGACTGCATCAACTGCGGAGCCTGCGAACCGGAATGTCCCAACACTGCCATCTATGAGGGCGGCGCCAACTGGACACTCGGCGGCAAGACCTATGCCGAGGGGGACACCTCCCCGATGGGTGCCGAGGGCTTTTTCTCGAGCGATTTCTTCTACATCGTGCCCGACAAGTGTACGGAGTGCGTCGGTTTCCACGATGAGCCGCAGTGCGCCGCCGTGTGCCCGGTCGACTGCTGCCTCCCCGACCCGAAGCATGTGGAATCCCGCGATGTGCTCGAAGCGCGCGTCAAGCAGCTCGACGAGCTCGGCCGCTGATCCCACGCCCCGTTTCGCCGTCGTGTTTCAATGGTTCAGGGCCTGGCTCTGAACCATTCCTGTTTTCCCCCGGCAGGCGTGCCTCCAATCCACCCTGCATCTTCCACCACGACACCACCGGAGCTACCCCATGCGTCTCTGTGATGCCGACGCCATCCCCGAAGGCAGCGCCCGCGTGTTCGAATGCGGCGACCACCTCATCGCGGTCTTCCACATCGCCGGCGCGCATCACGCCATCAGCGACATCTGCCCGCATCAGCACATCCCCGCCCTTGCCGGCGGTCTGTGCGAGGGGCACGTCGTGACCTGTCCGATGCACGGCTGGCGCTTCGATGTGCGGACCGGGAGAAACGTGGACACCTCGGGCCGCGTCCGCACCTACCCCGTGTGGATCGAGGACGGTGGCCTGCATGTGGAGCTGCCCCCTCCGCGGGAGGAGGACTGGTGACGCACCCTCGACCACCGGCTGTGCGCGTGAAGACCGGTGCCCGTGACCTGGGCTTTTCCCATGCAGGAATCGCGCGGGTGTGTGACACCGGCATTCTGGAGGACCGCCTGCGTGCCTGGCTCGATGCCGGGTATCACGCGGGGATGCAATGGATGGCGCGTGATCCGGGGCGGCGCGCCGACCCCGCACGCGTCCTCCCCGGGGCACAGTCCGTCATCATGGTGGCCATGAACTACCACACCCCCCTCCGCCACTCCGACGATCCGGCCACGGGCCGCATCTCGCGCTATGCCTGGGGTGACGACTACCACGAGGTGCTTCTCGATCGCCTCACCCGGCTCGCCGCCCTCCTCGATGAGCTCTGCCCCGGCTCCGCCTCACGCCTCCATGTCGACTCCGGCCCGGTGATGGAGAAAGCCTGGGCCGAGCGCGCCGGCCTCGGGTGGGTGGGGAGGAATGCCTGCCTCATCACACGTGACCTCGGATCCTGGGTGTTCCTCGGGACCGTGATCACCACGGCCGCCCTCGACCCCGACGCCGCGCACGGGAACTTCTGCGGCACCTGCTCGGCCTGCATCGACGCCTGCCCCACACGCGCGATCGTCCGCCCCGGTGTGGTGGATGCACGCCGTTGCATCTCCCAGCTCACCATCGAATCCCGGGACGAGGATCCGTCGCGCGGGGGACTCGACTTCGCGGGCTGGGTTCACGGTTGCGACATCTGTCAGGATGTCTGTCCGTGGAACCGCTTTGCCCAGGCGACAGGGGAGGACTGCTTCACCGCACGTCCGCACAACGTGGCACCGAGGCTCGACGCACTTGCTGCAATCGACGACGGGGAATTTCGTACCTTGCACGCCGGCAGCCCCATCCTGCGCCTCAAGGCGGAACGCCTGCGGCGCAATGCCCGAATCGTTTTGCGCCAGCGTGAATCTCATTCCTGATGTCGGGACACTTTCACCAAGAAGGACAGCACCATGGACCATCGTCAACTCATCATCATCGGATCAGGACCTGCGGGCCTCACGGCGGCGGTGTATTCTGCGCGCGCCAATCTGCGCCCCCTCGTGTTTGAGGGCATCCAGCCCGGCGGCCAGCTCACCATCACCACGGAGATCGAGAACTTCCCCGGCTTTCCTGAGGGCATCCAGGGCCCGAAGCTCATGGACGACATGCGTGCGCAGGCACAGCGTTTCGGCGCGGAGACGCGCTTCGAGTCGGTGACCTCGGTGGACTTCTCGGTCCGCCCCTTCGTCGTCACCACCGACAACGACAGCTTCACCGCCGACGCGGTCATCATCGCCACCGGCGCATCGGCAAAGCTGCTCGGCCTCGAGAACGAGAAACCGTACATGGGCTATGGCGTCTCCGCCTGCGCCACCTGCGACGGCTTCTTCTTCCGCGGGCTGGAGGTGGCCGTGGTGGGCGGCGGTGACACGGCCGTGGAGGAGGCCGCCTACCTCACGAAGTTCGCGACAAAGGTGACGATGATCCACCGGCGAGGGGAGCTGCGTGCCAGCAGGATCATGCGTGAACGCGCCATGAAGAATCCGAAGATCGCGTTCCAATGGAATTCCGTGGTTCACGACATCGTGGGCGTGGAGGAGAACGGTGTGCGTCGCCTCACCCACCTCGTGCTGCGCGACGTGAACACCGGTGCGCTCTCGGACTTCCGCGTCGACGGTCTCTTCATCGGCATCGGTCATCAGCCGAACACCACACTCTTTCAGGGCCTGATCGAGATGGACGAGAACGGCTACATCGCCACGCGCGGCAGATCCACCTACACCAGTGTCGACGGGGTGTTCGCCTGCGGCGATGTGCAGGATCACACCTACCGGCAGGCCATCAGTGCCGCGGGCTCCGGATGCATGGCGGCCATCGATGCCGAACGCTGGCTCGTGGAGCACGGCCTCGCGGTATGATCTCCGACGGCGCGGCAGCCCTCCGCGGGCGCGCCGACGGGTGAGCGCGGCACGCACCAGTTGCTTTCGGCCTTTCATCCCTCTTCCGTATCTTTGTGGACTCTCCGGGAGGGCACCCGATCACCGGGCGCCTTTCCCGGCTGAAGCATCAACCAGCCGCTTCCGTGAATCCACACCCCTCCACGATATCCCTGTTCATCCCCTGCATCAATGACGAGTTCCATCCCGGCGTGGGGATGAACATGGTGCGTGTGCTGGAACGCCTGGGCCTGCACGTCACCTACGATGCGCGGCAGACCTGCTGCGGCCAGCCGATGTTCAACTCGGGGTATCATGATGAGGCCGCGGCGCTGGCCTGCCGCTTCCTCGACATCTTCGGGGACTCCGAGTGTGTGGTGGCTCCGTCCGGTTCATGCACCGCGATGGTGAAGGTGTTCTACGGCACCACGCTCGCGCTGCCCGATGCCTACCGCGAAAAGGCCGACCGCCTGCGCTCCCGCATCCATGAGTTCACCTCCTTCCTTGTCGATGTCCTCGGCGTCACCGATGTCGGCGCCGCCCTCCCCGCGCGCGTCACCGTGCATGACAGCTGTCACGCCCTGCGCGAACTCGGCATCCGGGCGCAGCCGCGCGCGCTGCTTGGCGCCGTGCGCGGCCTGGAGCTCGTGGAGATGCCTGAGGCGGACACCTGCTGCGGCTTCGGCGGCACCTTCGCCGTGAAGAACGCGGGCATCTCGGCCGCCATGGCAGCGTCCAAGGTGGAGTCCATCCTCGCCACCGGGGCAGCCGTGGTGACGGGTGTGGACTCGAGCTGTCTCATGAACATCCAGGGAGTGATCGACCGCCGTGGCCTGCCCGTCCGTGCCATGCACATCGCCGACATCCTTGCCCGGGAGGCGCGGTGATGGGCGTGCGCGTTGTTCCGGAGAACTTCCATGAGCTGGTGCGGGAACGCATCGGCGACGCCCGCCTGCGCCGCAACATCGAGCGGGCCACGCGCACCTCGGTGGAGAAGCGCGCGCTGGTGGTGGGTGAGCTTCCGGACTGGGAGCAGCGGCGCGTGGTGGCCGGGGAGATCCGCCGCCTCGTGATCGACCACCTTCCAGCCTACCTCGACGAGTTCGCACGCAATGCCGAGGCCTCGGGCGCCCGTGTCCATTGGGCCTCCACAGCCGCCGAGGCCGCCGCAATCGTCACGGGCATCGCCCGCCCCCATGGCACGCTCGCGGTGAAATCCAAGTCCATGGTCACCGAGGAGATCGGCCTGACAGCCGCCCTGGCCGGCGTCGGCATCAAGGCGGTGGAGACGGATCTCGGCGAATACATCGTGCAGCTTGCGGGCCAGCTCCCGTCGCACATCACCGCACCGGCGCTGCATTTCTCGCGCGATGAGGTGGGGGCCCTGTTCGCAGACAGGCTCGGCGTGCCCATCACGAACGATCCCGGTGAGTTGACGGCCATCGCGCGTCGTGTGCTGCGGCGGAAATTCCTTGACGCCGGCATCGGAATCTCCGGTGTCAACTTCGGCGTGGCGGAGACGGGGTCCATCGCCATCGTGGAGAACGAGGGCAACGCCCGCCTCAGCACCACGCTGCCACGCGTGCACATCGCCGTGATGGGCATTGAGCGCGTTCTTCCCGACATGCGCAGCCTCACGCACATGCTCGGCATGCTCGCACGCAGCGCCACAGGGCAGCGCATCAGCTGCTACACCTCCATCATCACCGGGCCGCGGCGGACAGGGGAGAAGGACGGTCCCGACGCGCTGCACATCGTTCTGGTGGACAACGGCCGCACGGCCATGCTCGCCGACGGGGACCTGCGCCCGGCGCTCCGGTGCATCCGCTGCGGCGCCTGCCTGAACGTCTGCCCGGTGTACCGCATCATCGGCGGGCACGGCTACGGTTCGGTGTATTCGGGGCCCATCGGGGCCGTCATCACCCCGGTGTTTGCCGGGTTGGAGGCCGCGAAGGCCCTGCCATTTGCCTCATCCCTCTGCGGGAGCTGCGCCGGGGTCTGTCCCGTGCGCATCGAACTTCATCATCTCCTTCTGCAGCAGCGCGCCCGCGTCGAACGGGCCGGATTGACCGCGCCGCTCGAGCGCCTGGGCATGCGGCTCGCCGCACGCGTCCTGCAGTCGCCCCGTCTGTACGTGATGCTTTCATCGCTCGCCCGCACCTTTGCCCCGCTTCTCGCCAACGAACGCGGAGCCGTGCCCGTGCCCGGCTGGAGCGAGACGCGGGATTTCCCGCCGCCTGCACCGGCGGGCTTCCGACAGCTCTGGAAGGAGCGTGACCATGAGGCGTGACGCCATGCTTGACGGGTTCAGGAATGCCCTCGGCCTCACCATGGTGCGCAAGCCCGCGGGTGATCCGCTGAAGGAGATCTTCGCCACGCTCGCTCCTGTCAGGGATGGTGATCCCGTGGACCGCTTTGCCGCCGCCCTGGCGGAGGCGGGAGGGGAGGCCGTGCGCTGTGCCACTCGCACGGAGTTTGTGGACTGGCTCGCCTCGCTCACGGCCACCGTCGGGCCGGACCGGGTGGTGCTCTCGTCCGATCCCGTCA
The DNA here is from genome assembly GCA_964449305.1 of uncultured Chromatiales bacterium. Lineage (GTDB taxonomy): Bacteria > Bacteroidota > Ignavibacteria > SZUA-365 > CAYQST01 > CAYUYM01. The sequence continues at coordinate 16,827 of CAYUYM010000015.1, read as the reverse complement.
TGGCGCGCCTCATCTCCGGCGCCGCACTCACCGACCGGCTCGACGGCGTGGAGCTGATCCGCGTGCCCGTGGACGAGGAGGCGACCGATGCGGACACCTATCTCCGCCGCCGCACGGCCGAGGCGCAGATCGGCGTCGGGACGGCACTGGCCGGCCTCGCGGATTCCGGCGCCGTGGTCATCGCCTCCACACCGCACGAGAGCCGCGCCCTGTCCCTCCTGGTCGATATCCACGTCGTCGTGCTCCCGGCCTCGCGCATCCTGCCGGATCTGTCCCGGCTCACCCCCACGCTGCAGTGCCACGCCGGCGGGGGGCGGACCTCGGCCATCACCATCGTCGGCGGACCAAGCAAGACGGCCGACATCGAAAAGGTGCTCGTGACGGGCATCCACGGTCCGCAGCGCTTCATCGTCGTCATCATCACCGATCCCGCCCTGGTCGACGACGACATCACGGAGATCATGCCCGCCGATCCTCCAGCCTGACCATTCCCCTTTCCTTCACAACACAAGGATTCACCGCTCATGAACGACATCGTCCAACGACTGCTTCCCGAAATCAACGAGATCACGGATCACGACCTTCGCGAGAAGGTGTCGGCCTGCTGGGAGGAGGCCATCGAGTTCCGTGGATGGACCGAGGAGCTGCTGCGCAACATCCCGTTCACCCTGCTCGCCGACAATGTGCGCATCATGTTCATCGACCATGTGCGCGCCGTGTGCCGCATGTGTCTGGCCTGCGACGATGTGCTCAATGCGATCCACGGGGAGAAGAAGACCCCGGTGAACCGTGACCATCTGGTGGCGGGTGCGCTTCTGGCCGACGTGGGCAAGCTGTTCGAATTCGAGATCGTGAACGGGACGCCGGTGAAGTCCATTTTCGGCAGACACATCCGTCATCCCTTCAGCGGTGTGGGCGTGGCATTCAAGCACGGGCTTCCATCGGAGGTGATGCACATCATCGCGACGCACAGCAAGGAGGGGGCGGGCGAGGTGCGCACACCGGAGAGCATCATCTTCCACCATGCCGACTTCATCGATTTCGAGCTGGTGAAATAGGCCGCCGGCCCGCCTCACCACGACACAGCCACCCCCGACCAACCACTGACACACGGACAACCAACACTTTTCCATGCAGAACCTCATTGAAAAAATCGCCCAGCGTTTCGCCACCAACCTCGAGCAGGGGCACGTGGTGCGCTCCGGCGACTACATCTACATCCAACCCGCCCACGTGATGACGCATGACAACACGGGCGCTGTCATCCCGAAATTCCGCAGCATCGGCGCCACGGCCATCGCCAACCCGCGCCAGCCGGTCTTTGCCCTCGATCACGACATCCAGAACCACGACGAGAAGAACCTCGCGAAGTACCGGAAGATCGGGGAGTTTGCCGCCACGATGGGCGTCGATTTCTACCCGGCCGGGCGCGGCATCGGTCACCAGATCATGTGCGAGGAAGGCTATGCCTTTCCCGGCGAGATGATGGTGGCCTCCGACAGCCACAGCAACATGTACGGCGGCCTCGGCTGCCTCGGCACGCCCATCGTCCGCACCGACGCGGCTGCCATCTGGGCCACGGGCCGGACGTGGTGGCAGGTGCCGCCCGTGGCGCGCGTGACGCTCACCGGCGCCCTGCAACCGGGCGTGAGCGGCAAGGACGTGATCATCGCCCTCTGCGGGTTCTTCAACCACGACGAGGTGCTCAACCATGCCATCGAGTTCGCCGGCCCCGGCCTGGCCTCGCTCTCCATCGACAACCGCCTGGCGATCGCGAACATGACCACCGAGTGGGGCGCCCTGGCGGGGCTCTTCCCGGTGGATGAGGTGACCATCGCCTGGTACCGCAGCCGGCTCGCCGTCGTCACCGCACGCGGCCTGCAGGGTGTGCCCTCCGATGCCGACGGCAACGGCGCCCACCCGCGCATCACCGCGGCCCGCATTGATGCGGTGGAGCGCGAGATGCTCCGCCCGGACGCGGACGCCTGGTATGCGAAGGACCTCACGCTCGATCTCTCCGCCGTGCAGCCGCACGTGGCCGGTCCCAACAGCGTGAAGACCATGACGCCGGTGTCGGTGATCCGCTCGTCGGATGTGCGCATCGACAAGGCCTACCTGCTCTCCTGCGTGAACAGTCGCGTCGACGATCTGGCCGAGGCGGCCGCCGTGGTGCGGGGCAGGCGCGTGGCCGACCACGTGAAGTTCTACATCGCCGCGGCATCAAGCGAGGTGCAGGCGGAGGCCGAGAGGCGCGGCGACTGGCAGGCGCTGCTCGACGCGGGCGCCATCCCGCTGCCGCCGAGCTGCGGGCCGTGCATCGGCCTCGGCACGGGTCTGCTGGAGGAGGGCGAGGTGGGGATCTCCGCCACGAACCGCAACTTCAAGGGGCGCATGGGCGCGCAGACCGCGCAGGCGTATCTCGCCTCCCCCGCGGTCGTGGCCGCCTCCGCCATCGCCGGCAAGATCGACACCCCGTTCACCGGTGAAGCGCGTGAGCTCGTCGGAGGCATCGAGGCGCGTCCCAAGCCCGCGGGCCAGGCCGCAGTCACCGTGATCGACGGCTTCCCCGGGGTGCTCCAGGGCGGCATCATCTTCTGCCATCAGGACAACCTCAACACCGATGGCATCTATCCCGGCAGATACACCTACAACGACGACTTCACCCCGCAGCAGCAGGCTGAGGTGGTGATGGAGAACTACGACCCGACCTTCGCCGCCATGGTCACCGAAGGCGACTTTCTCGTGGGTGGTTTCAACTTCGGCACTGGCAGCTCGCGTGAGCAGGCCGCCACCGCGCTCATGTACCGCGGCATCCGCCTTGTCATCGCGGGTTCGTTCAGCGAGACGTACAAGCGCAATGCCATCAACAACGGTTTCCTCGTGATCGAGGCGCCGGAGCTCGTGCGTGACCTCAAGGCGCGTTTCGGCAGCGACCGTCCGAGCGTGCTCACCGGCATCACTGCAACACTCGACATGCGCTCTGCCACCATCACAACCGATGGTCGCACGTATCACATCGATCCCGTGGGACCGGCGGCACAGGAACTCGTGCTTGTCGGCGGTCTCGAACAGTGGGTCATGAAACGCCTCTGATCGCTGCACCCTTTCCATCCGTCATTTCATCACCATCTGGATACTCCATGGAAAAATCAATCGCCCGTCAGATCGCCGAATTCGCCGTTTCTCTGAAGTATGAGGACCTGCCCGCCTCCGTGGTCAACGAAGTGAAGCGGTTCCTCTACGATTCCGTCGGCTGTGCCCTCGGTGGCTTCCATACACGCGATGTGAACATCCTTCGCGACATCTATGTGGACATGGGCGGCAAGCCCGAGGCCACACTCATCGGCTTCGGCGACAGGATGCCGGCCGTGAACGCCACCCTGGTCAACTCCCTCATGATCCGCGCCCTCGATTTCAACGACATCTACTGGAAGGACGACCCCTCGCACCCGTCGGACCTCATCCCCGCGGCCCTGTCGGTGGGGGAGATGACCGGTGCGTCGATGAAGGAGGTCATTGTCGCCATTGTCCTGGCCTATGAGTTCGAGCAGCGGCTCTGCGAATTCGCCAAGCCCGGCGTCCGCGAGCGCAAATGGCACCATGCCACGCTCACGCAGTTCGTCTCGCCCATCGTTGCCGGTCGTGTGCTCGGCCTCACCGTGGATCAGATGGTGAACGCCATCGGCATCAACGGCTCGCACAACCACACCATCGGCTGTCCCACCGCGGGCAGGCTCACGATGATGAAGAACACGGTGGATCCGATGGCCACGCAGGCGGGCGTGTTCGCCGCACTGATGGCGCAGCGCGGCTACAGCGGCACTGAAGCCGTGTTCGAGGGCAAGGAGGGCTTCATGGACTGCTTCTTCGGCTGGGACGTCAAGGCGCAGGAGGTGCATCCCGTGCCGATGCACGGCCGTGACGCCCTGGGCGACTGGGGCTGGGATCTCGACGCGCTGGTCGGCAGCCTCGGGAAATCGTGGAAGATCCTGGAATGCGGCATGAAGGCCTTCCCCACGGAGGCGCTCACGCACACGCACATCTCCTGCACGCTGAAGGCCGTGACGGAAAACGCGATCCCCTACAACGAGATCGAGTCCGTCACCATCACCACCATCGCCCGTGCATGCGACATCCTCTTCGACCCTCACAAGTACCGTCCCGAATCGCGTGAGACGGCGGATCACAGCCTGCCGTACTGCATCGCCGCGGCGCTCGTGGATCACAGGATCACGACGCAGTCCTTCAGCGAGGAGAAGCTCAGGGATCCGCGGATCTGGGAGGTGATCGACCGGATCAAGGGCGAGGCATCGATGGAGTTCGAGGCCATGTTCCCCGCGAAGCAGCCATCGAAGGTGGTGGTGCGCACGAAGGACGGCCGCGAGTTCAGCGAGTACCTCGAGTACCCGAAGGGCGACCCCCGCGAGCCGATGACCTTGGAGGATCTCGACAACAAGTTCGATGGGCTGTCGTCCGCACTCATCGACGCGACGCGTCAGCGCGCCATGCGCGACGCCATCTTTGCATGTGAAACCATGACCGCCAACGAGTTCATGAAGGCGCTTGTGGTGTAGTTGACAGTCGGTCCTGAGCGTCGGGTGGCGCTTCCAACATGAAGGCACGAAGTGACGCACTTCGTGCCTTCATGTTGATTGTCGTCCCTGAACAGCAGCCAGCATTCACTGGTTTCCATCGTCATCCATGAGCTGCCGGGAACCACTGTTGCAGGATGTCGATGATGGCACAGAATGAAGGACAGCGTTTCAGGCCGGGAATGCCGGCCCTTGCGTGCCATTGGCGCCAAGCATCCGGCCCACCACACGGGGGGAGGTTCGTTCCGTCGAGGGCCAGGTCCGATGAACGTGTTGCAGGGCACGGCAGGCGCATCGCCGGGCTGTCACGTCGGAAATGGCGAATCGCCTTCATCAAAAACCGTCGCACAGCATTGGCGGTCGGATATCGCTCCTCATCCGGAGGTGTGAGAGCGAGTGTCAATTTGTCCAGCCCGAGCTTGAAGGAATCCGATATGAACCCTTTTCACGGGGACCAAAAATCTGTGCCATTCGTGGATTTCCCAGCACCGTTCGGTCCGACGAGCACGTGGAACCTCTCCAAGGGTGGTCGGTTCAGCTCCCGGATTCCTTTGAAGTTCCGGATCGAAATGCCAACAATCATGGTTCGCCTCCTTGGACATCATCATCCGCATGGTCGGCGTGCGTTCCCATCCACCAGGGGATGAATGAAGATGGCAACGAAAGTCAGAGTCCGCCGACACGACCATCAGTGCGTGCCATTGAAATGTACCGGGCACATGCAGCAATTCATGACACAGCGGCTGTTCCTCACCCCTCCCGGGCACCGTCCTCAATCCACCGCAGACTCAGGTTTCATGCGAACCGCTCGATGAAATCGCGGATGGTGGGATCCTGCGATGAACGCAGCTCGTCGGGGTCGCCCTGGAAATACATGACGCCCTCGTGCATGAGCGCCACCTTGTGGGCGATGGTGTAGACGCTGAACATGTCGTGCGTGACGACGATGGAGGTCACATTCAGGTGGCTCGTCAGATCGGCGATGAGCTCGTCGATCTGGTTCGACATCACCGGATCGAGACCGGTGGTGGGTTCATCGTACAGCAGGTAATCAGGGTTCGTGGCAAGGGCGCGGGCAAGGCCGACGCGCTTCTTCATGCCACCCGACAGCTCCGAGGGTTTCAGCCGCTCGATGCCGGGGAGGCCGACCATCTCGAGCTTTTCGGCCACGATCCGCTCGATGTCCATGTCGCTCATGTCCGTGTTCTCCGACAGACCGAGGCCGACGTTTTCCAGCACGGTCATGGAGTCGAACAGCGCCGCACCCTGGAACAGGAAACCGAACCGCTTTCGGAGTGCGTAGAGCTCGTCCTCCTCCAGCTCGTGGATGACGCGTCCGTCCACGGCCACGGAGCCGGCGTCGGGTTCCAGAAGCCCGACAATGTGCTTGAGCAGCACACTCTTGCCACAGCCGCTCTGGCCGATGATGGCGAGCGTCTCGCCCGTCTGGATTTCAAGGTTCACGCCGCGCAGGACGTGATTGTCGCCGAAGCGTTTCTGGAGACCGGTGATGGAGATCATGGGGGGGATTCCGAATGACGAATGACGAATGACGACGGGGGGGGACCGATGCAGCGGACAAAGGGCAGGGGCATTCCGCGAAGGGCGGCGTTGTCAACACTGCACCACCAGGAGCCCTTCCTTGTGTCATGAACCTGATGACATCTCTTGAACCGGGCAACGTGTGAACTCTTCAACGTTGTGTTCGTGCCCGGTTTCAGAGCCACGGCAAAGTATCACGAATTGGGGGAATTCCCGAAGGCATTCGTGGTGGCAGTGCCAGGGCGGGTGTCCACACCACCCGCCTCCCACACGCGTGACCACCTGCCACGTCAGACAGCGTGGAAACCCGTATATTCCCGTCATGAAGAAGATCACGCTGAAACGGACCGAGCTGTCGCTGGTGGATATCGCCGAAGGGCGCCTGCAGATCCGCTATCGCCATGAGCTGAACGATGCCCAATATGAGGCCGTCTGCCATCGCGACGGACCTGCGCTCGTGATCGCGGGGGCGGGCACGGGCAAGACGCGCACGCTCACCTACCGCGTCGCCCGGCTCATCGAACTCGGCGCACCGCCGCGCTCCATCGTGCTCCTCACCTTCACGCGCAAGGCCGCCCGCGAGATGCTCCGCCGCGCCGCCCTGCTGCTTGATGCCCGCACCGAACAGGTGTCCGGCGGCACCTTCCACTCCCATGCAAACATGCTCCTGCGCCGCCACGCCAGCCACATCGGCTATGAGGCGAACTTCAGCATCCTGGACCAGGGCGATTCGGAGGACGTGGTCAACATCCTCCGCACCAAGTCCGGCTTTGCGACCAGCAAGGCGCGCTTCCCCCTCAAGCAGACCATCTGGAAGATGATCTCCGCATCCATCAACACGCTCACCCCGCTCGCCGATGTCATCTCCCGCGACCACCCGCAATTCATCGAGCTCACCGGGCAGATCGAGGCCATCGCCCGCGCCTACGTGGCCTACAAGCGCCAGCACAATCTCATGGACTACGACGACATGCTCGTCAACCTCGTCACGCTTCTCGAACAGCACGACGATGTGCGCGAGCGCATCTGCCGCGACATCGCCCACCTCATGGTGGATGAATACCAGGACACGAACGCCCTCCAGGCCCGCATCGTGCACCTGCTTGCCGGGGAGCGCCGCAATGTGATGGTGGTGGGCGACGATTCACAGAGCATCTACTCCTTCCGCGGGGCGAACTTCCGCAACATCATGGACTTCCCCCGCCTCTTCCCCGGCTGTCGCGTCATCACGCTGGAGGAGAACTACCGCAGCACACAGCCCATCCTCGACTTCACCAACGAGGTCATCGCCCGCGCCGCGGAGAAGTACTCGAAAACGCTCTTCACCTCACGCATCACCGGTGAGCCGCCGGCCATCGTCTCCGCCGTGTCGGAGCAGGACCAGTCCCTCTTCATCGTCCAGCGCATCCTGGAACTCCGCGAGGAGGGTGTGGGACTGGGCGACATGGCCGTGCTCTTCCGCGCGGGCTTCCACAGCTTCGATCTTGAGATCGAGCTCACGCGCGCGGGCATCCCCTTCGCCAAGTTCGGCGGCCTCAAGCTCATGGACACCGCCCACATCAAGGACGTCATCGCCCACCTCCGCGTCATCGACAACCCGCGCGACATCATCTCGTGGACGCGCATCCTGCTGCTCCTGCCCGGCATCGGCCCCGCCGGCGCCGAGCGCGTCACCGATGCGATCCAGGGCGGGCTGACGCCCCTGACACACGGATCGGAGGAGGCGCTCCGACGCCTCGTCCGCGGCGATGTGACGGGGCTTCTCCGCTGCCTGCGCTCCATCGCACGCCCCGGGGCGACGGTGGGGGAACGCGTGGCCGAGCTCATGGACCACTACCAGCCGCTGCTCCGCGAGCGCTACGACGACCACCAGAAGCGCATGAAGGACCTCGAGATGTTCCAGAACATTGCGGAGCGCTACACGTCCATCGCGTCCTTCCTCGCCGACATGGCCCTGGAACCACCCACCGACTCCGTGGCGGACCTGGGGCCCGAGTCCGGCGAGCGCGAGCTGCTCACGCTCTCCACCATCCATTCGGCCAAGGGGCTCGAATGGCACACGGTCTTCGTCATCCACCTTGTGGAGGGCCGCTTCCCCATGGCCTCCGCCGCAGGCAGCTTCGAGAACATGGAGGAGGAACGGCGGCTCTTCTACGTGGCCTGCACACGCGCAAAACGCGGCCTCATCCTCTGTCACCCCATCCGCATGTTCGAACGCTTCAGCGGCACGACGCTGGCCGATCCCTCCCGCTTCATCGCGGAGATGCCCGACGAGCTCGCCGAGCGCTTCGTGGTGGAGGACGATTAGCGCGCCCCCGCAGTGTGGCCACACGCCCATTTCCCAGACCCATCAGGACCATCATGAAACGCATCCTCTCCCTTTCGCTTCTCCTCCTGGCACTCGGCGTCACCGCCTGCTCCGAAGAGGAGACGCCCACCACCCCCACACCCACCGTCTCCTTTCAGCGGGATGTGCGTGCCATCTTCAACGCAAAGTGCATCGAGTGCCATCAGCCCGCCGGTGCGGGCGGCATCCTGAACCTGAAGTCCGACAGCGTGTGGCTCAACCTCATGAGCAAGCGCTCACCGAATTCCAAGACCTGGTTCTACGTGCTGTACAAGAACCGGCAGGAGAGTCTTCTCTACCGCAAGGTGAAGGATTTGCGGCCGCCGTTCGGGCTCGCCATGCCGGTCGGCGACACACTCTCCACGGCGGAGCTCGAGACCATCGGCGTCTGGATTGATGAGGGGGCCATGAACAACTGATCTCAGGGCGTGGAGTTCAGCACGCTCTCGTAGAACGCTTCATACATGGGCACGACCACGGCCTTTTCAAAATGGGTCACCGCCCGGTCACGCGCCGCCTGGGAGAAGGCCTCGTATTTCTGCCGGTTCGACAGCAGCTCGATGGCATACCGCGCCATGCGCTGGATGTCGCCGATCTCCGCGATGTAGCCCGTCTGCGCATGGACGTTGACCTCCGGCAGGCCCCCGATGCTGCTTGATATCACGGGCAGACCACAGCTCATGGCCTCGAGGGCGGAGAGGCCGAAGCTCTCGGACTGACTGGGGATGATGAACAGATCCGAGGCGGCGAGGATCTCCGTGAGGGCATCCTGCTTGCCCAGGAAGATCACGTCGGCCTCCGCGTTCAGCTCGCGTGCCAGCTTCTCGCATTCGGAGCGATCCGGGCCGTCGCCCACGAGCAGGAGCTTGGCGGGCACCGAGCGGCGCACCTCGTCGAACACGCGGATCACGTCGGGGACGCGCTTCACCGGTCGGAAATTGGAGACGTGCACAAGGATCTTCTCGTCGTTCGGGGCGATGCGTCGGCGGAAGGCGCAGGCCACGGTGGGGGCGAAGAGCGTCGTGTCCACGAAGTTCGGGATCACCTCGATGTGCTTGTCGATGTGGTAGTTCCGCAGCGTGGTGTCCCGCAGATAGCGCGACACGGCGGTGACGCCGTCGGAATGCTGCGTGGTGAACTTCATCAGCGGGAGGAACGAGGGTTCGAGTCCCACCAGCGTGCTGTCGGTGCCATGGAGTGTGGTGACGATCCTGATGTGTTCCCGCCCCATGATCTCGCGTGCCAGGTAGGCCGACACCGCATGCGGGATGGCGTAATGCATGTGCAGCAGGTCGAGTTTCTGGAAGGATGCGACCTCCACGAGCTTCGATGTCAGCGCCAGCGTGTAGAGGTTGAACTCGAAGAGGGGATAGGTGGACTGCTCCACGGCGTGGAAGAAGACACGGTCGTGGAAGTGACTCAGGCGGAAGGGCGTGGCATAGGAGATGAAGTGCACCGTGTGGCCGCGCTCGGCCAGGGCCAGCCCCAGCTCGGTGGCCACCACGCCGCTGCCGCCGTAGGTGGGATAACAGGTGATGCCGATGTTCATTGTATGGAGTCCGTTTCTCGAATGCGTATGTTCGTGGGAGATGCGTGCGCATCGGCACCAGTTTACGGAGAAAATCGATGACGACAAATCAGCCGCCTGGCGCGGTGGAGGACGAGTACCGCACCATGTCCGGGGAAGCGGAGAGCGAGATCCGCATTCTCGGGTCGCGCTTCATCGCCCGCGCCTTTCCCGTGACCTCGGCGGAAGTGTTCGATGCCATCCTTGCCGCCACGCGGCGTGAACACTACAACGCCACCCACCATTGCTCCGCATGGCGCTGCGGCTTCGACGGCCGAAGCTTCCGCGCCAGCGACGATGGCGAACCTGCGGGCACGGCCGGGCGCCGCATCCTTGGCACCATCGACCATCACGGCCTCACAAACACAGGCATCATCGTGATCCGCTACTTTGGCGGGACAAAGCTTGGGACAGGCGGCCTCGCGCGCGCCTACACCGAGGCCGCGGATGCCGCCATCGCCTCAGGCGGCATTGATGTCCGCCACCGCCATGTCGACTGCCTCCTGACCTTTCCCTACGACCTTTCGCGCGAGATCCATCACATCCTCGAGTCGCACGGTGCGGAGATCACGATGCGGGACTACCTCGACGTCATGCGCTACGGCGTGCGCATCCGCCTGGCGCGGCACGCCGCCCTTGCCGCGGCCCTGCATGAGCATGCATGGAAGGGAGTGCTCCTGGAGCTGAAGGATGCCTCCCCTGAGGCGTGAAGCACGTTTCGCTTTGATGACGAACATGTTGCATGGCGAAGTGTATCGCGTCAGTATTTTGACGCCTTGGGAAGCATGTGAGCAGTGTCCGAATTGAAACGTGGAATGCGCTGTTGTTTCGCTTCCCACCCCGCTGAAGTGCATGTTGGCCCGAATCTTGCAATGAAGGGAGGGAACAAGGGCAGCACATGAAAACACTCCTCCATCTCCTTCTTTCTCTTCTCAAAACCCGATCCAAGGTTGCCGACTCTGCCGATGATGCCGTGTTTCAGCATCTCGACGGGGCCGAATTCTCCGTCGTTCTGCCCGGTGCGGCAGCGGCAGAAGAATAGGGACACCACTCCTTTTCATCCCGACCCACAACGTGCGTCGATCCATGCCCCATACAGGATGGATTGATGCCTTGTTTTTTTGCCGGATGAAGGTGACATTTGAAGCCTGAATCACCTCTCAGGAATCCGATTTGCCTGACCTTCGTCATCACGTCACCACGATTTCCAGCCTCGGCCTGCTCCTCATCCTGCCCATGCTTCTGGGTGGCTGTGCCGTCTGGAACTTCATCGACACGCGATACCAGAATGTGACGGGGTACTTCAACAGCTACTACAACGCATCCACGCTGTTCTCCGAGGCTCAGGAGGAGATCGCCGCTCAGGAACGGTCCTTCGAACATCCCAGGGACGCCGGAGTCACCTCTGGGACCAGGGGGAAGGGGGGAGGCGGAAGCGGAAGCGGAGCCGACGATTCGAAGTCGGCCGAAAATGTGCGACTGATGCGGCGCGAATACGCCGTGCCGGGCCCCGCCATGCAGAAGCTCGACAAGGTGATCGAAAAGTGCTCCCGCATCCTTGTGTCCTACCCGAAATCCAAGTGGATTGACAACGCCCTGCTGCTGATCGGCAAGGCCTACTTCTACCGCAAGGATTATGTGAAGGCCGAGCGCAAGTTCAACGAGCTGATCAACCAGTTCCCCGACGGATCGCTCACCTCGGAGGCGGTGCTCTGGCTGGGCAAGACGCGCTCGATGGAGCAGCAGTACGATCTTGCGGAGACGGCGCTCAACAGAGCCATCGACATGGGCGTCAAGGAGAACAACGCCGAGGTGGTGGCTGAGGCCTATTATGCCATGGGCGAAATGTACCTGGACCGCGAGATGGAGAACGACGCGGTGAAGAATTTCAAGCGGGGAGCGGAGATCGCGGGCAGCACCGAACAGCGCCTGCGCATCCAGATCGCCCTCGCGCGTGAACAGGAGAAGCTGGGCAACAAGGAGGAGGCCGCCAAGGCCTATCGCGACATCATCCGCCTTGGACCGGGCAAGGACCAGGCGTTCATCGCCGAACTCAACTATTCTCGTCTCTGCCGTGAGACTGGCCAGTTTGAAGAATGCGCCAACACCCTGCTCGACATGATCGGCAACCCCTCCTACATTCCATACGATGGCAAGATCCAGCTCGAGATCGGGCATTACTTTGTCGCCGTCGAGGAGTATATCGCAGCGGTGGATCAGTACACGTTTGTCGACACCACGTTCAAGCAGACACCCGAATCCGGCGAGGCGGGATATGCGATGGGGCAGCTCTACGAACTGAAGCTGAAGAACTACGACAAGGCCTTCGAAAAGTACACGCGCGCACGCCAGGCCTCGCAGGGGACAACCGCGGGGCAGGAATCCGCTCTCCGCGCGGACATCTTCGGCGAGTATCGCAAGTTCCGCAATGCGATGTACGACGCCGACACCCTGCTCTACTTCGTCCTTCATCCCGATTCGCTCGCGCGGCGCGATTCGCTGCAGGTCATCGCCGATTCGCTGTACCGGGAGGAACATGGGACAGAGGTGACGCTCACCGAGGAGCAGAAGGCCCAGGAGCGCTTCGCACGCCGGCGTCCCCATGGTCGCAACACGGGCCGCATCAACCCCTACGCCGTCGTCACCACGCAGGCCGGGGCGGGGAAGGGGCCGCAGGTGACGAGCGCCAGCAGCCAGCCCGCCTATCGACGGCTCGACATCGCCAGGGTGCCTCCGGATTCGGTGCTTGCCGCGATCTCGGCCATGCGCATGGAGATGGGCTGGATGATGATGGACAAAATCGGCAACCTCGATTCCGCCGCGTATTACTACAGCTTCGCTCTACAGGGGCGCCTGCCCGATTCCTCCATCGCCAAGGCCTATTTCACGCTTGCCGAGATCGCACGTCGCCAGGGCGATGAGAAGCTTTCGCTGCAATACGAGGATCTCCTCATTGCCAGCCACCCGCAGACGCGCTACGCATGGTCCATCATGGTGGCCCGCGGCTTGGATCCCCCCGACACCGTGGCCTTCCTGAGGCGCATGTACAACCAGGCGGCTGCGCTGCTCGAACGCGGGGACTACACCGCCGGCATCACCGGTCTGGAGCGCATCATCTCCCAGTACCCCAACACCGAGCAGGCCATGCGCGCCCGCCTCGCCATTGGCATGACCTACGAGCTCTCGATCAGGGACAGCTCCAAGGCTCTGGCCTACTACCGCGGCATCGTGGCGGACAACCCGAAATCGCCCTTCGCCAAGCGTCCGCAGGAGGTGCTCGACGCGATCTCCGGCAAGACCCGGCCGCGCGTCGATTCGACGGCCATCGCCACGCCAGCGCCCACTCCGAAGGACACGAAGAAGGACGACACCCCGCGTGTCCGGCCAAAGCGCTTCCAGGATGAGGACGTGCCCACACAGGACAGCACCGGGACGAAGCCGAAGTATGATCCCTCGAACGACAGGGACTTCCCGCTCGGGCTCCCCGGCGACGAGCCGACAGCGCCGGAGCAGAAACCCGGCAAGGTCCGCGGCACGAACCCCGGGGATGTGCGTGGCACCAATCCCGGCGAGCTGCGCACACCTGATGGCGCACCGCCGGCAACGCTCCCACCCGGCAAGGAGCCGGTGGTGGAGCCCCCCACAGAACAACCCCCACCACAAGGCAGAACCCCCTGATGGCACGTCAGACCCGGTTTCCCATCACCGCACTCCATTCTGTTGCACATGAAACCTGGGCCCTGCGCTTCACCGCCGCCGACATCGCGCGGCAGGCGAAGCCCGGCCAGTTTGTGAACATCCTCACCTCCGATTCCCTCGAACCCCTGCTCCGCAGGCCCTACAGCGTCTCCGACGTCGAGGGCGACGAGGTCGGCATCCTCTTCAGCCTGGTGGGGAAGGGCACGCACAACCTGGCGGCCCTTGCCCCGGGACGCGAGATCGACGTGATCGGTCCCCTCGGCAACACCTTTTCGCCGCCTCCGGCTGCATGCACCGTGGTGCTGCTGGCAGGCGGCATCGGCGTGGCGCCGTTCCCGTTCCTCGTCCGCAGCCTCGCGGGGAGCGGCTGCCGCATCGAGTCCTTCATCGGCGCACGTTCGGCGGAGCGGCTGTGCACCGCCGGTCTGCCGAACCCGCACACCGCCACCGACGACGGCAGTGCCGGGTGGCACGGCACCGTGGTGGACTGCCTCGGGGCATGGCTGCCATCGGCGCCCGCCGGCCCAATGATGCTCTACGCCTGCGGTCCCACACCCATGCTCGCGGCGGTGCAGCGCTTCGCCCTGGAGCGCAATCTCCCGTGCGAGCTGTCACTGGAATCGGAGATGGCCTGTGGCATCGGCATCTGCCAGGGTTGCCCCGTGGAACATCACGACCACCCCCGGAAATACGCGCTCGTCTGCACGGACGGTCCATGCTTCGACGCCCGATCCATCACCTTCAGGGAGCATGTGCGATGAACACCGCATTCGAACTCGGTACGCTTCGCCTGAAGAACCGCGTGCTCACCGCATCGGGCACCTTCGGCTATGGGAATGAAACGATGCGCTTCACTGATGTCGCCCGCATCGGTGGCATCGTGACGAAGTCCGTCAGCCGCCTGCCGCGCGTGGGCAACGCCCCCGTGCGCATCGCGGAGACCCCTGCGGGCATGCTCAACTCCATCGGTCTGGCCAACGTGGGGCTCGATGAGTTCCGCGCGGTGAAGCTTCCGGCCATCCGCGCGCTCGGGACCGCGATCATTGTGAATGTGGCCGCGAGCACGGTGGAGGAATACGCCGAGGTGGTGGCCGCCCTGGAGGACGAGGAGGGCATTGATGCCTATGAGATCAACGTTTCCTGCCCGAATGTGAAGGAGGGCGGATTGAACTTCGGAACGCGCTGCGACATGACCGCCGCGATTGTGCGGGAGGTGCGGTCCCGCACCGCACGCACGATGATTGTGAAGCTGACGCCGAACGTGACGCGCGTGTCGGATTTCGCCCTGGTGTGCCGGGAGGAGGGGGCCGATGCGGTGTCCCTCATCAACACGCTGGTGGGCATGGCGGTGGACATCCGGACGCGCCGACCCAGACTGTCGACGGTGACCGGGGGCCTGTCGGGACCCGCCGTCAAGCCGGTGGCGCTCGCCAAGGTGCTCGAAGTGCGCCGGGCGGTGGACATTCCCATCATCGGGATCGGAGGCATCACCACATGGGAGGATGCGGTCGAGTTCCTCCTTGTCGGCGCCTCGGCCGTGCAGGTGGGGACGGCGAGTTTCCGTGATCCCGATGCAGCGGTGAAGGTGGCCGAGGGCATGGAGCAGTGGTGCATCGAACAGGGGATCGACGACATTCAGGAGCTTGTCGGAGCATTGAGGCTGGGTGACGCGTGATGCGGTGTCGGGAGAGGGGCATGAGGCGGTCGGACAGGCCTTCCGGCTTGTGAATCACCACCCCCTTCAGTAAGTTGCAGTGCTGGATGACACAGCAACCACCCGCCGATACCCCATCCGTTTCATACATCCATACCACCATACACTCATCTGGAGATAGCACATGGCTTCTATCCATGGGGACATTGAAATCCAAATCGAGAAATGCAAGGGCTGTGAGCTCTGCGTTGTCGCGTGCCCCCAAAATGCTTTGCAACTTTCGCCGGAGATCAACAAGCAGGGCTACCATTATGCCGTGTTGATCGAGGACATCTGCACCGGGTGCACCAACTGCGCCCTCGTGTGTCCCGAGGCAATCATCACCGTGTTCCGTGAGGACAAGAAGAAGAACACGAAGGTGCCCGTTGCCGAGCTTCGCAACGTGACCGGTGACATCACGATCAAGGTCGGCTCCGAAGAGGCAGCGAACTGATCCCCGCCTTTCTGCACGACGTTTCTTCACAATTACGATAACCAACATACAGTGTCACACTGTATCCGTTTTCAAGGAGTCTGGAATTTATGGGTGAATTAGCCTTGATGAAAGGAAATGAGGCATTGGCGGAGGCCGCCATCCGAGCCGGCATGGACGGATATTTCGGCTATCCCATCACGCCCCAGTCCGAAATTCTTGAGTACCTGACACGCGAGGGCTACAGGCGCACGGGCACCGTGGTGCTTCAGGCCGAGTCCGAGGTCGCGTCCATCAACATGCTCTACGGCGCAGCCGGCGCAGGCAGGCGTGTCATGACCACCTCGTCGAGCCCGGGCATCAGCCTGATGCAGGAGGGCATCTCCTACATCGCCGGCGCCGAGCTGCCGTGCCTTCTCGTGAACGTCAACCGTGGCGGCCCTGGTCTGGGAACGATCCAGCCCTCCCAGGGGGATTACTTCCAGGCCACCAAGGGTGGCGGGCATGGCGACTACCGCCTCATCGTTCTCGCCCCTGCCACGGTGCAGGAGATGGCCGATTTTGTTCTCGATGGATGGGAGCTGGCCGAGAAGTACCGCAATCCCGTGATGATCCTGGCCGACGGCGCGCTCGGGCAGATGATGGAAAAGGTGGAGCTGCGCCCGCAGGTCGACCGCAGCCAGCATCAGATTCCTGAATGGGCCACCATCGGCAAGCCGGCCTCGCGCGAACGCAACATCATCACCTCGCTGTTCATCCAGCCCGAGGAGATGGAGCAGGTCAACCTCCGCCTTCAGGCAAAATACGCGGAGATCGTCCGGAACGAGATCCGCGTCCAGACCATGAACATCGAGGATGCCGACATGGTGCTCGTGGCCTACGGCCTCTCCGCTCGCATTTCGCGCAAGGTGATGGACATGGCCCGCGCCGACGGCCTCAAGGTGGGCCTCATCC
>CAYUYM010000014.1:0-33688 GCA_964449305.1 uncultured Chromatiales bacterium | reverse complement strand
CTTGCCATCGCGCGCTCCGCCTTCCAGCCGGACTTCTCCGTCGGCCTCGGCTGGCAGCATCTGCTGGGGCAGGCGCCCTACGATGCGAACGGGTTCACCGGCACGTCGGCCCACACCTTCTCGCTGAGCCTCGGCGTCACGCTGCCCCTGCTGTCGCGGCAGGGACCGCAGGGCGAGGTGGACGCCGCGACGCAGGAACTCGCACAGGCGGAACACCAGTTCGCCACGCTTCAGCGCAGCGTCGCCCTGCAGATCGCCGATGCCTGGGATCAGATGAAGGCCGCCGAGGAGCAGGTCCGCACCTTCCAGGCCTCGCTTCTCACGGACCTCGACGACGAGCTTCGGGCCGGCCTCACGCTCTACCGGAACAACCAGATCGACGCGCTCAACCTCATCGAGATCTACCGCACCTACACCGAATCACGGGCCGAGTATTTCCGCGCCCTCCACAATCACGCCATCGCGGTCGCCAACCTCCGGACGGCCGGCGAGGAACACCTTCACCCCGACAGCGAACAGGCAGCACCATGACATACGCACGTCTTCTTCTCCTCACCCTTCCCATCATCCTGCTCACCGCCGGCTGCGGGAAGTCCGACCACGACCACGCGGCCGATGCGGGACACGACCATGAGGAAACCTCCCGCTCCATCGTCATCAGCATGCAGGCACAGCGGGAATCCGCCATCATCACCGCCACTGTCGGTCGCCGCCCCATCGCCACGGCTCTCACCGTGCCCGGCCGCATCGAATACGACCAGCAGCGCGTGGCCCATCTCACCTCGCGGGTGGCCGGCCGCGTGGAGCAGGTGCTCGCCCTCCTCGGTGACCGCGTGAAGGCCGGGCAGGTGCTCGCCACCATCTACAGCCAGGAGTACCTCACCACGCAGGCCGAGTTCATCCAGGCCCAGCGCCGCTTTGCGCTCGCCGCATCGCACAGCGATTCCACCGAGCGACGGGACTCACGTCTGCTGCTCGAATCCGTGCGCCGCCGTCTTGCTGTCCTCGGTGCCTCCGACGAGGACATCGCGGAGCTCGCCCGCACCCTGTCCCCCAGCACGCTCCTCAAGGTCCGCTCCACCATCAGCGGCACCGTCACCGAGACGTCGGAGATCCTCGGCCATGCCGTGGAGATCGGCACGCTTCTCTTCCACATCGCCGACCTCTCGCGCGTCTGGGTCGGTGTCGACATCAACGAAAAGGACGTCGCCCTGCCGGCAATCGGCGGCACCGCCACCTTCGACGTCGCCGCCTGGCCGGGCGAGCGCTTCTCCGGACGGCTCACCCGCATCTTCGATGTGGTGGACGAGAAGACGCGCACCATCCAGGCGCGCGTTGAGGCCGTGAACGACGGGCAGAAGCTGAAACCGGGCATGTTCGTCACCGTCGCGCTCGCGACGCAGGGGCGGGTGAGTGTGCTCGCCGCGCCCGTGGCCGCGGTTCAGCGTGACGGCGACGAGCGCTTCGTGTTTGTCGCCACATCCGACACCACCTTCGAGAAGCGCCACGTCGAGACGGGCCAGGAGGCGGGCGACTGGATCGAGATCCGCGGGGGTGTGCAGGAGGGCGAGCGCATCGTGACCGATGGCGCCTTCACCGTGAAATCCGAGTTCCTCAAGGGCACCATCGTCGAGGAGCACGATCATGATTGAACGCCTCGTCTCCCTCACCCTCCACAACCGCGGGATGGTGATCGTCGCCGCGCTGCTCATCATCACTGCCGGCCTGTACTCCTGGAGCACACTGCCCATCGATGCCTTCCCGGATGTGACGAACATCCAGGTGGAGATCGTGGGCAACGCGCCGGGGCTGTCCCCGCTGGAGATTGAACGCTTCGTCACGTATCCGATCGAGAACGCCATGCGCGGGCTGCCCGGGCTGGCAGAGCTGCGCTCCACCACAAAGTTCGGTCTCGCCGTTGTGACTCTCGTCTTCGAGGATGATGTGGATCTCCACTTCGCGCGGCAGCTCGTGTTCCAGCGCCTCGAGGAGGCGACGAAGAACGTGCCCAAGGGGGTCGACATCGGAATGGGCCCGGTGGCGACAGCCATGGGCGAGATCTACCAGTACACGCTCGAGGGCACCCTGCCCGATGATTCGGCGGCACGCATCCAACGCCTCGCCGAGCTCCGCACCCTGCAGGAATGGGTCATCGCGCCTGCGCTCAAGTCCGTTCCCGGTGTCAACGAGATCAACTCCTTCGGCGGCTATCTGAAGGAGTACCACGTTGAGGTGGCTCCGGACAAGCTCCTGAAGTACGGCCTGACCGTCGACGACGTGTACCGCGCCATCGAGGCCGGCAACGAGAACGTGGGTGGCAACATTCTGGACCGGCACGACGAGCAGTTCATCGTCCGAGGGATCGGCCTGCTGCGCACGGCCGACGACATCGGCAGCATCGTGCTGCAAAGCCACGACGGCGTGCCCGTGATGGTGCGCGACGTGGCGGACGTCCGCATCGGGGAGGCGGTGCGGCAGGGTGCGGCGCTCATCGATGGCACGCGCGAGGCGGTGGGGGGTATCGTGATGATGCTGCGAGGCGCCAACGCCCGCGAGGTGGTGCGACGCATCCATGAGAAGGTGCAGGAGATCAACTCCGGCAGCCTCCTGCCGGACGGGGTGACGATCGCGCCCTACTACGACCGCACCGACATCGTGGAGGCCAGCACCGGCACCGTGAACCGGGCCCTGCTCGAGGGCGCCATCCTTGTGCTGCTCATCCTCCTCGTCATGCTGCGGAGCCTGCGCAGCGCACTCGTGGTGCTGCTCGCCCTGCCACTCTCACTGCTTCTCACCGCCATCGTCATGCGCATCGTGGGACTCGATGCCAACCTCATGTCACTCGGCGGCCTCGCCATCTCCATCGGCATGATCATCGATGCCACCATCATCCAGGTGGAGAACGTCCAGCGCCATCTCGTCGATGCGGGGGAGGCGCGTCACCGCCTCCGCACCGTGCTCACCGCCGTGATGGAGGTGCGCAAGCCGAGCATCTTCGGTGAGCTCATCATCGCCGTCACCTTCATCCCCATCATCACCCTGCAGGGTCTCGAAGGGCGGATGTTCGCCCCGCTCGCCCTCACGGTGGCGGTGGCACTCCTGTCGTCCCTCCTCCTGTCCATTTTCATCATCCCCGCCCTTACCTCGCTCGTGCTGCGTCCGGGCGTCGAGAAGCCCAGCCCCATCCTCCGGCTCGCCGCACGCATCGTCGCGCCACAGCTCGACTGGTCGCTCACGCATCGGAAGACGGTGACGGGCATCGCCGTGGCGGTGTTCGCCGGCGCGCTCCTTCTCGCCACACAGCTCGGCACGGAGTTCATCCCGGTGATGGACGAGGGCGCCTTCGACATGGATGTCCAGATGCTGCCCGGCACCTCACTGGATCGCGCACTCGCCACCACGGCCCTCATCGAGCGGAAGGTCAGGGCCTTTCCCGAGCTCCGCCTCGTCGTGTCCCGCACCGGGCAGACCGGCATCGCCCTCGAGGCGCGCGGTGTGGACAAGACCGGATTCACGGGCGTGTTCGAACCGCGGGAGAAATGGGTCACCTCCACGGACAAGGAGGCCATCATCAATGCGATGCGTGACAGCCTCGCCTCCATCCCCGGCATTGTGGTGAGCTTCAGCCAGCCCATCCAGTGCCGCATCGACGAACTCATCGCCGGCACCAAGGCGCAGCTCATCATCAAGCTCTTCGGCGACGACCTCGATCTGCTCCGTCGCAAATCCGCGGAGATCGCCCGCGTCGTCTCCGGCATCACGGGCGCCACCGACGTGGTGGTGGAACGCGTGGCCGGACAGCCCTACCTGTCCCTCACCGTGCAACGCGACCGCATCGCCCGCCACGGCCTCACCGTGGGCGATGTCATGCGCATCATTGAGATCGCTGTCGGCGGCAAGGCCGCCACACAGCTCTACGAGGCGAACAGGAGCTTCGATGTGCGCATCCGCTTCCCCGAGTCGGCGCGCAACTCCGTCGAGACCATCGGCAACATCCTCGTCCCGACGCCGGGTGGGGCCAACATCCCCCTCAACCAGCTCTGTGACATCGCGGTGGTGGACGGCCCCGTGCAGGTGTCGCGTGAGGACGGACAGCGGCGCATCGGCATCGAGCTCAACGTGGATGGTCGTGACATCGGTGGCTTCGTGGCGGAGGCGAAGCGCCGCATCCGGGACGCGGTGCAGCTCCCTCCGGGCACCTTCATCGTGTGGGGCGGTCAGTTCGAGAACCAGGAGCGCGCCATGACCCGCCTTGCGGTGATCCTGCCCGTGTCCATCCTGCTCATCCTCGGCCTGCTCTTTCTCACCTTCCGATCGATGCGCCTCGCCGCGCTCGTCATCACCAACCTGCCCTTCGCCCTCATCGGTGGTGTGGTGGCGCTGGCGATCACCGGCCAGTACCTCTCCGTGCCCGCCTCCATCGGCTTCATCGTGCTGTTCGGCGTGGCCGTCCTCAATGGTGTCGTGCTCGTCTCCCACATCAACGAGCTTCTGCGCAGCGGTCTGCCCATGCTCGAGGCCGTGCGACAGGGCACCATCGACCGCCTCCGCCCCGTGCTCATGACGGCGACGATCTCCATCTTCAGCCTCATCCCGATGTTCTTCGCAAACGGACCCGGTTCGGAAATCCAGCGGCCACTCGCCACGGTCGTGATCGGCGGACTCTTCACCTCCACCTTTCTCACGCTGGTGCTTCTGCCGACGCTCCACGTATGGTTTGGCAGGAGGATCGCGGAGTGACGTACCCGGTGGATTGTGAGAAGTACTTCCCATGTATCTTCGCAACCTCGGATGCATCCTCAAACGGGAAGGTGCAAGGGCTTCACTTTGGCATGACCCGGTGAACGGGATATGCGAAGATGTCCTTCGTCATGCAGAAAGCCTGACCTGTTGGCCGGAAAATCTGCTGTTCGTTGGACTGCCCCCCGTGACGCATTCTACCTGACGACCATGTTCCTGGTCCTTGTATGTCCGTTCGAACGCATCCGGTACACATACATCCCTGAAGGCCGCTGCGATGCCTCCCACTGCACCATGTGCGAGCCCGGGCCGCGCCAGTCATCCACCAGCACATCCACCTTGCGGCCGACCGCATCGAACACCTCGATGGTGACGTGACCTCCGCGGGGCAGCGAATAGTCGATGATGGTGCTCCCCCGGAAGGGATTGGCATGGTTCTGCCCAAGGATGCAGGTGTCCACCGCGGGTGGTGTGTCCGCATCCGTGTTGTACTCGTAGGGTTCGTCCACCAGGTGATACTCCGCCTCGTTCATGCCGCCGTAATCGCGGCGCAGGTAGGGGCACAGCAGCGGAGTGCGGGTGAGGGACGAGAGTGGTGTGAGCTCGCCCGCGCCATCCCGCCACGCGTAGACGGGGATGGCGTGCGGGTCGAAGGTGGCCATCAGCCCGCGCTCCTTCGCGATGTGGAAGAGCCCGAAGTTCCCGGGCTCGTGCCCGGCCAGCCAGCTTCCGATCACATCAACAAGGAAGGAGTTCTTTCCGAAGACGATGATGTTCGAGAGGAAGTCTTCCGCCAATCCGCCCGGGCCCGGGCCATACTGGAAGCCGTTGCCGTTGCGCCCGTAGAGCCCCTCGATCACGTGGAGGCCCGGGTTCATCACGGAGTGCGAATCGCAGGTCCGCTGCGCCCAGGTCTCCATGCCGTACCCACCCGTGGATCCGCGCCCCGGCCGCTGCCAGCGCGGGATGGCGGTGTGGGAGGCAAACCGCGCATCGATCCGCGCCTCCACGTCGGGCTGGAAATTCACGCGCTCGGGCCCGGTGCGCTGGAGGATGCTGTCCACCGTCTCACAGAAGCGGACGAGCGGACTCACCACCGACCCCTGGAGATTCTTCGTGCACAGGGTCATGCCCATGCTGTGCGTCTTGAACTTCGCCACGTTCAGGATCCAGGAGTCCTGGAGGTTGAACGGCCACAGGTACCCCACGCGCCGCAGCACGGTGCCATCGGGCACATCCTTCCACACCACCTCCTGCCCCTCCACCAGCGAGGCGAACTGCAGTTGATCGATGGTGCGGCCGCCCGGGAAGTCGAGCAGATGCGTTCCCGTGCGCTCAGCCACCTGCATCATGCCCCCGATGAGCCTGTCGTCGGGGCAGTACCCGTCGCCCATCCAGTTGCCCTCGCGCATGGAGATGTTGCCGGCAGGAAACCCCGTGCGGATGACCCCCTCGATCAGCCCCTCCATGAAGGCCGTGTCGGTGCGGATGCCCATGTTCTCCACAGTGTCCGCCAGCCCCGAGGTGCAGGTGAGGTTGGGTTTGACGGCCATCAGATGCGAGAACGGAATGCCGGTCGTGGTGCTCAGCGTGAAGACGGATGCAGCGAAATCGCTCCCGGCCTGACGTTTCGCATCGGCATCCAGCTTGGAGCCGATGGAGGTGTGCATGATGAACACCGCCTCCGGATGCGCCTCGATGAAGGGGTGCAGGCTGAAGTACTGCTCCCCGAGTGTCACCTCCCGTGCCCGTGCCAGCGATGAATGAAGCACGCTGGCCGCACCAAACGCGCCGATGGTTTTCAGAAACGCTCGTCGATCCATGAAGGCCTCACAGCATTGGTGAGAAGCACTGTGCCGTTGCCGCCCCGCAGGGCGGGTGTGCGCACGTCACTGGATGGTAGACACGCGTCGTGGCGAAACGTTCTCCACCACAGGCCGTGTGGGAGACAGATGTGCCGCCGTCCACCCGGCAGGCACAATGACGATGGCCTACTTCGAGCGTATCCACCGCACGATTTCATCCAGACTCGGGCGCTTGCCCGTGAGGAGGATGCCCATGCGGAAGATGCGTGACGCCACCCAGGCGATGAGGAAGGTGGTGCCGACAAGAAGCGTGAGATTGACGGCGATCTCCCACATGGGCGGCAGGATGATGGGGATGCGGAACAACATCATCGATGGCGCGAGGAAGGGGATCATCGACACCCCCACCAGGATGGGGCTGTTCGGATTCTGTGCCGCGATCATCACCACCACAAACGGCAGCGTGATGAGGATGCTCAGGTAGCCCGTCACCTGCTGTGCCTCCTGCTCGGTGGACACGAGGCAGCCGAACATCACAAACACCGCCGCATACAGCAGGAAACCGAGAATCATGTAGACCACCATGAGCCAGAGATGCTCCAGCGGGAGCCCCGTGATGCCGGTGGACAGCACCACCACGATGCCGGTCACCGACCAGAGCGCCACCTGCACAAGCCCCAGCATGCTCAGCCCCAGGATCTTGCCGACCATGAGATCCATCGGCGAGCACGACGAGACCAGGATCTCCACGATGCGGTTGCTCTTCTCCTCCACCAGACTGCGCACGAGGATCTGCCCGGTCGAGAGGATCATCACCATCAGCAGGATGATGAACACGTAGGACAGGCCGAAGGATTCGAGGAAGCCGGACTCCTTCTCGCCCTCCTGCGTCACCCGCACCGTCTTCAGCTCGGCCCGCCGCGTGAGCTCGCGCACCTTGTTCGCATCCAGGCCGGCTTGTGTGAGCTTGCGCTCGTTGATGATGTCGGAGATGCCCTTCTCGAAGCGCTCCGTCTTCTCGATGTCGGACACGTTCTTTGAACGATACTCCACCTTCCGATCGTCGAGCACGGTGGAGGGGATGAAGAGCGCACCCTCCACAGAGTCGCGCAGGATGAGGTCGTTCATGCTCTGGCGAATGGCATCGTCACCCGGCCCGGTGATCGGGATGAAGCGGCAGGCGGGTGTCCCGCTCGGCAGCATGTAGGTCCGGTCCAGCATGGCGGTGAGGCTGTCGAGCAGCATCCCGGTGCCGTCGTACACGGCGATGGGTGAGGATTCCTCCTTGGCCATCGTGTCCTTGAGCAGCGCGGGCACCACGATGAACAGGGCCATGATGCCCGGTGTGAGGAAGAGACTGATGATGAACGCCTTGGTCTTGACGCGTTCCACAAATTCCCACCAGGCAACGGTGAAGGTCTTGCGTGTCATGACTGCACCTCCTTCTCTGCGGCGAGGAGTTCCTTTTCCACCTTCCTCTTGATCCTGATGAATTTCGCCACACTGATGATGGGAGCCAGAATCAGAATGGGAACGATCGGCAAGGGGTTGTTCATGTCGCGCAGCAGGACCGGAACGAGGATGGCCACGAGAAGCACATTGATGATCATCATCGTGAACTCCCGCTTCACACGCTTGTCCTGGATCGCCTTCTTCGGTGCGATCTTCGTGGGAGCCTCCTCCTCCGCTTCCGCCGGCATCCCCACCGTGTCGATGAAGATGGATTGCAGCGACGGTTCGATGCGGGCGAACGACGAGACTTCAAGCTTTGGCAGAAGATGCGAGACGAGGTCGTTTGTCGGAGCGTTCTCCCGCAGTTCGATCTCCGCGTAGTTCTGGAACACGTCGGCCTTCTGCACATCGGGCAGTGTGGGAATGAAGGATCCATCGCCCTGGAACTCGACGCGCACAGAGTTGCGGCCGAAACGCTTCTTGATGTCCATCGGCGGGCCCTCGAGCACGATGCGCCCCTTGTTGATGAGCGTGATGTCGTCACACATCCGCTCGGCGAGGTCCATCATGTGCGTGGAAAAGATGATGGCCTTGCTGGCCTTCTTGAACTCGAGGAGCGCATCCTTCATGAGCGCCTGGTTGATGGGATCGAGACCGGAGAAGAGCTCGTCGAGCACGAGGAGGCGCGGATTGTGAAGAACGGAGATGATGAACTGCACCTTCTGCTGGTTGCCCTTGGAGAGCTCCTCCACGTTGCGCTTCACATGATCCTTGAGCGAGAAACGCTCGAGCCAGGGCATCGCCGCGGCGGTGGCCTGCCGGGCGTCGAGCCCCTTGAGCCCGCCGAAATAGCGGATCACGTTGATGAGCTTCGATTTGCGGTAGAGCCCGCGCTCCTCCGGCAGATAGCCGACGATGTTGCGCGTGGTCGCGTTGAAGGGGTGCTTGTCAATGAGGATTTCACCACGGTCGGGCTGGAGGATGTCCATCACCATCTTGATGGTGGTGGATTTTCCCGCGCCGTTGGGGCCGATGAGGCCGAACACCTGTCCCGGATGCACGGTGAACGAGATGTCGTCCACCGCGAGGACATTGGCGAATTCCTTCCGAAGATGGGAGGCGTGGAGCATGGAATGGTATCGTGTTGTGAATGGAACGCCGGAGATGCACCTGCTGCCGCCATCCCGGAGCGAGGTGCGGAGCGGGATGCCGGTGGCGGGATGATGGTGCGGCCGCCTGCCGCTGCGCGCCATGCCGTCTGGCATGCGATGGGCGACGCGGATGCTGATGGACTGCGTCGCCGGGCGCCGACAGGAGGATTACACGACGATCATCGCACAATGTTACAATTTTTTCCTGAATGCCTGATAGCGCGAGGCGAAGATGGTCGCCTCCGTCGGCGGCGGGATGTTCCCCTCCCGCATCTTGTTCTCCACGTTCTTCTGCCGCTCGTCCGATGGCGGATGGGTGAGGAAGAGCTTCTCGAAATCGCTGGAGTTTGCCGTCTTGCCGCTCGTCTGGATCTTCTCGAAGAAGTACCTGATGGCACCCGGGTAATACGTGGTGCCTGCGAGATAGCGGATGCTCGCGTTGTCGGATTCCATCTCGTCGTCGCGACTGTTGGCGAGGAAGCCGAGGTTCGTGAAGAGGTTGGCCGCGATCGTCTCGACCATGCCGGGGTTCTGCCCGAGCGCGATGCCGAGCGCGATCTGCACGCCATAGGCGGCGGTGATGCGTTTCGTTGCGTGCCGCAGCTCGGCGTGGGCGATCTCATGCCCCAGCACACCGGCAAGTGCCGCCTCGTTGTCGAGAAACTTGAGCAGACCCGTGTAGACGTAGATGTACCCACCCGGCGTGCAGAACGCGTTCACCGTCTTGTCGTCGTTGATGATCTCCAGCTCGTAGGCGTAGACGCCACGCTTCTTCACCTCGGGCGAGGCAAGCACCCGGTTGATCACCTCACGGACGTAGGCCTTCACTTCGGGCTTGCCGGTCAGGATGGGGTACTCCCGCGGGTCGGAGCGGATCTCGGCGTCGAGCTGCTTCCCCAGCGCCACATCGTCGGCATCGCTGAAGATGTTGACGCCGCAGGCGACGATGATGCTCGCGTAGGCGACCACAAGGACGAGCGCGAGGCGGGACATGACGACATTTCGAAGCGGTTTGTTCATGGGGTCTCCGGTGATGGTGCGGGTGATGCAGGTTCAACAACGAAACGATGCCACCGGGTTCCGCCCGATCCCCTCGTCACCGCAGCTTTTCGACCGCATCATTTCGAATCCTCGACCTGGAGGACAGGCGTGGTGCCCGTGCGGATGTGGATCGTGTACGTGTGATCCTTCTCGGCACGGAATGTGACCGTTGGCGAAACGCTTTCACTCTTGATCACGGCCGTCGCCGTCACCGTCCCAGCGCCAAGCGTCTGCTGGGGCGACGTGCTTCCTCCATCAATGTCGTTGATGTTGATCGTGTTTCCTCCCGACGTCTGCAACTGGACGTTCGCCTTCGTCGCACGCTGATTGACCACGCGCACCATGGGATCCACTTCATCAGAGGAGCAGCCGGTCATCACGGCCATTAGCAGGGTCAGGGCGGAAAGCAGAATGCGCTTGTTCATCGTACGGTTCCAGAGTTGTGGAAGAAGGGTGTGACGGATGGAACGTCATGCTCTTCTACCGGTGAGGGCGATACCAGGTTCCCGGATCCCGCATGCCGCAGGAGGCCCACGCGTTCCTCATCCGAGCACCTCGTCGAAGTCCTGCTGCAGCCAGAAGAGGACACGCTTGCGGAAGCGCTGTTCCACGAGGAAGAGCTCGCGGCTGTCCTCATGGAGACGGCGTGGATGCGCGCCGAAGAAGGTATCGACGGCACCAAGGATGGACTCGGGGTCGTTGCTGGCGAAGATGGCTGTGCGCAGGTTCTCCCAGCCGGGGAAAAAGCGTGCGTACCAGAGGGCGTGCTTGCGCATGCGTGGGACGCCGATGAGGGAGCCGAGCATGCGGGCGATGGCGCGCAGGTGGTCGCGGACCAGCAGGTGCAGCTCCGTCCCCTCGGGCGCATGATCGAAGGCGCTGCAGCTCCGCCGCGCCGCGATGTCGCGGAAGATCCACGGCGAGCCGAGGCTCCCGCGGGCCACCATCACTGCATCGCAGCCTGTGGCATACATCATGTCGAACGCATCACGCGAGCTGAAGACGTCACCGTTGCCCACCACCGGCACGGACACGGCCTCCTTCACCTGCGTGATGAGCTCCCAGTTGGCGGGCTCCTCGTAGGGCGTGCCCCTGCTGCGGCCGTGCACCGTGATCAGCGCCGCGCCGCTGTCCTCCAGCGCCCGTGCAAGCTCGGTGACCGTGTGCCGCCGTGAGCTGCCACCGGCCCGGATCTTGACGGACACGGGGATGGAGGATGCCTTCGCGGCCTCCGAGACGATGGCTGTCAGCCGGTGGAGGTTGTCGAGCAGGGCCGCCCCGCCGCCCATGTCGCAGATGGCATCCGACGGGCAGCCGGAGTTGATGTCGAACAGGGCCGGCTTGAAGGGCAGGAGCTCCGCGATGGCGGCTGCCACGGTGTCCACCTTCCAGGCCAGAAGCTGGATCGCCACCGGACGCTCATCGGGATCAAAAACGGCATTGCGGAACGAGTCCGACACATGCCGCACCACGCCCTGCGTGCTCACCATCTCGGTGAACGTGAGCACCGCGCCCATGGACTTGCACACCTGCCGGAACGGAATGTCCGTCGCCGCCAGCATGGGAGCCAGCATCGCCTTGCCACTGATGGTCGATATGATCGAAGGGGAGGGGATCAGGGTAGCATGTTGTCAAGTTGTCAAAGTTGTTCAGAGGTGCCCGCTCATCACTCTCCTACTTGATCAACTCCCTGAGCCGGTTGATCTCCTTCTCCGCCTGGGCGCGGTCGCGGGGGTCGGCGTCCTTCAGCTCCAGGATCTTCCGGTACATCTCGAGCGCGGAGTCGTAGCGGGAGAGCTTTTCATACGACTGGCCGGTCATGTAATAGGCCAGAGCGCGCCAGTCGATCTCGGTCTTCTTCACCACCAGGTAGGGCACCTTGAGGAACTCGAGGGCGGCCTGGGTGAAGTCGCCCTTGTAGTAGTGGCTCTCGCCGATGTAGTAGCGGATCTCGGCCTGGTCGTCCTGCGAGGCTTCGGAGAGCAGGCCCTGCAGATGCGTCACCGCCTGATCAAAGTACCGGAGCTGGTAATAGAACACGCCCATGTTGACGCGCTTGCGGAACACGGTGGGGTCGCCCGGGAACTGTGTCACGAAGCGGCGGGTCATCTCGATGGCGGCATCATACATCTTCAGCTCGTCGTAGATGGTGATGAGGCCGTTGAGCACCTCCTTCGTCGTGCCGGGGGTAAGAGTGTTCCGGTCGAGAAGCGGCTTGAAGTAGCCCGCGGCTGCCTCGTATTTCTCGGCACGCAGCGCCATGCGTCCCATCGAGAGCGCGGCCTCGGTGGCAGCCTGCGTGGTCGGGAAGTCCGTCAGCACCTCCTGGAATTTCGCTTCGGCCTTCTTCGGATCGTTCTTCTCCTCTGACAGACGGCCGAGCCAGAGGATGCCCATGGCCTCGATGTCCTTCGTGTCGGAATCAGTGAGCTCGTCGAACACATCCTCGGCCTCGTTGTATTTCTTCTGCCGGAGGAGGTTGCGTCCGCGTTCGAGGTCGAACTCCTCGAAGGCAGGTGTTGCGTCCGGAAACTCGCGACGGAAGGCCTCGATACGTGGAGCGGCCTCGGCGGGCCGGTTGTCGCGATAGAGCGCGACGATGATGCGGGACAGGGCGTAGATGCGTTCCGCGCGGGCCGTGCCGGCGGTGGCGAGCTTTTCATACTCCCGCACGGCATCGGCATGAAGCCCGTTCTCCATGAGCAGATCCGCGGCCTCCCTGCCGGCGCGCGTGTTGCCTGGCACGGCGCCCGCCTGCTGGAGATACGAGGTGGCGAGCTGCGTCTTGCCCTCGTCGCGGAAGATCTGGCCGAGTGCGAAGAAGGCGTCACCCACATGTGCGCCGTCGGGGAACTGCGCGATGTAGCGCTGGAGCGTCTGCTTGGTGCGCGCCGCATCACCGCGGTGCGCCAGCACCATGGCGTATCGGTAGAGGTACTCGGAGCGCAGCTCCACAGGCGAGAAGGGATTGCCCGATGAGCGGCGCACGAGTTCCTCCGCGCGCTGCTCCGCCCCGTCGAGATCGCCGCCCTGGATGAGCGCGGTGATCATGCGCACGCGGGCGGAATCGGCCTCCACTGCATAGGGGTGCCGCGATGCCAGGTCCTCGTACACGCGTGCGGCCTCGCGATACTGCCCGATGCGTGCATGGATGTCGCCCAGCGTCAGCAGGGCCCCGGCGTTGTGCCGTCCCCCTGGTGCCGCCCTGTCGCAGGCACGCAGATCGTCGATCGCGCCGGTGTAGTCCTGCCGTGCCTGCCGTGCCAGCCCGCGTCCGAAAAGGGCGGCATCCGGTGGGGGATCGGACCCCGTGATGAGCGCGGTGAATTCCTGCTCGGCCTCCGTGGCGCGGCCGCTCAGCCGGAGCGCGTCGGCCAGGGCGCAGCGTACGTCGACAGCATGGGCGTCGAGCTTGAGTGCGAGGTAGTCGCGTGCCGCCTGCACCACGGCGGCGGGGGCGGCATCCTCGGAGCGGAACAGCCAGAGCTCCCAGGCTGCATCGGCGCGCATCGATCCGTCGGGCCACTTCAGGAGGTGGTCCTGCATGGCCGTCGCTGCCGCGTCGCGGTTCGTGCCGGACTTCTGGGCAAGGCGCAGGGCGGCGAGCGCCCGTCCATATGCCGCCATCTCGGCATCGGCGCCGGTCACGCCCTTGCGCTCCGCCGCAGCGAAGCACCGGTCGGCTTCGGAAAAGTCCTTCAATGCCTCCAGGTTGAGGCGACCGAGGAGCACGTCGAGCCGGGCCGAACCCGGGCTGTCGCTCACCTGCGCCAGCGTCGCGGCGATCGTCCCAAGGGCATCGTCGGCCGAGCCGCGCTGGAAGCGGGCGAGATCGCGCTCCGCCTTGCGGGCCGCGGCGGCATGGCGCGACGCGGGGTACTGCGCCAGGAAATGCCGGTACATGTCGAGCGCCTCGCGGTTGCGGCCGGCCTGCTCCAGGCAGCGCGCCACACCCAGCCGCGCGGCATCGGCCACAAGCATCGCGGCGTCGCGCTCCACCACGGCGGTGTAGAGCTCGATGGCACGCGTCATGTTCCGGAACTCCCGCTCCGTGATCGAGGCCACCTCCAGC
Source organism: uncultured Chromatiales bacterium (assembly GCA_964449305.1). GTDB lineage: Bacteria > Bacteroidota > Ignavibacteria > SZUA-365 > CAYQST01 > CAYUYM01. The sequence goes on along the minus strand of CAYUYM010000014.1, from coordinate 19,427 downwards.
AGTGCCTGCGCTGCGCCCTCGTCGTCGGGAAAGTCGTGCGCATAGCGCTGGTACTGCTGCACCGCGGCGTTGAAATTCCGCGCCATGACGGCGTTGCGCGCCAGGGCGGCCAGCGTGCGCCTGCGGTCGTTCACCACCACCGTGTCGGCCAGCAGCCGCTCGAGCTGCATCCCCGCGGCGCTGAACTCGCCGGCCTTCTGGAAGGCGTCGGCGGCGGCGTACACGAGGTCGGGATCGACGCTGTCGGTGCGGTACTGGGCGAAGAGCTCGGCATAGAGGCCCGCCGACTTCCGCATGTCACCCTCGGCGCCTGCGCAGGCGGCGGCGCCGGCAAAGGCCTCCTGCCGGAAGGCTGCCGGCGCGGTGCTGTCGCGTGCCACGGCGAGGTAGGCGGCGGCGGCATCGGCGAAGCGGCGGAACTGCCGCTGGAGATCGGCGAGACGGACGCCCGCCTCGGCGGCCGCGGCGGTGCGTGGAAAGAGCGACATCACTTCACGGAAACGCGCCTCCGCCTCGTCGCGCGCCCCGAGCCGGCTGTGGATCACACCGACAGCGGTGATCGCCTGCGCGCGCAGATCGGGACGCGTGCCATTCTCCGCAACGCGACGCAGCCCGCGCAGCGCGCGGTCATACTCACCCGACTCCGTCAGCAGGCGCCCGAGCAGAAACTCTGCATCGAGGATCTGCTCCGACTCCGGATATTCCGACAGCAGCGAGTTCAGCACCACATGCGCGTTCTCCAGATCGTCCACCTTCAGGAAGTACGTCGCCGCCTGCATCAGCGCCGCGGGAGCCTGGCGCGACTTTGGATGGAAGGTCTTGAGCCGCGCAAAGAGCGACGCCGCCTCGGCGTAATTCCGCTCGGCCAGATGACACTGGGCGGCCTGCCACCACGCATCCGGCGCCTTCAGGTTGTCCGGATACCGGATCGCGAAATCCTGGAAGGTGGCCCGCGCCTCCCGGTACTTCTTCGTCTTCATCTGGATGAGCCCAAGGTAGAAACGCGCCTCGATGCCCGAAGCCGTGGTGGGGAACTTCGAGATGAACACGGTGAACTGGTCCTCAGCCGCCTGGTACAGGCCATCGTTGTAGAGGTTGACGGCCAGCTTGAACTCGGCGTTCTCCTTCGTGTCCTGTGCACGCAGCGGTGCGATGAGAAGAAGGATGACGGGGATCAGCAGGAATCGGATCGGGATGCGCATGGGTCTCCACCATTGATGAAAAAGCCAGTCGGAAACATACCGAATGGCGTGGGGACGGGCAAGGCGAATGCCCGTGCCGGGGCGCAACGCGTGCCGCCCCGGCGTGGGTGCGATGGATGGGGGAGGAGCGGGGGAGGGGCCGGCCTCTGCTGCTCCCCGTCAGTGCCTGTTGAGTGCGTTGTAACTGTCCTCCGCGGCGCGGTGCACGGCGGCGGTGAGGGCCTCGTCGGCAATGGCTGCGGTGGCAATGGTGAATCCCGCCGGATCCGCCAGCACCTCGCCCGCCTCGCGGTCGTAGCGGAAATGCAGACGCCGCGGCGCCCCGCCTCCGGCCGGCAGCACATCGAGTGAGGTTGACAGCTCGTCGCCGCGTGCAGTGCAGGCGATGCCGAGCGGACGCAGGCGCTGCCGGAGGGCGTTGAACACGGTGCTGCGTGCGACGGAGTCGGCGGTGGCGGTGGCGCCCTCATCACGGAGCATGAACACGGCCTGGATGGCGGCGATGGTCACGGGGCGGTGCTCCACAGCCGCCTGCGCCGGCTGCCCGGGCTCAACCGATGGCGCCGGTGCGGCCTCCCCTGTCGGCGGTGCGGATGCGGGCACGGGCGGAGCCTGCGTGGCGGTCTCCGTCCCACTCTGCGGCTGGTTGCTCAGGCGGGTGATGCCCACGCCGACAAGCACCACCACGGCGGTCAGTGCGAGCGCCGCGGCCAGCGGGCGGCGACGGATGCGCGCGCGAAGCACGTCCAGCCATGTGTCCGCAGCCGGTGGCACGGGATCGGCAGGCGTGGCGGACGGCAGCGCCTCCTGATCCGCCTTCAGCAGCGCGGCGATCATGTCCGTGCGCTGCTCGTCGGTGAGCCGGGGCTCGCCGAGGGACTGCGCATGCATGCGCAGCAGTTGGTCCACATCCTGGTCGGAGAGACGGTGCTTCATGGCTGCCTCCGTGTCATGGCCACTGGCCTGCGGTGTGCACCGCGTTGAGAAATGCGACAATCGGCCCCAACACGGACAGGAATTTCCCAAGATCCCCGCGCCCGCGCCGGAGCCAGGTCTTGACCGTGCCCTCGGGGATGCGCATGATGGACGCCACCTCGCGCACCTCAAAGCCGCCGTAGTAATGCAGGTCGATCACCTCGCGGTATCCGGGGCGCAGGCGTTGCAGGCCCTCCGGGATGTGCGTCAGGATCTCCGCCACCTCCGGTGACGGGGGTTCGATCAGCACGCCGTCCTCATCGCGAGGCAGAGGCTGCGTGCGTCCGTCCGTCTTGAGCGCCTGCATGGCCGCATTCACGGCGACGCGGTAGAACCACGCACGGAAGCTCCCATGTGACGGATCAAAACGATGCTTCGCCCGCAGCACGTTCAGCCAGGCGTTCTGCAGCACATCGTGCGAGGGTGCCGTGTCCTTGACATACCTCATGATGATGCGCAGGATCCAGGGTTCCACAAGAAGTGTGAGCCGGGTGAAGGCGCGTTCGTCACCCGTCTCCCGGTAGGAGAGAAACAGCCGGTCTTCCAGGAGCGTCGAGTCGGGGTCGTGTGACATGTGAATCCGCATGCTGTTGCAGGCTTCCCAGCCCTGCAAAGATACGGACGGCAGCCGTCATTCCTGCAACCACGGGCGGACGTTTCCCTCACGCCGGCATGCCACAATGCCGCGGTCGGGACAGGGCTGCACCGGTGAACCGACACGCGCTCGCCCCGGCCAGGATGATGGAATGATGCGGTGTTCACGTCGTGCTCCTTGTGCTTCATGGCAATGTGTTCCACCGGCACATCATTGCAGGCCGAATGTCAGCCCGGCGCGCATGCCCACGTTCCAGGTGATGCTCGATGGTTCATGGAGTTCCACCAGCAGGCGGCCCTGGTAGTCGCGCTCCGTGTAGGATGTGCTCCGGTTGAAGGCGTACTTCTCCACATAGGGTGCAACGACAAGGTGGACGCGGTCCGAAAGGGAATAGCGCATCGGCATGGCCACCGTACCCGCGAGCACATTGCCCAGCGTGAGCCCGATGTCCGGGGCCCTGCTGTCGAGCTTCGACAGCAGGATGGTGATCGTGCCGGACAGCATGATGTCCGCCGATGCTGCGAGACCGACCGAGAACCCCGGTCGCATCTGCCACATCACCTCCGCGCCCACGGGGATCACATTCCACGTGTACACCTCCTCGATGCCGCCGTCCCCCGTGATCTCGCGATCCCAGGAGCGGTGGCGCCAGCCGGCAAAGGGGGTGAGTGTGAATCCCGGCCCGAGGGGCAGCGTGTAACGTGCCGTGACACCGACAGAGAAGAACGTGGAATTGGTGGTGCCGATGCGCGGCTCCCCGGTCTGTGTGCTCCCATCGTAGGTCTCCTCCCCGAAGGTGCAGGAGAGATCGAGCCCGACGTGGAAGGGATACTCGCGGTTCGTGGTGGTGGCGAGCCACACACCGGGGAGCGTGCCGGCTTCGGTGCTCTTCAGCGGTGCCAGGACAAGCTCCCGGTAATCAAGCACCTGGGCCATGGCGCCGATGGTGATGTCACGTGGCAGAATCGTCGGTCCATCCCAGCCCGCTGTGTCCAGCGCCACCGACGGCGTGCCCGCATCCTCACGCCGGGTGATGCGCGAGACGAGTGCCACCGGAATGGTGCGCGTCGAGCCGTCACCAAGGCGCACCGTGATGTGGCTGTTCATCACCTGTTCTGTCACGGTGCCGTCGATCACCTCACCCGTCGTGAGTGTGATCACGTCCGGCGCGGCGGTCTGTGCCGCCGCGATCGATGCAAGCAGGAACAGCAGTGAAATGAGTCGCATGGAGCCTCCGCGTCAGAGGGGGATGATGGTGGTGAATCGATACACCCAGTTGCCCGGGGCCCCTTCGGAGGATGTGGTGCAACTGCGCATGGTCACGCGGTACTGGGCACCGTCCACGCCGACCGTGTAGGTGTAGTCGGCGCAATCCGTGCGTGCCCGGGAGTCGGGGTTCTCACGCTCCACCTCACCCATGATGCGCCGGTACATGTCCGGGTCGATGTACTTGAGGTTGATGCTGCGAAAGTAGGTGCGGCCGTCGCGGCCGTAGTACCAGGTTCCGTGCAGGCCCTTGCGTGCGATCATGCAGGGCGACCAGTTGTTCGTGAGCACCTTTGCCCACTCCGGACCACTGGGCGTGTTGATCGTGATGACGCGTCCGCTGGAGGTCATGACCTGCTGATACGCAGTCGGCAGCATCGCGGCGGTCGCCGCCCTCAGCCGTGCGAGCACTCCTGTGGCACACTGCTTCGTCAGCCCCGCCCCATCGCCTTCCGGCGCGGCCCCGCCCACCGGCGTGAACAGCATCCCGGAGGGGATGATCACCGAGGCCGGTGCGGTGGACGTCGAGTTCACCGTGATGGTCAACCCGCGGCCACGGTGGTCGGCGTTGGCCCGCACCGAGTAGTTCAGCAGCGAGAGGCTGCGGGCGGAGACGATGTCGACCGTCGCCGGCTCCACATCCTGGATGATGCCCTTGTCCTTCCGGATCTGCAGCGTCTGTGAGCACTGGGCCAGGATCTCCCCGCCGATGTCGAAGGATGCGCGGGCGAAGGTGCGGACCTCCTGGAGATACGCGTTGCGTATGGCGGCGAAGGTGTCGATGCTCCCGTCGGCAAGCCATTGCCCCAGGAAGGCAAACAGCGAGGAATCGGTCGCCTGCACCATCTCCTCCTCATACCTTGTGCGCGTGGCCTGATTGGCCGAGATCCAGACGGGGATGTTGAACACCTCCGTCAGCACCTCGTCCTCCGTCCGTGGCCTCACCGTGAGCGTGTCAAAGAAGGGGGCGATGTCGGGATCCGTCCACGCAAGCTTCGCGAGCAGATGATAGGTGTTCTGCTCCGCCGACATCATGCGGTTGTATGGATCACGGAAGGCGTCGAGCACAGGCGACCCGCCAAGGTACGCGGCAAGCACACGATGGCTTTCATACTGGTCTGCAATCTCGCTCTGCATGGTGAGGTCTGTGATGCGCCCGGCATCCATGGACAGCCCCCTGGTCCCGGGATCGGGGATGCCGAGGTTCTGGCACAGGCCCGGCAGCCGGACAGTGATGGTCCGCCCATTGTTCACCGAGGTGACCGGTGGCGCCCATGCATCGCCCGTCATCGGGGTGATGTGGTTGCCGATGGGGAAATCGGAGGAGACAGAGACCGGTCCCTCGGGATCGCAGCCTGCAAGAACTGCGAGCAGCAGCACAATGCCCGCACGGTGGAACGATGAATGATGTGTCATGATCCTTGTCCTCGTGAAATGTCGGGGTCAGAAGGAGATGCCCATGCACAGGGCCAGCGTGAGATCCTTCACGTCGGACTCATTCACATAGGAAGTGAGCCCGGCATCACCCCGGATGTCGAACATCAGCCAGTTGCTGCGTGAGATGCGGAAGTCCACACCCACACCGGCAACGGCCCCAAAGCCCACGGAGCGCGTGTTCTTCAGATCCCCCTCCACCGTTCTGCCATTCGCCTCCTCGATGACGCGTGCCGACACCTTCAGGTTCATCTCGAACCCGCCGAAAAGGCGGAGGATGGAGGAGTTGCCGAGCGGCACGAAGGCGTTGACAGTGACCGGAATCTCGATGATGTCGGCATTCACCGTGGTCGATTCTCCACCATCCTCCCATATCGCCCCCTTGCGGCTGTAGAACAGCTCGGGAACAATGGCGCCGCGTTCACTGATGGGGATGATTGCGAACGCGCCGACACGATAGGCCGCACGAAAATCCCAGCCCGATTCGACATCCTCCCCCACCACGGTGCTGTGATTGTAGCCCAGCTTGAAACCATAGCGTGAATGGACGAGGGACTGTGCCGATGCCTCCTGGATGCCTGCCGCCACCGCAGCGAGGAGGAGAATGAGGGCGATGCGTTGCACGAACGTGTTCATGGGATGACCTCCATGGGTGAATGGGTCCTTCTCCCCGCACTATTGCCGCATTCCGCTCCAGGTTTCAATGGATGGCGCCTTCCCGTGAAATTTGTCGCACAGCCGCTTCCTGCGAATGAAGGCTGAATCCTCCTGTCACTTCACACAATAGATGCACTGTTCACCCTGCCACATGGAGGCTTCATGCATCGCTTCACTCCCCTCATTCTCCTCATCCTCTGCCTCACGAGCTGCAGGGATGATCCCAGCCCCACGCTTCCGACCCCGGCACCCTCCATCCTCGACACACCCGGCTGCCTTCTCGGCGCCCATCTCGGCGAAGCCTCCGTCGCGGACTTCGAGGCGGCAACTGGGAAGCACCATGTCGTGTATTCCTGCTACCTGAAACTCACCTCCATGGCCGATCTGCGCGGCACAGCCTGGTCGGCCTGGGCCGCCGCACTCCCGGCGCATGCCGTGCCCCTCATCATGATCGAACCCCACAATCCCGCGATGTCCATATTCACCTCACTCACCACCGCCGACAGCGCCTCGATCGCTGCTTTCGCGACGAGCTGTGCCGCCCTCACGTCGCGTGTGCTCGTCTCCTTCGGGCATGAAATGAATGGCTGGTGGTATTCATGGGGGCAGAAACCCGCCGTGTTTGTCGCCGCCTACCGGAGCTTTTCCCGCATCATGAAGCGTGTGGCCGGTGACAGGGTGGCCATGTGCTGGATACCGAACCAGGCCTGGGACTACCCGCGTTTCGGACAGCCCGACAGCGTCCGTGACAGGACTCTGCTGGAGACCAACGCATACTCGGACTACTTCCCCGGCATCGCCTCGGTGGACTGGGTGGGACTCACGTACTACCCCACCGGTCATGCGCAGGACGATCCCTGGCATTTCATCGCAGCGGTTGAGCATCTGAATTTCTACGCGACCTATTCCGCTGCGATGGCGAGACCCATGATGCTGGCGGAGACGGCATACAAGGCCGCTGAGGGATCAATGAGCGCACAGGACATCGAGGCGGCGAAGCGCACATGGATCGGGCGCGTCTACAACCCCGACACGCTTCGCTCACGCTTCCCCAACATCAAGGCGCTCGTGTGGTTCAATGTCCGAAAGGTCGAGAATGACGGGCAGACCCATGACTTCCGCATCCCCGCGGGCACAGCATATTCCTCGGCCATCAGCAGCTCCCACTTTCTTGCCGCGTGGCCGTAGACACCTCACTCCATCACCACAAAGGCGCCCCAGTCCGCGGGCGTGAGCCACGGGCGCGCCGAGCGAAGCGCACGAACGGCCTCACGCAGCGCCTCCGATGCGTCGCCGTACTCCAGCCAGCGCCGGTAAAACTCCGTCATCAACGCGCGCGTCACCCCGTCATCCACCTTCCACAGTGACATGAGAATGGCACGTGCGCCGGCAAGCTGGAAGGCCCGTTGGAGACCGAACACCCCCTCGCCGTTGCGGATGTACCCGCGGCCCGTTTCGCAGGCCGACAGCACCACGAGTTCCGTGCCCCGCAGATCCAGCGTCGCCGCCTCCCAGGCGGTGATGCTGCCTTCTGAACCGCCGGGATCCGCCTCGCTGTTTGCGCCGGCCAGCGCCAGACCGGCCTGGAGCCAGGCCTGATGGAAGCGCTCGTTGTTGACCAGCTCCCGGAGCCACGGATCCTGCGCGTGCGTCGTGTCGTCGTCGAACCAGCCGTGTGTGGAGATGTGGAGGACGCCCGGGCTCCGCACGGAGAGGAGCGCCACCTTCGTCGCCTCCGCCCCGGTGCCTGCCTGCGTCGCCCAGCCGGCCTTTCGCAGGATGCTGTCGATGTCCGCAACCTCACGCAGCGATGACCGCAGCGGCTGCCAGCGACCCCGCATGCCCGTGGCCGTGTCCACGCCGGCATCGAAGTCCGGTGCACCGATGAGCACGGCCGTGCGCGCCGGCGCCCACGCACGCCGGTGCGACACGAGTGTGCGCGTGCTCCCCGTGCGGTGGATGACGAGACGGTCCATGAGCACGGAACGGCCATCGGGCGAAAGGATGCCGGGGTTGATGAGGTGATACACCCCGTCGGCGGCGAGATGGATGCGTGTGACACCACCGAGCTCCGCTGCGATCGGCGCCCAGTACCGCTTCCATGCCTCCCTCTGCAGCACGGCGACCGCCGGCTTCGCGGTCAGCGTCTGCAGCCTGTGGTAGTCGTGAAGCCAGGTCGTCTCCAGGCTGTCGCCATGCGGGATGCGGACGAGCAGGGGCGCTGCACCGCCGCCGCCCCGCAGCACCAGTGCGGCATAGCCCACCTCCGCCTCATGACGTGCCCCGTGCCCGGTGAAGCGGACGATCTCCACCGCGGCCTCGTCCGGCATCATGCTGCCGCGCACATCCCGCCAGGTCACCTGCACGGCCTGCTGCGATGCGGCAAAGATCGATGATCCCCGCAGCAGCCTCTCCTCGAGCGCGTTGACAACGCGCGCCAGCGAATCCTCCCCCACCCCGTGTGTCGACGTTCGCGCCTGCCGCGCAAGCAGGGCGCGCGCATCCGTCCACTGCCGGTACAGCGCCGCGAGCGCGCTGTCACCCGAGCGCAGGATCTGCTCCCGTGCCATCGCCAATGACTGATGGATCACGGCCTTGTCGGCCAGGACCATGTCGTAGAGGTCGCCGGCGAACTCCCTTCCGCCTCGTGCGCAGGCATGCGCCATGATCCCATCCCGCGTGCCCTGTACCTGGCTCTGAAGCTGCACCCGCTCCTTCTCCGTGAGCCGCGGCCAGTGCCGCACCAGGAAATCGAGGTGCGAACCCAGCGCCATGCGCATGAGCGAATCGGCCAGCGAGATCCGCCCGAGGGCGGCGCTGCTCCGCGCCCACCACAGGGCGAGCTGCACGCGCCGCACCTCGCCCGGAGGCAGGACGTCCATGCCGATTCTGAAGGCCTCCGCGAACAGCGAATCGGCCTCCCCGATCCGTCCGCGTACCATGAGGACCATCCCAAGCCGGTGCAGCGAGCGGGACACCAGGGGATGCACGGTGCCGAACTTGCTCCGCCGTATCGCGACCGATTCACGGCATGCCGCCTCGGCCTCATCCTCGCGATGCACGGCCATGAGCACGTCGGCAAGGTTGCTCAGTTGCCGCGCCCGCTCCGAATGCCCTGGCGGAATCACCGCGAGCGCAGAACGGATATTCGCCTCCGCCTCATCGTACCGCCGCATTCGCAGGTAGAGAAGACCGAGATCGGCGAGCACCGTCGGATCGCCCATGCCGGATGTGAACACATCCAGCCGGGCTCTCGCAACGAGGTAGGCCTTCTCCGCGTCCTGCAGTCGCCCGAGCGCGTGATAATGTTCACCGAGAATGCCCTGAAAACGGGCGTAGGGATACAGCATGTCCTCACCCCGCCGCGCGCAGGAATCGAGCAACCGACGCAGATGATCCACCGCCTCCTCATGCCGGCCCACATCGTTGAGAAACCACGTGTAATAGGTATGGATGATGGCCGGGTCAGGAACCGCATCCGGATACGACCGATCGAATGCCGCGATGCAGCGGGAAAATGCTGCATCAGCATCAATGAAGCGCCCCAGCAGGTAGTGGGCGCTGGCCCAGTTTGCAAGACAGGTCACCTGCGCTCCGCAGTGCATCGGCCTGCCGTTTCGGACATCGCGCAAAGGCGGGTCGAGCAGCGTGATTGTGCCCGCGAAGTCCTCCCTGTTGAACAGCTCCGTCGACCACCCGTGGCGGCACATCCACGTCATCGGGTGATCCTGCCCGAGTGAGTCCTCCCGTATCGCGAGGGCCGCCGCCCACGCACTGTCACTGCGGACAAAGTCCTTTCGGGAGCCGAACGCGCTGGCACACATCATCAACGTGGATGCGACGGATGTGTCGCGTGGTCCCAGCGCTTCCACTTGCTGATCGATTGCGGGCCGGAGGTACCGCAGCGCCTCCCGCGCATCATTTCGCTCCAGGCACGCCCGTGCGCTGTCCTGTAGCGTCCGCGTCGCCGTCTGCTGCGGTGCGCACCCCGGTGCCAGAAGCACTGATGCGACCATGAGGGGGAACATCCATTCCGGTATTCGCTGCACACGTCTTCTCATGCATCCTCCAATGCGCGTGCTTCGTTGATTCGTCCAGATCGGTTTCCGCTCATCACTCCACCACCACGAAGGCTCCCCAGTCCGCGGGCGTGAGCCATGGACGCGCCGCGCGCAGCCTTGTCACCGCTTCACGCAGGGCTGCGTGGGCATCGCGTCCCGCAAGCCAGTGCCGATAGAACTCCGTCATCAGCGCACGCGTCACGCCGTCATCCACCTTCCAGAGCGACATCACCACGGTGCGTGCGCCTGCGAGCTGGAAGGCCCGTTGCAGGCCGTACACCCCCTCGCCGTTGCGGACGCGTCCCATCCCCGTTTCACAAGCCGAGAGCACCACGAGTGCCGTTCCCTGCAGGTCCAATGTCGCCGCCTCGTATGCGGTCAGCACTCCGTCGTCCATGCCGTCCATCTCCGGCCGGTTGGCGCCGGCCAGCGCGAGCCCGGCGGTGAGGGAGGATTCATGATACCGGACATCGAACTGCAGATCGCGGAGCAGGGACGACCCGGCATTGGATGTATCCTCATCGACGTACGCGTGGGTGGAGATGTGCAGGATCCCGGGGCCATCGATGGACGCGAGGGCGCGCTTCGTCGCATCAATGCCGACCAGGAGGGACGTCGTCCATCCGGAGTCACGGAGCATGGCGTCGATGCCGAGGATCTCACGGCGCGAGAAGCGCAGCGCCTGCCAGGCGAGGCGTGGGCCGGAACTCCGCGTCATGGTCGCAGCCATCGGTTGTGGGACCGCTCCGAAATCCGGGGCGCCCAACAGGACGGCATGCCGGGCGGCCGGGACCGGCGGCGGTGCCGATGCAAGAAGACGCGTGGATGTGGTGCGACGGATGTCGACCAGGTCGAACAGCGATCGCCGGCCGTCGGGCGACAGGATGTCGGGATTGATGAGGTGGAACACCCCGTCACAGGAAAGATGAATGCGGGCGATGCCCTTCAGGTGCGATGCAAGAGGTGCCCAGTAGCGCATCCATGCACGCACGCGTCGGCGGTACCGCTCCGCTGCATCCAGATGGGCCGCCGGATCGACGATGGTCTGGTACTCTGCGAGCCAGGTCGTTTCGAGGCTGTCTCCTCCCGGGATAGGGACAAACTCCGGTGGCGTGCTCCTGTCGCCGCGCAGGATCAGCGCGGCATAGTGCACCGCCCCGCGTCCATCCGGCGCCTCTCCGGTGTGGCGGACGATTTCCACCGCCGCCGTCGTGTCCCCGAGGTGGGTCAGCACATCGCGCCAGGTCACGGGGTTCGTGATGAAAGCGGATGCAAAAATGGCCGATGCCTCCGTCAGCCGGCGTTCAAGACCATTGGCAACGAGGGCCAGCGAGTCCGTCACTGTGGCATCCGCCGCGTCCCTCCGCTTCGCAAGGAATGCGATTCGAGCGCGGAGTTCGAGCCACGCACGATACTGCGCCATGGTCGCCGTGTCACCGGCATTGTGCAGATGCTCCCGCACCACGGCCGTCGACTGCTGCACGATGCCCTTGCAGGCAAGGATGAGGTTGTCCACATCCCCGTTGAGCGCGGGGTTTGCGCCCTTCCGCAGTCCGGCATATTCCACGCAGGCATCGAGGTTCACCTTCAGATGATGGTGGAACTGACTCTTCTCCTTTTCGGTGAGAAGCGTCCAGGATCGGTGAAGATCATCGAGCTGCATCGCGATGGACCGCTGCAGCAGCGAATCGGCCTGGTGTGTCGCCCCCAGGGCAAGGCTCACGCGCGCACGCCACAGGAGCGCATACCCCAGACGTCCGTCGCCCGGAGCGCTGACGCGCATGCCCATGTCACATGCCAGCCCGAGGATGGAATCCGCCTCGGTCAGCCGTTCCTGCCGACGCAGGATCACGCCCAGGCGGAGCAGTGTCCGCGCCACCATGAAGTGCTCCCGTCCGTAATGGCGCTGCTGGATGGCAAGGGCCCTCCGGCATTCATTCTCCGCCTCGATGAAACGACCCTGGGCAAGATGGACGCCCGCCAGGTTGCCCAGTTGCCTGCCCACCTCGGGCGAGGTGTCATCCATCAGTTCCAGGCAGCGATGCAGTAGGCGCTCCGCCTCGTCGTAGCACCCCATGTCCCGCTTCAGCACGGCAAGATTGGCCATGGTGGTGACATCGTCAATCTGCTGCGGGGATTCCCTGAAGATGCGCAGGGCGGTACGATAGGCCTGCTCCGCCTCCAGTGTGCGCCCGAGGGCATGAAGCGCCTCGCCGTGGATGCAGTGGAAGCGACCCAGGATCTGCCAGATGTCCCGCAGCTTCTCTGCCGAGGCGATCGCGTCCTCCAGAAGTGACACGGCCTCACGTGCTCTGCCGACATCGAGGAGAAACCAGCCGGCATTGGCGATCGCCAGGAAGTGGAACATGACGTTGTGCACACCGCCGTGACCGGGGCCATGCAGGGCGATGTCATAGCACTGCTCCGCATCGTTGAAGCGACCCAGCCCGGTATATGCGGAGGCGAGCAGTCCGAGACACATCGCCACGGTGTCGCTCTGCACCAGGGTGCCGGAACGGTACGGCTGAAGCGGGGCCTCGAGCAACTGCAGGACGGCGGCAGGACGACGTTGGTAGACGAGCATGTTGGCCCATGTCGCCCGGATCGCCCACGTCATCACATGGTCGCCGCCGAACACCCGGTGCCGGATACCCTCGCAGGCAGCGAAGGCACTGTCTGCCGTTGTGTGCTCCCCAAAGCTGGAGTGAACGGTGCCGACAAGCTCGAGCATCGATGCGACGGTGGTGTCGGCCGGCCCAAAGGCGCAGACGGCCGCATCAAGGGCGGCATGGGCTGACGCCCGTGCCTGCACGCTGTCATTGCGGTTCATGCGGGCCCATGCGCTGTCGGCCAATGCCCGCACGTCCTGCCCGTGCAGGGAGGCGGCAAAGCCCAATGTGAGGAGCATCACGAGGCACCATTGCCCGTGACGCCTGTCTGCACTCGTCCTGTGCTGTGTCATCGATGAGGTACGGAAAAACGGAGGGAGTGTGAGTGGCAATCACCCGGACGCGACTGTGGACAAGATAGCACAGCCGGGAGAACACTTCAAGCCTCGCCAGGCCGGTTGGCGCGAGGCACGTCCTTCCATCGACGCGCTTCCATGAACCGCTTCCGTGAAGCATCCCTGGTGCGCTTCCACGCAGACCAACCGGCAACGGATCATCTCACTGGAAGATGCCACCCCGCCGTCATCCGGCACATGTCGACCACCCATCACCGTGTTTGCCCTTGACCATGGCAAACCGTAACTTGTTTTGCGAAATGCACCAAATCACGGTGCAATTGTTCTTCACAATCCTCCGCCCACATTTCTCATCGTTTACACAGGAGTCGCCCCGTGTCCGAACCGATCACCTCACTGCAACCAACCCTTCTCTGGAAACACTTTCACGGCCTCACGCAGGTGCCGCGTCCCTCAAAGAAGGAGGGAAAGATCCTCGACCATCTGAAACGCCTCGTCGCCGATCTCGGCTACACGGCGGAACAGGATGCCACCGGCAATCTTCTCGTGCGCAAGCCGGCGTCTGCAGGCTGTGAGCATGCCCCCACGGTCGTGATCCAGGGACACATCGACATGGTGTGTGAAAAGAACAAGGGCACGGAGCACGATTTCGACAACGATCCGATCCGGGCATATGTCGATGGCGACTGGGTCACCGCCGACGGCACCACACTGGGCGCGGACAATGGCATCGGCGTCGCGGCAGCCCTCGCCGTCCTTGAATCGAAGGACCTGGTGCACCCACCTCTCGAGCTGCTCTTCACCGTGGATGAGGAGACCGGCCTCACCGGCGCCAAGGGCCTCCAGCCGGGCTTCCTGACGGGCAGCATCATGCTCAATCTTGATTCCGAGGAGGACGGCGCCCTCTACGTCGGCTGCTCCGGCGGCATGGACACCGCTGGCGTCATGCCCCTCACCATGGAACCCACACCCGCGGACTGGGCGGCGATCGACATCCAGATCGGCGGGCTCAAGGGCGGCCATTCTGGGCTCGACATCCACACCGGCCGCGGCAATGCCATCAAGATCCTCACGCGCATCATCGATGCCATCGGTCGCGTGGGGGATGTGCGCATCGCCACCATCGCGGGCGGCAGCAAGCGCAACGCGATCCCGCGCGAGGCCGAGGCCGTCGTCTGCGTGCCCGCCGCAGTGCTCGACGATGCCATCGCCGTCGTCAACGGGTTCAACGACATTCTCATGATCGAGATCAGCAACGTGGAGCCAGGCATCGCCGTCACCGCGAAGGCGGTCACCGTACCGGCATCCGTCATCGCCTCCACCCAGTGCACAACGCTGCTCGATACGCTCTACTCCCTGCCCCACGGCGTCCTCAAGATGAGCGCCGATCTTGAGGGCCTTGTCGAAACCTCGACCAACCTCGCCACACTCACCATGGAGAACGGTCGCCTCGTGATCGGCACAAGCCAGCGTTCCTCGGTCGAATCGGAGAAGCTCGACGCCGTGCGCATGGTGTCCGCCGTGCTGAAGCTCGCCGGTCTCGAGATCGTCTACGGCGACGGCTACCCGGGCTGGAAACCCAACATGCAATCCTTCATCCTCCAGCGGACCATGGACACCTACAACCAGCTTCATGGCGAGGAACCGCTCATCAAGGCCATCCACGCGGGCCTCGAATGCGGCCTCATCGGCGAAGTGTATCCGAAGATGGACATGATCTCCTTCGGACCCACCATCGAGGGTGCGCACTCCCCCGACGAGCGTCTCCACATCCGCACCACCGCCAAGTTCTGGACGCTTCTCACCACCCTTCTGGAGAACATCGCCCGCTCCAAATGACATTGATCGACAATTCACGCACGGGCGGGTCACACGATCCGCCCGTGTGCGTTTCGGCCCGCCGTTGTCCATGACATGCCCGGGCTCCCGGGCGACATCTGCTGCACGATGTGCCCATCCCGTGTGACGGGTTCACACCAGGCACCCGATCCACGCGGCTCCGCTGCACATCCGGCAACGGGCTCGAGGTGGTCTCAACAGTGACGGTTCTTCTCTGATCACATTTCGTCGCGTGCCGGAGTCACAGGACGCCCGTCATTCCGTGTGACGGTGCAGCGCAGGGCCCCAAGGTTCACCTGGTTGGGATGGAAGTCCCCCATCCAGCGGGCGCAGCGATTGGCGTCGAGCGGCACACCCAGCACGGGCACACCAGCAGCGCGGCAGCGACGCATGCCGTGCAGCAGCTCGGGAATGCACGCCACGCCCACAACGGCGACGCTGCCATGGATGGCAGTCAGCCGCCGCAGGTTGCTCCGCAGCGACGATCTCCGCCACACGTAGGGCAGCACCTCGCAGGTGCGCAGGACATCGCTCATCGCCCGCAGCTCGCAGGTCGCCGAGCAGCGGATGCACAGGTGCTCCACACCATCCGACCGGGACCGACATTCCCTCGCGAGATCATGGAGGCAGATGGGAAGCAGGGCGAAACGGAACGCGGCGCCATGAAACCCCGCGGCATTGACCCGGTTCGACAGCCCCACCTCCAGCAGGCCGAGCTGGTGCTGTTCCTCCGTCATGGTGAGGATGCGATCGAAGCGGGACGTCACCGGCAGCGCGGCCATGTGCGCCGCATGCCCGGTGGTGCGCGGGGAGAACGCATCGCGCGCCAACTCCATCAGGCGCCGCGCCAGTGCGTCGCCGCGGGGCCCCGTCAGCCGACGCAGGTCCGAACGTCGGCGCCCCAACCGCTCCACCAGCGCCAGCAGGGCGTGCGGATCGGGTTCCCAGCGGAGGCAGCCCTCCACTGCGTCGTCGAGCTCGCGGTACAGCGCATCCGAGGTCCCGGCGGCATCGGTGAGCGTGTAGGTCTGTCCGTGAAATGGGGACATGTCGATCATGGCATCGCACCCGGCATGGAGGGATGCGCCCGCGCAGACCCTGCCGATCAGCGGCTGGTGTAGACGTGGGCGAACACCGGCGCAAAATCCTCGATCGATGTCGGTGTCGTGTTCTCCACGCTGCGCTGCACGTCGCTCATGATGCGCCCATCGTTCAGTGCCTTCATGAACTCGATGGTGAGATCCGTGGAGGATTTCGACACGCCCATCTGCACCATGGCACCGCGGAAGAGCTCGTAATGGAATTCCTGGTAGCGGAGCCCGGGCTTGTCGATGGCCGGCCCCAGGATGCTCACCATTTCGATGAAGGTCAGATCACGCTGTCCAAGAAGATACTGCACGGAGGAGCCGGTGAAATCCAGGGCGCGCAGACGCCTCGCCGCATGGGCTGCGATGTCCCTTGTCGCGATCATGGCCAGCGGCAGATCCGGTGTGATGGGGGAACCGACCATGTTGAACATCTTGATCGTCGGGATCATCCCGAAGATGTTCTCCATGAAATACGCGGGGCGCAGGTGCAGAACATGGAGATCCGGAACGGCATCGAGCATCTGCTCGAACCGGCGCAGACCCAGGATGATGCCGGAGCCGTCCTCCAGGTGTGCGCCCACGCTGGAGAGCTGCACCACATGCGTGACACCCGCCGCCTGCACGGCCCGGGTGATGGCCTCCGCATGCTGCATCTGGAAGGCGCGGAAATCCTGCGTGTGGAGGTTCGGCGGGATCATGGCATACACCGCCGTCGCGCCGGCGAAGGCTTCTGAGAGGAAGGCGGCATCGTCGCTGACGCCGATGCGCAGCTCCGCCCCCTTCGCGACGAGGTCCGCCGCCTTTTTCGCGCTGCGACTGATGATGCGCACGGGCGTCCCCGCCTCCAGCAGGGCCATGGCCAGCGGCCTGCCCGTGTTCCCCGTCGCCCCGGTTATGACAACCATGTCCTTCTCCTTTCCAAGTGATGAAAGACCCCGTCCTCCACGCTGGCGGGGGGGGGGTGAAGTGCGGGGCCGATCAGGGATGAGTGGGATTCGTCAGCATCCCGCCCAGCCTCCCCGCATCATGTCCGGACCTATTTCAGGGCCTTCCTGATCTTCGCGACGTCGCCCTTGGCGTAGTAGTTGCAGACGCCCTTCTTGGCGCATGGCTCGATGGCGAGTTCCTTGATGGCCTTCTTGACCTTGGTATCCGTGACCCCGAGCTCCTTTGCGATGGCGCCCGCGGTGAACATGTCTGCTGCTTCTGGCATGATGGTCCTCGTTGATGGGTGGAAATTCCGGAGGAATGTACATGGACGCATCCACATTGTCAAAGCGCGACGTGCAATTGCCCTTCCGGGTGTTGGAGGTTCCACGCCATTCCCGCATCTTTGAGGCATGTCCCCTGCAGGTTTCATATCCCGCGTCCTTCTCCTGCTCCTTGCCACCATGGCCGCCCGCGGTCAGGTGCTCGACGTCGCATTAGAGGGAAACACCTCAATCTCCACGAGCGAGCTCAGCGCCGCAGTGGCGGGATCCGGCCTACTTCGCAGCGGCGTCGCCGCCCTGCCACAGCTCGCTCGCACGGTGGAGACCCTGTGCCACGAGCAGGGGTTTCTCAACGCCGGCGCCATCGCCACCGTCGTCCGCATTGCGGAGGACAGCTCGGTGCTCCATGTCCGCATCACGATCACCGAGGGCTGCCGACACATCGTCACCGCCGTGCGCATTGCCGGCACTCCACCCCTGCCAGAGGAGGCCCTGCTCCAGGACCTGGCGACGCGTCCGGGGGGGCTTCTCTCCCCCGCCGCCCTGCGCGCCGATGCGATGCAGCTCCTCACCCGGTGCGACGAGGCGGGGCATGCCTTCGCCACCACGGGCATCAATGCCATCCACGTCACCGAACGCGGCGACAGCGCGCTTGCCGTGGTCGAGTTCCTTGTGGATGCCGGGGATCGCGTCACCATTTCCGAGGTCACGGTGCAGGGCAACGACATCACACAACCCGGCGTCATCACGCGGGAGCTGCGGCTTGCACCCGACGAGGCATGGACACCCGGACTGCCGGACCGGCTGCGACGCAGACTCGAGCGGCTCACCTTCTTCTCCTCTGTCGCCGAGCCCGCACTCTACCAACGCTCCACACGCCATGGCATCCTTGTGCGGGTCACGGAAGGCGGGGCGAATCACTTCGATGGCATCGTGGGCTACCAACCCGGCCGCACCACCGATGAACAGGGCACATTGACGGGACTCGTCAACCTTTCCTTCCGCAACCTCTTCGGCACCGGGAGACGCATCGATGCCCGCTGGGAACGGCCGTCGAGTTCCCTCACCGAACTCGAACTGCGCTACCTGGAACCCTGGGTGCTCGACTGGCCCGTCAACCTGCAGGGCGGCTTCTTCCAACGCTTCGTGGACTCGTCCTACGTCCGCCGCGCCTTCGATGCTCGCATCAGTCTCATGCTGTCGGAAAGCATGCAGGTGGCGGCCACTGTGCAGTCTGTGCGCGTCATCCCCTCGTCGTCGGGGCCGCTGGCGGCGCCTGCAAGCACCGCCACCAACGCCGGACTCGAACTGTTCATCGACACACGCGACAACCCTTGGAATCCCTTCGCCGGCATCGTCTTCCGCAACAGTTGGACCGGAGGCTCCAAGACCATTGCCGGCACTGAGCGAATCGCCGCAGGCTCGGAATTCATCCAGCGCATCGAGATCGACGCATCGGTTTTTCAGGAGACCTTCCGCAGCACCATCATCGCCCTGGCACTGCACGCCCGCGAACTGCGTGGCTCCCGCCTTGATCTGTCGGATCTCTATCGTCTCGGTGGAGCGCTCACACTGCGCGGCTACCGTGAGGAGCAGTTCACCGGCACACGCCTCGTGTGGGGAAACCTCGAGCTGCGCTACAGCCTTGGACGGCGGTCCTACGCCTTTGTGTTTCTCGATGCCGGCCATATCTTCCAGGAGGAGGATGCGTCACAGGACAGGACGGGCATGCAGGTGTTTCGCCATGGATACGGTGTGGGTGGGAGGCTGGAAACGCCTCTTGGTGTGCTCGCCGTCAGTTACGCCCTGGGGCAGGGGGATTCCTTCACCACGGCAAAGATTCATTTCGGGCTGATCAATGAGTTCTGACCCCGGCACATGGCTCTCGCTCGTCCGTGCGGGCAACCTTGCGCTTGGCGCCGTGGGAGTGGCCGCCGCGGCATGGATTGCCGGCGCCCCCGCCTCCT
Organism: uncultured Chromatiales bacterium; assembly: GCA_964449305.1. Classification (GTDB taxonomy): domain Bacteria; phylum Bacteroidota; class Ignavibacteria; order SZUA-365; family CAYQST01; genus CAYUYM01. The sequence goes on along the minus strand of CAYUYM010000014.1, from coordinate 167 downwards.
CCGCCGGCAGCATCACCATCGCCGCCGGCAGCGCCGTCCTTCTCGGCGCCGCGGGAAACGTGATCAACGACATCCTCGACGTCGGAATCGACCGCATCAACAAGCCACGCCGCGCCATTGCTTCTGGTACCGTCAATGCGCGCCAGGCATGGACGCTCTTCACCGCC
>CAYUYM010000013.1:0-36790 GCA_964449305.1 uncultured Chromatiales bacterium | reverse complement strand
CGTGCGCATCCCAGCGCAATGGGGCGGTGACAAAGGCACCCACATCCCCGATCCCCGTCGCAGCATCGCGCACAGACAGCAACAGGCAGGATCCGGAATCCGGGCTGACGGCGGCGCTGTCCTGGGCATGTGCGATGCCGATGAGCAGAATCGCCAGAAACAGGGGGAGAAGGGGTCGGATCATGGGCCGGGAATGAATCGATGGCGGATGGTTTCGGGCAGCAGAATATCGCCATTGCATAAGGAAATCCCAATCCATGCCGGCACCGGTTTGTCATCATCCGCGTCCTTCCTACATTGGCGGCTGTGAACCACCAGGAGCCTTCATGCAGACACGACAGCTTGGGTCATCCGACCTCCATCCCACCATCCTCACCTACGGGACATGGAACATCAGCGGCCACCCATTCTGGAAGCCTGTTCCGAAGCACGATGCCATCGCCGTCATCCGCCGCGCCTGCGAGCGTGGCGTGCGCTGCTTCGATACGGCCCCGGTCTATGGATTCGGGTACGCCGAGGAGGTGCTGGCCGAAGCCCTGGAGCCGATGCGGCACAGCGTCATCATCGCCACCAAGGTGGGGCTGCGCTGGGATGGCGACAGCATACGGGACATCCGCAACGACCTCACCGCCACCTCGATCGCGGAGGAACTCCATCTCAGCCTCCGTCGGCTCCGAACCGACTGCATCGATCTGTACCAGGTGCACTGGCCCGACCCGGCCACCTCGATCGCAGAGACCTTCGACACGCTGGCCAGGCTGAAGGAGCAGGGAAAGATCCGGCACATCGGCGTCAGCAACTTCACCGTTCCCATGATGGAGGAGGCGCGAAGGCATGTGGAGGTCATCTCCCTCCAGCCGCGGTACAACCTGCTGGATCGCTCCATCGAACGCGCCCATGCAGCCTTCTGTCAGGCACACACCATGGGCATCCTCGCCTACAGCCCTCTCGCCTCCGGTCTCCTCTCCGGCAGGTTCCATCGGGGATCGACCTTCGACGACTGGCGCGCCGTGACGAGCGATGTGTTCCGGGCGGGGGATTTCGAACGGCATCTCGATGTGGTCGAGCGCCTTCGCCCGCTTGCGGACGAGGCGGGGTTGAGCCTCTCGCAGCTTGCCATCGCCTGGGTCCTCTCCCGAACGGCGGTGACGTCCGTCATCATCGGTGCGGGCAGCATCGAACACCTCGAACACAATCTGTGCGCCATCGATGCGACTCCTTCTCCCGACCTGCTCACGGCCATCGATGCCATCACCACCCCCTGATGCATGGTCATGTGAGCGAGATCGCTGCCAAAACGTGCAGGATTCCGCGTCCTTCCTTGGTCACCTCGGTGCTTCGTGGTATCTTACCGCGGTTGAACTATTGTGAGAAATGCATGAAACACGTTCGTCAGGTTGTCCTTCCCGTATGTGCCGCTGTCATGCTCCTCGCGGGCATGCTGCATGCGCAGCCCACCTACTCCGTCAAGCTCGAGCTCCTGCCGGTGTTCACCTCACCGGACTCCGTGGTCATCGCCGCCATGGTGCAGTCCAACCCGGGCACGCTGTTCAAGATGGAGGCGGTGTATGTGACGGTGTCCTACGATCCGGGGGCATTCACTGTCGACGACACACGACTGATCATGAACCGCAGGTTCGCCACCAACAACTGGAGCGACGACTGCCTGCCGTACTATGACCACGATCTCGTGTTTCCCGATCTCGCGATGTATGGCGAATCCTCGCCGAACTTCGTCGCGGTGCAGCTTGCCGGGCCGCCCGCGCATCAACTCTGCACCTTCACCTTCTTCCCCATCATGCCGGATGGAACAACAAACTTCACCGTGGTCGGCAACACCACCTCGGCTGCGACAACCGGCTACTACATCCCGAATTATGTCGACAACCAGCTCTTCACTCCGGTGATCGAACTCATCAACTGGTACTACGACGTCGAGCTGCAGTCATTCACCGCCTTCCAGCAGGGCAGGGGTGTCACGCTGAAATGGACCACCGTCGCGGAGACGAACAACAGCGGCTTCCATATCCAGCGCCGCCCCGCCGGGTCCGAGGCATGGACCGACATCCAGTTCGTGAAGGGTGGTGGAACGATGCGGCAGCAGCAGGAGTATCTCGCCTTCGATTTCGGCCTCACACAGTCCGGACGCTACGAGTACCGCCTGCGCCAGGTGGATTTCGATGGAAGCGAGACCTTCTCCAGGCTGGCGATGGTGAACTACATGGACAGACCCGGGGAATTCTCCCTTGGCGCCTCCTACCCGAACCCCGTGATCTCCGGTGCCGGTGGTCAGACATCCATCCCCTTCTCCATTGCCGAACGCAGCGAGCTTTCCCTCGTCGTGACCGACGCCCTCGGCCGCGACGTCGCAGTGCTCCGTCAGGGCACCGTGGAGCAGGGGGGATACACGGCGCTGTGGAGCCCGAACGGACTGCCGGCGGGGCTCTACTTTGTCACGATGCATGCGACAGGCCTCGAGACAGGCCGGTCCCATCATCAGGCGGCCCGCATCCAGGTGATGCGCTAGTCAGGACACACCGATGGACAACAAAAAAGGCTGCACATGGCAGCCTTTTTTGTGCGTCAGAAAAGCTTACTTGGTTTCGGCCGGCTTGTCGTGGTTGCACTTGTGCTCGGTCTTGGCGGCCTTGTCCTTTGTTCCGCAGGCTGCCTTCCCCTTTGCGCTGCAAGCCGACTTGTCCTTCTTGGTGCAGGTGGCCTCGCAACCGGCCTTCTTGTCCTTCACCGTGGCCTTCTTCGGATGATCCTGGGCGACAGCAACGTTGAGCGTGAGCGCGACGGCAGCGAGGGTGAGGATGCTGATGACTTTCTTCATGAATGACTCCTACGATGGTGTATGAATGAATGGATGCAACTGGCTCTATTCCGTCGTCAAAGATATCACCTGCGTGAAGTCATTTCCAAGGTCAAAAAAATGGGATCAAATTCGGTATCTTTTGCATTCGTCGCTCCCATGCAGCGACACATGGAACCACCATACGGAGACCGCCCATGCACCGGCAACGCATCCTGTCAATCTGCCTGCTTTTCCTCCTCACGTCGCTCACCATTCCCGCCCAGCCGTCCACACGGTTGACCCCGTACACCATCACGACCATCCGCCAGGTGGCGGAGGTGGTCATGGCCCCCGATGGTGGACGTGTCGCATATACGGTTGTCATACCGCGCCCCACGACAGATGCTCCCGGTGCGGACTATCGTGAGCTGATCGTGATGGATCTCAACACGGGCAGCACCAAGTCCCTCATCGGTGGCAACCGCACGGTGGGATCCCTCTCCTGGACGCCCGACGGGATGGCCCTGCTGTGCCTTGGAACGCTCGCGGATTCCCTCGGAACACAGATCTGGAAGGTGCCCACCGATGGCGGCTCGCCTGTGCCGGTCACCACCATGCGGGATCGATCCATCCTGTCCTACGAGGCAAGCCCCGATGGTGGCACACTGGCCTATGTGGCCACGGCTGCCATGAGCCCGGAGAGAAAGGCCCTGATGGCACGCGGGTTCAATGCGGAGGTGGTGGAAGAGGATGTCCCGGACCGCGTCCTCCGTCTGCGACGCATCGCGGATGGCACGGAGCGCATCATCAGCACCCCCGGGTCCGTGTTCGACATCACCTGGAATCCGGATGGGAAGCGTCTGGCCGCCAGCATCGCCCCGGCGAACCTGGTGGATCACCAGTACATGTTCCGTCGCATCCACATCGTCGACGCCGCCACCGGTGTGGTGACGAAGCTTGTGGAGAACCCCGGCAAGCTGGGAACGATGCGTTGGAGCCCCGATGGCTCGCGGCTCGCGTTCATCTCCGCCGTCGATGCCCACGACTCCAAGGAGGGCAGCCTGTACGTGATCGACGCCGCGCATCCCGTGCCCTTCGACAGGCTTCGCAACTACACGCAGGGCTTCGAGGGCACGGTGGTCGGCATCGGCTGGCGCGACGCGACCACGCTGCTCTTCAGCTCCGACGAGGGCGTCAACACCACCCTCCGCGCGCAGGGCCTGGACGACGCCTCCAGCAGCCTGCTCATCGCCCCCGGCTCCGTGGTGCTCGGTGGCTTCAGCATCGCCGGTGGGATGGTCGCCTTCGCCGGCAACCACATCACGCATCCCAACGAGCTCTTCACCTTCGACCCCGCCTCCCGGGCCCTGACACGGCGCACCACCACCAACACCTGGCTCAAGGATGTGCGTCTGGCCCGGCAGGAGGCGATCACCTACACGGCCTCCGACGGTCTCACCATCGAGGGCATCCTCATCCACCCGCTCGACGAGCAGGCGGAGAAGCGTCACCCGCTCATCGTCGACATCCACGGCGGCCCGGAGGCCTGTTACCTCAACGGATGGGTGACGAACTACGGCAGCTGGGGGCAGATCGCCGCCGCACGCGGCTTCTTCGTCTTCATGCCCAACTACCGTGCATCCACCGGACGCGGTGTCGAGTTCGCCCGCATGGGATTCGGTGATCTGGCCGGGCGGGAGTTCACCGACGTGATCGACGGCATCGACCGTCTGGTGGAGCTGGGCCTTGTCGACCGCGCCCGCGTGGGCATCGGTGGCGGCTCCTATGGCGGGTACTTCTCCGCATGGGGGGCCACGAAATGGACCGACCGTTTCGCCGCAGCCGTCGTGTTCGTCGGCATCGCCAACCAGGTCTCGAAACGCAACACCACCGACATTCCCTGGGAGGACTACCTCGTTCATTGGGGCATCTGGACGCATGAGAATCCCGATCTGGTCAGCGACCGCAGCCCCGTCACCTGGGCGCATCAGAGCAGGACGCCGACGCTCATCCTCGGCGGAAAGGACGATCCCCGCATCCACCCGTCGCAGGGGCTCGAGCTCTACCGCTCACTCAAGCTCGCGGGTGGCGCCCCCGTCCGGCTCGTGTACTACCCGGGCGAGGGACATGGCAACCGCCGCACCCCCGCACGCCTGGACTACGCGATCCGCACCATGGAGTGGTTCGACTACTACCTCAACGACCGTGGACCGAAGACCGCCATGCCACCGAAGGAGCCCGACTATGACGGCCGCTGACCGTTGTCACCGGGTGCGATCACGTCACACGGCTGCGCATTGATCCCCACCACTGCGGCTGTGCGACAGGCACTACGATCATGACCACGCACGACATCGCATCCAGTCACCCCCTCACATGGGAGGCCTTCCACCGCATCCCCGACGGTCCGGCCTGGCTCGACCGCCTCCTGCATCTCGAACGTGCCTGTGCCATGCCCGGACCTGACCGGGCGCGCGTCGTGTTGCGCGATCCCGGACCCGACGATGCCGACGGGCGCTTCGATCTCATCGTGGTGGGTGGGACGCTGGGCATCATCCACGCCGCGGTGATGGCTGTGGTGCACCGGCGCCGCGTGCTGGTGGTGGACCGCTGGCAGGCGGCCTGCACGCATCGCGACTGGAACATCTCCATGTCGGAGCTGTCTGTCCTTGTACGCATCGGCCTGCTCACCGGCGATGAGCTCGAGAGTGTCATCAACGCGCGCTATCGCCGCGGCTTCATCGCCTTCCACCAGGAGGGGCTCACGCTGCGCGTCCCGCCGCTCGACCTCCCGGGTGTGCTCGATATGGCGGTGGATGCCAACGCCCTGCTGGCACTCTGCCGCCGCAAGATCGAGAACTCCGGCACCAGCAGTGAGATCCGTGACGGATGGGCGTTCTCCTCCGTGCACACCGGGCGTGAGGCGGTGGCCGTGTTCCGCCGCGACATGCACCGCATGGTGGTCCGCGCCCCCCTGCTCCTGGATTTCATGGGGGCCGCCTCCCCCATCGCGCGGCAGCTCAACCGCGGACGCTCGCACACCCACGTCTGCCCCACCGTCGGGACGGTGGCGCGCGGTTTCGCCGAAGGCCCCGGTCCGCTGGAGGTGCAGCACGACGTGGGCGAGATCCTCGTCACGAACGAGCATGCCACCAACGGACGCCAGCTCATCTGGGAGGGCTTCCCCGGCGGACAAGGGCGCTTCACATCGTACCTTTTCTTCTACGACAGCCGCACCTCGCCGGTGGACAAGAGCCTGCTGAACCTCTTCGAAGAGTATTTCCACAAGCTCGATTCCTACAAGCTCCGCACGCCGGACTTCGCCATCGACCGCATGGTGTTTGGCTACATCCAGTCCTTTCATCACCTCCTCCCCGGCAACCGCAAACGCGTCTCGGCCGATCATGTGCTCTGCCTCGGCGACGCGGCAGCCCTCAATTCCCCTCTCACCTACTGCGGCTTCGGCTCCTTCGTCCGTACACTGCACCGCACCACCGCGCTCGTGGACATGGCCCTGACCTGTGACTGCCTCGATGCCGACGCGCTCGCACGCATCAATGCATGGGAGCCCAATGTGGCGGTGACCTCGGGCTTCTCGAAGTTCCTCATGCACCGTGGACGGCGGCCGACGCAGGTGAATGCCGCACTCGTCATGATCATCGATGTCCTTCAGTCCCTGCCGCAGACGATCTCCATCGAGCTGTTCCGCGACGAACTGCGCTTCGACTCCTACAACACGCTGATGTCCGCCGTCCCCCGCCGGCATCGCACGGCGCTCGGCTTTGTGCTGCGTGCGATGGGGCCCGCGGGCATCCTCCAGTGGCTCGACGCCTTCATCGCCTTCGCGCGGCACGATGCCCGTCGACGCCGTCTTGCGCGGCAGGCCGTGGACCATGCCGACGACCCACGCGGGCGCTTCCTGCGGCGCGTGGACGCCCTCGTGTATGGGAGTGAAACGCTTCGGAACTAGAAGTCGAAGCTCTCGCCTTCTTCATCCTGCATGATGTCGACCAACACCTCAAAGCTCTTTGCCGCCTTCACGGCGCGGAGCTGTTCCATCCTCTGCTTCTGCATCCTCTGGCATTCAGCCACGCGCTCCGGATCCGCCTCCACATCGCGGATGGTGCGCTTCACCACCTCGATCTTCCGCTCGATGTCGCACTCGAGGATCTTCCCGTAACTCTCAACCAGCGCCTTCCGATGGTCGGGGTCATGCACGGTCTGGAACTCGGGCCACTTGGGGGATGTGACGTTGCGGGGCAGAATGAGAGCAGCCAGCAGGTGCTGCAGCTCGATGTCGCCTCCGAGCGCGTCCGTCATCCGGCGCACATCCACCGCGCCCTCCTGTTCGAACTGGTCCAGCGCCAGTCGGAGGAGCCGCACCGCGCGGGAGTCGGTGAAATGCCGGACACGGACATGACGCAGGGCCTCGGCCCCCACGTCGGGCGAGGCCTGGAAGAGGGACTCGAGAAAGGTCCGCTCGGCGGGTGGCAGTTCCCCATGCGCCTCCTCCTGCACGTCATCCACGCTCTCGTTCCGCGGTGCCACCTGCACCGGCGCACTGCGCCGCAGGGAGGGACGCAGCTTCTCCATCTCGCTGTAGAGCATGTTCTCGCGGAGGTTGTATTTCTCCGCGATCTGGCTGATGTAGAACTGCCGCTTGATCTGATCCTGCATCTTCGCGAGCAACGACACGATGTGCCGCACCGCCTCCGCGCTGCCCTCGGGCGTCGCGAGCCTCCCCTCCTGCTGCTGGCGTGCGAGGATGAAGTCGACGAAGGACACCGCGGCCGCAAGCTCGCGTTCCACGCCCCCGCGTCCGTGACGGCGGACGAAGGAATCGGGATCGTCACCAGCCGGGAGCCGCACAATCTTCGGATCGCACCCCTGCTCGATCATGATGTCCACACCGCGGATCATGGCGTTGAACCCCGCGGAATCGGCGTCATACAGGAAGTACACCTGCGTCGTGTAGCGGACAAGCATGCGCACCTGATCGGTGGTGAGTGCGGTGCCCGATGTCGCCACCACATTCGTCACACCCGCCTGGGCAAGGGAGATGGTGTCTGCATATCCTTCCACCACGATCACCGTCCCCGTGCTGCGGATGGCGTTCAACGCCTGCGGCAGACCATACAGGACACGGCTCTTGACATAGACGGGCGACTCGGGCGAGTTGAGGTACTTGGGATTGTCACCGGGACGCATGGCGCGGGCACCGAAGCCCAGCACACGCTTGCGCATTCCGATGATGGGAAACATGATGCGCCCCCGGAAGCGGTCGTAGACGCGCCCGGCGTCGTTGCGCACAACGAGGCCGGCCTGCTCCAACACGTCCTCCCGCAGCCCCCGGGCACGGGCATGGGTGAGGAACTGATCCCAGGAGTCCGGGGCATGGCCGACACCGAAGGCCGTCAACGTCTCCGGCGTCCACGCCCGTCCGGCAAGATATTTCATCGCCTCGGTGCCGGCTGGAGAGCGGAGGGCATCGAAGAAGAAACGTGCGGCGAGCGCGTTGGCCTCGTGGAGCAGATCGCGCGTGTCGTCGGCCGGCCCCTGCCGCGGCTCCTCCTCGGGAATGGCGATGCCATAGCGCTGCCCCATGGCCCGCACGGCCTCCACAAAGGTCATCTTCTCCATCTCCATGAGAAAGGTGAAGACGCTCCCCCCCTTGCCGCACCCGAAGCAGCGGTAGAAGCCCTTCTCGGGGTTGACGTTGAACGACGGGGTCTTCTCCTGATGGAAGGGGCAGAGACCGATGAAGTTCCTTCCGGCCTTCCTCAAGCGAACGAAGCCGCTGATCACATCGACGATATCAGCGGCCGTCCGAATCTCCTCGATGATGTCCTCGCCAATTCTCATTGAAGCATGAGCATGGAGCGCGTCTGCACCACATCGCCTGCCGAAAGGCGAAGAAGATAGAACCCCGCAGGCAGCGCACGCATCGCCGCGTCGAACACCGCTGTGTGCACACCAGGCGCCATCATGCCCTCGGCAACGACGGCCACGGTACGGCCCAGCACATCGTGCACCGACAACCGCACCTGGGTGGTCTGTGCCAGCGTGAAGCGGATGTCTGTCCGGCCATGGAAGGGATTCGGGAAATTCTGGTCGAGCGATGCCGTGGTCGCCACCGGAAGATCGCCGGTTGACACCGGCTTTGTGTCCGGCAATTGTGCGTTGTACGTCACAAGGGCGCGCATGTAGATGCCCACCTTGCGTGTGTCCGTGGCAGGCGGGTTGCCGGTGTACATCGGATCATCGTTGATGTGATAGCGCCGGAAGCGGTCGAACTCGGGGCAGTCGAGCTTCATCAGAAGCGACAGGCCGTTCCACAAGGCCTTCACTGTCGTATCCACCATCACGGACTGCCGTGTGCGCAGCTTGACGCCGATGAGGAAGTCGCGCTTGGGGGCGATGGTGTCCGGGGGCGAGAAGGGCACGGTGAGGATGTCGCGCAGCCCCTGCTGCAGCGGGTCGGCATCGGCAACGTTGGGGCTGGGAAACCCCATGTCGCCCAGCGGATACGTGTAGGTCTTCACGATGTTCGTCAGTGTCGGTGGCACGGCGCTGTTCTCGAACACCTGCACCACCAGCGTATCGAATCCTGAATGCGCCACGAACTTCACCACGCTCAGGGCGATCTGCACACCATTGACCGTGCATCGTTCCAGGGGGGTGAAACGGGCGTTGTAGAACATGTCCAGTTCACCGGGGAACATCGTCCCGGCGATGAGATATCCATCGTAGATGTGGTCCACTCCGTCATACTTCAACGTGTCCTGTTGTGCAAAAAGCGGCATCCCCAGCAGGAGCAGACCGGCAATGAGCAACCTTCGCATATATCCTCCTTCTTCATCGGTGAAGGGCCGGTGCAGTTGCACGGCCCGTGGGCTATCTGGGTGTCCGGACCATGATGCGCTCCGATGTGCCTGCCGTGGTGCGGAGAACCGCGCGGTAGACGCCGGAGGGGAGCGCGTGGTCGAGGGTGACGGTGTGCATGCCGGCGTCTGCAGTGCCGCTGAACAGCGTCGCCACCGTCCTGCCGAGCATGTCACAGATCCGAAGCTCGGCCTGCATCGGGCGGTCGAGTGTGAAGCGCAGCGTCGTGCGTGTGGTGAACGGGTTCGGATGGTTCTGTTCCAGTGCCGGCCGGACCGGAGCGGTCATGTCCGCCGCGGAAAGGACGGTGATGCTGTCGGTCAGTGTGGAATCCATGCTGACCACGGCACGCAGGTAGAGTGACGCATAGCCGTTGTCGGTCACCGGCTGGAGGGCGGTGCGAAGCGGATCCTCCATGATGCGATACCTGCCGAACCGCGCATGCTCGCGTGCGCTCGGTTTCATCACAAGCGTCAGGCCGTTCCAGACGGCATGCTGCCCCACGCGCCTGCTCTGCCGCGTGAGCGCCTTGACTCCGATGATGACGTCGCGCGCAGGGGCGAGCACCACCGGTGGATCGAACGGGATTGCGAGGACGCCACGCAGTTCCTGCCCGGGAGGCGGTTCGGGATCATTGTTCGGTCCGGGGTACCCCTGGCTTCCGAGGGCGATGCGATAGGTGGCGACAATGTTCGTCAATGTCGGAGGCACGGGGCCCGGCTCGAACACCTGCACCTCGAGCGAATCATCGGTGCCGGCGAGGTCGTACTTCACGAACCCGCAGCCCAGCAGGATGCCGGTGACCCAGCACTTGCCGGGAGGTGTGATGCGTGCCGTCCAGAATGCGTCAAGCTCACCATCGTACCCGGTGGCGGCGAGCAGGAGGCCGCTGTGCACATCGTCCATGCCATCGAACACAAGCGTGTCCACCTGCGCCTGCGCAGGCCATGCGAGGAGGAACACGAGGGGAAGAAGAAGCAGTCGCATGTCGAAACGATGGAGGATGAACTGGTGACCCCGCGGAAGCGGAAACTGCAAAGGTAGCATATTCCTCCATCACCTGCGATGAAGAAAAAACGCCGTCATCACTGGACCGGAGCGTCGGCCCCGGGCGCTCCCGGCTCCGGTGCGATCTCGGGGCGGACGTCCTGCCGGTCGATGCGCGCCCCGTTGCGGGCGGCGTTGAAGAGGATGGCGGCACGTACAAAGTGCTTGAAGAGCGGGTGCGGATCGATGGCACGGGAGGTGAGCTCGGGATGGAACTGGCAGCCCACGAACCAGGGATGGTTCGGCAGCTCAATCATCTCCATGAGGGATTCGTCGGGCGACATGCCGCTGAACACCAGCCCCCTCTCCTCCAGGATGGCGCGGAAGGCGTTGTTCACCTCGTAACGATGGCGGTGCCGTTCGGAGATGACCCTGCGGCCATAGGCTTCATAGGCCTTCGTGCCGCGTTTGATGTGGCAGGGATACGCTCCCAGACGCATCGTGCCGCCCTTGGTCCTGATGCTCTTCTGCTCCAGCATCAGATCCACCACGTTGTGCTCTGTGGTGCGGAACTCTGCGCTGTCGGCGTCCTTCATGCCGCAGACGTTGCGGGCAAACTCGATCACCGCGCATTGCAGGCCGAGGCAGATGCCGAAGAAGGGGATGTTGTTCTCGCGCACATACTGGATCGCGCGCACCTTGCCCTCCACGCCGCGCTCCCCGAACCCCGGAGCAACGAGCATGCCGTCGAGATTCTTCAGATGCCGTGCAGCCCCCGTCCGTTCCACCTCCTCGGAGTGGATCCAGCTCAGATTCACCCGGCAGTTGTTCTCGGCGCCGGCGTGGCTGAACGCCTCGATGATGCTCTTGTACGCGTCGTGATACTCGGCATACTTGCCGACGAGCCCGATGGTCACCTCGAACTTCGGCTCCTTGATGCGCTTGACAAGCTTGGTCCAGCGTTCCAGGTCGGGGCTCTTCGTCCGCAGGCGCAGGAGGCGGATGACGCGCTCATCAAACTTCTCGCGCGCGTACATGAGCGGAACCTCGTAGATGGTGCCGGCATCGCGCGCTTCGATCACCATGTCGGGACTCACATTGCAGAAGAGGCCGATCTTCTCACGGAGCGACTGCGGGAGCGGGCGATCCGCACGGCAGAGGAGCATGTCGGGCTGAATCCCGAGCTCGAGCAGCATCTTCACACTGTGCTGCGTGGGCTTCGTCTTGAGCTCACCCGCCGATGGGATGTAGGGCACGAGTGTCAGGTGGATGTTGATGGCGTTCTTCCGGCCGATGGTGAGCATGAACTGGCGCATCGCCTCAAGGAAGGGCAGGCTCTCAATGTCGCCCACCGTGCCACCGATCTCCGTGATGATCACGTCGTACTGCCCCTGCTGGGCGAGCTGCGCGAAGCGCCGCTTGATCTCGTCGGTGATGTGCGGAATCACCTGCACGGTGGCGCCGAGGTAGTCGCCACGCCGCTCCTTCTGGATGACGTGATGGTAGATCTGCCCCGTGGTGGTGTTGTTGTTCCGGAACATGTTCTGGTTCAGGAAGCGCTCGTAGTGGCCGAGATCCAGATCCGTCTCCGCGCCGTCGTCGGTCACGAACACCTCGCCGTGCTGATACGGACTCATGGTGCCGGGATCGATGTTGATGTAGGGGTCGAATTTCTGGATGGTGACCTTGAGACCGCGTGCCTGGAGCAGCATGCCCAGGGATGAGGCGGCGATCCCCTTGCCAAGCGAGGAGACGACGCCGCCGGTGATGAAGATGAACTTGGTTGTGCGTGAGGTGGACATGATCATGCTCCGGTGCTTGGCGTCGTGACAACGCCGATGTCAGGCGAATACGATGAAATCGAGATAGAGAAAGATCAACGGCGAGACGAGAATGAAACTGTCGAAACGATCGAACACACCGCCATGCCCGGGGATGAGGCCGGAGGAATCCTTGATGCCGGCATCGCGCTTGATGAGCGACTCGACAAGATCGCCCACCTGCCCCACCGAACCGATGATGGCCCCCATGACGATGGCATGCGTGAGCGAGAGATAGCCGAGGCCGATCTCACGCGCGGCCACCATGGCACCGACGGCCCCAAGGAAGCCGAAGATCGCCCCCTCCCAGCTCTTCTTCGGACTCACGCGGGGAAAGAGCCGGTGCCTCCCCAGCGCCCTGCCCCCGAAGTAGGCGGCCGAATCGCAGATCCAGATGGTGGCCAGCACGGCGATCACCGTGCCACCACCCCATCGATCTAGCAGTTGCAGATGCTCGGGCGCCACATCGATCACACCAAGGATGCGGGACACGGGAAACTCGAGCACGGTGAAGATCTCACGCATGCCGACGGCACAGCCGAGAAACAGTCCGATGTAGAAGGTCCCCAGGAACGTGGCTGCGATGTTGAGAATCGCCGAACCGCGGTTCCGGAACAGCTCCACGATTGGGACGATGACGCAGAACAGGATGGCGACCCAGAGGAAGGCCTGCCACTGCAACGGCCAGGGAAAGCCCGTCCCAAGCACCGACCCAAGATCGGCCGCAAGCCGTTCATGAAGAAAGACAAGTGAAAGTGCGACGCCTCCGGCGATCATCATCACCGTCTGGGGAGCCACCCCCTTCTCATGCGTCATGCGGGAGAACTCCACCGACGCACCGGCCAGCACCAATGCGACAAAGAGAAACCAGAGATACCCGCCCATCCACGCCATTGCGACGATCACCGGAATCGCGATCAGCGACACCAGGATGCGCACGGCGGTGTTGCTCATCCCTGCTCCGGCGCGGCGCCTTCCGCGTCCGTTGTGTCATCCATGTTCTCACCGTCCTCCAGCAGGGCCCTGATGATCTCCAGTGCCTTGTTGGCCTGGTGCTTCTGCACCATCACATTCACCCGCGCAAGCGACCCCATGTTCACGAAATACACCGAGTCGTGCTGATCGAAGATGATCACATCGATCCCCGCACCCTCCAGATTCGCGCGGATCATGTCTGCTTCATACACGAGCGTGGTCTGATAAACGGCCACGTAGTCCTGGTACACGGTCATGTGGCTGTCGTCATCGCAGAATGCCTTGCCATCCACTTCCCGCACGCATTCATCGCACAGGGGCTTTCCGCAGATGACGCATCCCGCCACAGCGCTGCGATCGTGATGCGTCTCGCATTCGGGAACATCGGCCGTCTTGCGCGTCGGAAGAAGCTCTCCACACGCATCGCAGAAGGTGTCCTCCGGCGTGACATACGTCTCACATTTCGGACAGTACAGAGGGGATCCCTCAAGGAGCTCGACTCCGCAATCGGCGCAGGTCGTCGCGTCCGGGCGATATTCCGTCAGACATTGTGGACAGTAAGCCATGATCAACCTCCAGATATGGGTGGAACTTCTGACGTGGGGCGTGCGATCGTGCGAAACATCCAGCACGAGGCAAGGCAGAGGATCGCTCCGGTCAATGTCATGATGAGCATCAGACTCATGGACAGCTCCTCGGGCTGTGCGACGGATCCGGCGGTGTCACGCCCGAGCAAATATACTGAAATAACGGCAATGGTGTTATTCGTCAGGTGCCCGACAATCGCCGGCACAAGGGAATCGGCACGCCAGGCAAGGAAACCGAGTAGCAGCCCGAGAAGAAACAACGGGATGAGTGACAGGGGCTGGAAGTGAAACACGGCGAAGATGAACGCCCCCGCCGTCACCGCCCGCCCCGCCGGCAGGGCACGTCCGAACAGACGCAGCACCACTCCGCGGAACACCGCCTCCTCGCAGAACGCCGGGGTCATCGCGATCACCAGCCACACCACCGCCAGCTCCGCCGGTGAATGCATCTGCGACAGGCGGACGTAGGATTCCTGCATGCTGCGATGAAAGGCGTCAAGGGCCGCGTACAATGGCTCCGGCAGCACGACGGTCAACAGCGCATCCTGTGCCAGCATCCAGCCCTGGATCACAGCCTGCAGACTCACCACGGCGATCACCGCCAGCAGCATCTGTGGCACCGGGACGCTCCTCACACGGAGAACGCCCCGCACGGTGCCCCCCGGCAACAACCCCACCAGAAGTGCGGGCCCAAGGAGAAAGATCCCCTGCGACACCACGGTCACCACACGCACGGTCACGACATCGGCTGCGGCAGCGTCGCCACCGACTGCGAGCATCATGAGGATGCCGCCACCGATCTGGTACACCGTGAAGGTCGCCAACGCGAACAGCAGTCCGGAAAGAACAGGATGCTCCCTCAACGCCCGTGGCCCCTGCGGCTCGACACATGCCGGTCCGGGATCGGTTCCCCACTCCTCCTGCGGCATCGATCACTCCGCCATGGAAAGCTTGATCATCGCCGCGAGCAACGGCACCATGATTTCATGATGGCCGGTGAACACCAGTCCGCGCCCCCCGTCCTGTGTGGGTCGGGAGACGACGTTCATGTTCGGCCGGTAGTGCTGGATCATGTCGAAATTCGCCGTGGTGAAGCCCCGACAGGCGTGCCCGAGATTGCGGGCCACCGTGAGCGCCTTGAGAAACACCTCGGGCAGGATCACCGCAGAGCCGACGTTGAGCACCACGCCGCCACCCACAAGCCCGGACACCGCATGCGCGAGCACGCGGAAATCCCGGAACGACAGCTCCCCGGTCGCGGCCCCGTTCATCGACGGCTGCTGGTGCACAATGTCCGTCCCGATCGCGGCGTGGATGGTGACGGGGATGCCCAGGCGGACGCCGGTCGCGAGGATGGAGGTGGATCGATGTGGAGCCTGGCACTCAAGAAGCGCCCTCCCGATCGTCTCGCCAAAGCCGGCCTCGCCCGTTCCGTATTCCTGGTTCAGTGCGCCGTTGATGAAATCCCCCGTTTCGCGCCACATGCCGAACGAACCGTCCACCAGGTTGGCGCCCACATCCTCCGAGGTCACGCCAAAGAGGGCGGACTCCGAATCATGGATCGCTCCGGCGCTGTTCATGGCCACCGCTGCAAGGATCCCGCGCTCCATGAGATCCACGATCACCGGCGACAGCCCGGTCTTGATCACATGCGCGCCCATCATCAGGATCACCGGCAGGCCGCTGCGTCGGGACAGGGCGATGGTCGAGGCAAGCTCCCGCAGATCCGGAACCTTCAGGATGGCGGGAAGCGAATCGATGAATGCGCGAAAATCCTGTGTGGTGGGATCGAAGGGTGAGGCGAAAAGATCCAGATCCACCTTGCTCGACCGGTGTTCGATGGAATTGGTGGTGATGCTGTGGAGATCGATTTTCGGAAACATGCAGCGTTGCCTTCTGTCAATGGCCATGTCGTGACAAATTGATCAACCACGACGTGGAAAGCAACTCACCGTGGGAAATCCCTCCCCTCCTGCGTCATTCGATCCGTGCGCGAATGGGCGTGGCGACCCCCTTGTACGACACCAGCTCGGCCTTGATCGAGCCGATGGGGATCTCGGCCTTCACCTGAACGGGCATGCGGCGCTCGTCGTCGGTGAGCCAGACAAGGATGCGACCGGAGGATTTGAAGAGCCCGCCTTCCTTCATCACCGGCTCGAGCACGATGGCCTTGAACTTCCCGGCATCGACCTCCACTGTCTCCTTCCCGATGAACTTGATGGTGAGAGTGAATGTGGAATCGCGGTAGAAGTTCTTCAGAAACACCTGCTGGCCGGGTTTGAGCCCCTCGTAGTTGTAGGTGCGCATGAAGTAAAACGCGGACAGGATGTCCTGTGTATAGGGCGGCATCGGAAACTGCCCGTTGGTGGTCATGGCGCGATGCCGGTCCTGATCAAACCAAGCGCTGAAATCGTGGGAGTACCCGCCCTCACGTATCTGCTGGACGAACTTCCAGGGGAACAGGCCCTCGGCATCGATGAGGGTCTCGTAGTGATCGCGAACCTTGTAGAAGTTGTCGAAGAAGGGTTTGGACTTGACGTCGAACTCCACGTGCAGGCACTTGCGCCCGTTGACGGTCGTGTATCGCGGAATGGCCATCTTGGCCTGTCCCGCCGTGACGAAGCCGTAGTTGACGTCGAAGATCAGCTCCTCCCCCACCGCAAACGCGTGGTTCTCTATGCGACGATAGCTGCGCTCTGAACCTGACGAGGTCGACGTGGTCTTCTTCTGCGCAGGCAGTGTGGAAGGCCCTGCCATCAGGATGATGAGCGCGATGAAGACGAGGCGGGAGGCGGGATGATGGGTCGGTCGGTGTGACATGACAGCTCCTTTGTGCTGCTCCTTGTAAACTCATGCGCCGGGAATTGTTCCTGCGAGAGATCGTATGGCGGTGTCGACCACCCGGTCGATTGGGATGCGCGCCATGTCGTCGTGCCTCGCGCAACTGCCCTTCCGGCAGGCCGGGCAGTCCGGGTCCGGCTCGGGGGTGAGGACCACCGTCTTCACCCCGAGAGGCCCCCAACGGCGGGGATGGCAGACAGTTTCGAAGGGATAAAGGCCGAGCACGGGAACATCGAGCGCAGAGGCGATGTGCAGGGGGCCGGTGGAGTTTGCCACGCACAGGTCGGCCTGCTGGAGCACGGCAGCGAAGTGATCCACGCCATCATCGCCGATGAAGACGGCGGCCCGCGGCCCGGCATACGAGGCGACGGAGCGCAGGGTTTCAGCCTCCGCCCCTGTGCCGGTGATCAGCACCGAGATCCCGGGCATGGCCCGGAGCAGCGCCGCTCCCAGGTGGCCGAACGAGGCCGCATCCCAGTCACGGGCCGATCCCAGCGATCCCGGATGCAGCACCACCAGCGGAGCGCCCGCGGGGATGCCGAGCGACTCGAGCCGACCGGCAGCACTCCTGCGGAGGGTGTCGGAGATCTCAAGAAGCGGCCCTCTGCCAGCGTCCGCGCTGAAGCCGAGTGGCCGCAGCAGGTGGAGGTTGTATTCGCTTTCGTGGAGCAGCGATGCACGACGGTGCTCGCGGACCCGATCCGTGAACAGCGGCGAGTACCAGCGGTAGGCCGTGCCAACCCGGCGCGGGATGCCCGCGACACGGACCGCCGCGGCAAGTCCGGGCCGCGGGTGGGCGAAGACCGCCGCATCGAAGCACTCTGCCCGCAGGCGCCGCCCAAACGCCGGCCACCCATGCCCCACATCGCGGGTGGGAATCGCCAGCACCGCATCCACCCACGGACTGCATCGGACAAGCGGGGCGGTGTACTCTCGAACCACCAGGATCACCCGCGTCTCGGGCGCCTGCTGCTTGATGCTTCGCGCCATGGGCAGCGTCAGAACGACGTCGCCAAGGCTGTCGGTGCGGAGGATCGCAACGGAGGATGGATGCCTCATGCCGGCATCCGGAACCGGACTGCTGTTCATGGTGTCGGACACGACACCGGTGGCGCAACACCACCCGGCCGCGTCAGGGAAGGGTCAGAGCTGGCCGAGAGCGTCCTTGGCCCTCTTGGCATCCTCGGAATCCGGAAACTTCCTGATCAGATTGTCCCAGGCCTGCCGTGCCTTGTCCTTCTCCCCGTTCATGGCATGCAGCATGCCGAAATTGAACATCGCCGGGGTGTAGTTCGGATCGATGCCCAGCACCTTCTCCGTGGTTTTGAGGGCGTCGGTCATGTTCCCCATGTTCGCCTGGCATACGGACAGCTCTGTCAGGATGTCGACATTCTTCGGATCCTTCCGGAGGATGCGTTCGAAGTAGATCACGGCCTCCTCGGGCTTGTGGGCACTTGTGAGCATCGCAAATTCCCGCAGATCCGTCGTGTCGTCGGCCGCCTGTGCCTCCACCTTCTTGCGAAGATCACGAATGCGCTGCACGATGTCCTGCCGGACATTGTCCTTCGACGGTGACATTCCACTGATGTCGGGATGCCCGTCCGGCATGGCGGCGCCCTCCTGCTTCCCCTCGCCGGGGAGGAGAAGAATGATGACCACGACGATGACGACGGCAAGTCCGATGAGAAGGTAGAGTTTTTTCAGATCCATGAACATGCTCCTTTTGGAATTGACAATAAACGTGAATGTACGGAATTCCGGCGTGCAGGAGAAGTCCTGAAAAAGGGGACACCGCCCAGCTTGTTTCTGGCAACGTCCTGCCGTAACTTGTGAGCCGGATTGTGATGCAAACCCATGGCATTTCTTGTAACTGCGCGTAAATACCGCCCCTCGACATTTCACGAGGTTGTTGCCCAGGAGCACGTCATCCGCACCCTGCTCAATGCTGTGCGCGATGACAAGGTGGCGCACGCCTACCTGTTCAGCGGCCCGCGGGGTGTCGGCAAGACCACCACGGCAAGGATCTTCGCCAAGGCGTTGAACTGCCCGAACACGGTGAATGGTGAGCCCTGCGACACCTGTGCCACCTGCCGGGAGATCGGCGAGGGGCGTTCCATCGACATTGTGGAGATCGATGGCGCATCGAACAACGGCGTGGAGGATGCGCGCAACATCCGCGATGCCGTCAAGTACACGCCCTCGCGTGACAGGTACAAGATGTACATCATCGATGAAGTGCACATGCTGACAAAGCCCGCCTTCAATGCGTTGCTCAAGACGCTGGAGGAGCCGCCGGAGCATGCCATCTTCATCATGGCCACGACAGAGGCCCACCGCCTGCCCTCCACCATCATCTCCCGCTGCCAGCAGTTCGAGTTCCGTCGCATCGGCATCGACAGGATCGTCGGACAACTTCAGAGCATCTGCCAGCAGGAGGGTATCACCGCCGGGCAGGATGCCCTCTACATCATCGCCAAGAAGGCAGACGGATCGATGCGCGATGCGGAGAGCATCTTCGACCAGGTGGTCGCCTATTCCGGCGACACCGTGACCATCGACACGGTGCATGAGGTGCTCCACATTGTCGGCATCGACCTCCATTTTCGTGTCACCGACCTCATCGCCGCGCATGATGCCCGCGGCGGTCTGCTTCTCGTCAATGAGATCATCCAGGATGGACACGATCCACAGGAGTTTCTTGCCGGCCTGGAGGAACACCTGCGGAACCTGCTCATCATGCGGGCGACGGGAGAGATGTCCCTCATCGATGCCCCGGAGGATGTTCGCGAGCGATACCGCATCGCTGCTGCGGCGTTCACCGAGGGCGACATCGTCCGTCTGTTGCGCATCAACGCGGAGGCCATGCAGACGGTGCGCTACAGTGCCATGCCGCGTGTCAAGATCGAGACGGCGATGCTGGCGATGACAAGGCTCGATTCCACGGTGCTCATCGGCGACCTGCTCCAGCGCCTCGGAGGGGGACAACCGTTGCCGGCACCGTCACCCGCCGGTCCCGCGCACAGCGGATCGGCACCCACACGCTCCGCACCGGCCACCAGCCCCGTTGTCGTCACGCCTCCCATCGGCGCCGCGTCTCCCACGATTGCCGGGCCTTCAGGTGTCCACGATCCACTTCATGAAGCGCCGATGGCGTCGCCACCCTCGGCGCCCCCCCGCGGCACCACCGCACCACCGCCTCCGCAGGCGGCCGCTCCATTGCCGACAGCGCCTCATGGCCCCAAACCACCGATTGTTCAGATGCTCATCGACACCATCGGTGCCGAGATCATCCGACCGAAATAATCTGCACTCCTACAGTATCACCTCGAGGATGCGCGTCCGTCTTGTATGACGCGCCCCTCCAAACCAGGAATGTCTATGTTCTTACAATCCATTACCGGACAGGTAACAGAATTCACGGCCGACGCACAGACCCGTTTTCAATGCACCGTCCGGCTGTCCGCTCCGCTGGAGCAGCTCCCGAGAATCGAATTCGGCACGCTGATCGCCGCGGAAAACACCTTTCATTCGGCAAAGGAAAAGCGCTTCACCATCCTGAGCATCCTCAACGCGATGCCGGATTTTGCCAACCAGAAACCCACGAAGAACCGTGAGATGACCCTCGTCTGCCACGCCTGCCCCATCGGCATGGAACTCCATCAAGGGAACGGCAAAGCGGAGGATGACATTGCCTTCGCCGACACCTACCCCGTGCTCGGCTCCGGCGTCTCCGTCCTCGACGACACCACCACCGCACGCGTCCTCCACCAGATCGCTCCCGACAGCCGCACTCGCGAAAACGGCACCAGGATCGACATCGGCACCTATGCCGCCAACCCCAGCGTCAAGGTCGGGCTCGATTCCACCTCGCTTCTCCGCGGCAACAGCGCCATCATTTCCACCCGCCCACGGGCGCGCACATCCATCACCAGCGACCTCGTTCTCTCGCTTCTCAACAACACATCCCAGCCGGTGCACATCGTCTACTGCGATGTGAACAACCAGAACTCCATCTCGCTGATCAGCGCCCTGGCCAACTCCGAAGCCGCCTCCATCCTCTGCCTCAACGACAAGTTCGTGCCACCGAGCGTGTTCAGTGCCCTCCGCTCACAGAACGACCGACAGGTCATGAAACGCGCATCGTTCGACTATCTCGACATGCTCATCCTCCCATCGGTGCTCGAACATCGCCGCCAGGAATTCACCTTCGCCATCCACGGACTGCTCCGCTCCAACAAGATCTCCATCTTCCGCCCGAATGAACAGACCGTGGACCAGTTCATCAACGACATCCGCGTCGACATCCTCGATGGTATCGATGAGGACATCGAGGCCTATGTCAACGGCCTGATGAATGGCATCGCCGAAACCTACCAGGGGGAACGCTTCGGCGAGAAGAACACCAAGGACATCCTCGAGATGATCGATGAATTTGGCGTGGACTCCAAGAACCACAACGCCCGCCGCACGCTCTATGACCTGCGGGCAGAGGTGCAGTCCGTCTTTGAGACGTATTCGAAGGACATCCCGTCGGCGTCACGCAAAACCATCCCCGACATCATCAATGAGCTCAACGATGAAACGCGCAGCAGCCTCATCGTGATGCAGGGGCAGAAGACCACCGACATCCTCCGCTTCATCGGCACACTCACGCAAAGCCTGGTGGAGGACAGACTGAAGCGCCTCAAGATCCGAGTCCCCGTGCTCTTCATCTTCAACAATGCCGATGAGTATGTGTCCCGCCAGGGCGGCAGGGAAAGCGGCAGCGAACGCTTCCAGGACATCATCGGTTCCATCCTCACCAGCGGACGCCGGCATGGCCTGAGCTTCTGCCTCACCATGGAAAACGCGGGGCTCATCGACAGGCAGCTCGCCCGCAAAATCCAGTCCTACTTCGTCGGCCCGATAAGCTATGGCGACGAGACGGAATCCGTCGCCCGCCTGCTCACGGTGTCCGAAGAACTCATCCGCCCGGCGGTGAATTTTGACGATGGCGACTTCATGTTCTCCAGCGCGGATTCCCCGTACCATCGCCGCGTCCCTGTCCCCGTCCGCACACAGAAGAACACCGAGATCGTCCACGCCTTCCTCGATCACCTTTCGGTGGAACAGGAACGGCGCCGGAAGGAATTCATGGCCATCGAAGACGACCGCTCCAAACGCCTTCCGGAGGAACGACGTCCGGCGCAGCAACGCGAATCGGGCCAGCGTCAGCAGAACGACCGCCAGCAGAGTGATCGGCAGCCGAGTGATCGGCAGCCGAGTGATCGGCAGCCGAGTGATCGCCAGCCGAGTGATCGGCAGCCGAGTGATCGGCAGCAGGGCGGTCGGCACGACCATGGTCCGCGGCAGGAGCAGCAGCGCAATCGTCAGCCGCAGCAGCCCCCGCAGACTCAACCGCAGGAGCGCCCCGCCCCCGTGATCAGCATTCCGACGGCGCCGACTGTCGCCGAGGAGCGACCGCCACTCGCCCCGGGTGAACGCCCGCCGCTGCGCTTCGAGTTCAAACCCGCCAATGTGGTGCGTGCGGAAAGCGAGATGCTTCAGACCACGCAGGAAAAGCCGGCAGCAGCAGCAGCGGATCCCGTGGCAGCCGAGGCACCGGCCGCGGATGCCGCCGGTGGCCGCAACGCCCGCCGTGGACGCCGTGGTGGCCGCCCGGATCCGCGCGCCCCGCAGGCCGAGTCCGGCGACGCACCCGCATCCGCGTCGCAGCCTCCCGCCGCCGCAAAAGTCCCGCAGAAGCCGCCGGCAGTGCTGCCCATCGAGGAGCTCACCTTCGAGCCGGTGAAGAAGAACCCGCCGGTGGCCGTGGCCACGCCACGCAGCGAACAGATCGAGCTTCCCGTGGAGGCGGCCAAGGCAGCACCGCCGGACCCGAAGGACGATGATTCCGACGCGAAGCCGGCAAAGGGCAAGAAGCGCGCCATCGCCAAGGCGGCAAAAAAGACGAAGGAACCCGCCAAGGAACCGAAGGCCCCGCGTGGCAAGGTGCGTTCGAAGAAGGCATCCGACGGAGAAGCACCGGTTCCCGACGCAGACAAGTGATCCCTGATTTCAGCATTCAAGGCAGGGGCTCCATGTCCCTGCCTTTTCTGCACCCCCACCCATCATCATCCGGATGAAGCAATGAAGATCGTCTCCTGGAATGTCAATGGCATCCGCGCCGTCACGAAGAAGGGATTCTTCGACTACCTCGACATGGAATCTCCGGACATCCTCTGCGTGCAGGAAACCAAGGCACATGAGGATCAGCTCGATGAAACGCTGCTGACACCGCCCGGTTATTACACCTACTGGTGCTCCGGCGAGAAGCGCGGCTATTCCGGCACCGCCACCTTCACCACGGTAAAACCTTCGCGCGTCCTGAAAGGCGTCGAGGTGCTGCCACGCGACACCGAGGGGCGCATCCTCATGACCGAGTACGAGCGCTTCACCCTCTTCAACATCTACTTCCCGAATGGCGGACGGGGCGATGAGCGCCTCACCTACAAGCTGGAATTCTACGAGGAGATACTCGACCATTTCGAGGCACTCCGCAGTGCTGGACAGCGTCTCATCATCTGTGGCGATGTCAACACCGCACACAACGAGATCGACCTCGCCAATCCGAAATCCAACGTGAAGAACAGCGGCTTCATGCCTGTCGAACGGGCATGGCTCGACAAGGTGGTCGGCCTCGGCTATGTGGACACATTCCGGCATTTCCATCCCGACGCTTCCGAACAGTACAGCTGGTGGGACATGCGCACGCGATCCCGCGAGCGCAACATCGGATGGCGGCTGGACTACTTCATCGTGACTCCCGATCTCATTCCGGACATCATCGACTCACGCATCCGCATGGAGGTGATGGGATCAGACCATTGCCCTGTCATCCTCGAGCTGAAGTGACGCCATGGAACGCCTCTTCATCATCGACGGCATGGCCATCGCCTATCGGTCCTATTTCGCCTTCATCAACCGACCACTGATCAACTCGAAGGGGATGAACACCGGCGCCATATTCGGTTTCGTCTCCACACTCGACCGCATCCTCCAGGTGGAGAAGCCCGACCACGTCGCCGTGGCATTCGACACAAAGGAACCCACCTTCCGCCATCGCGAGTACCCGGACTACAAGGCCACGCGCGAACGCATGCCCGAGGACATGGTTCCGCAGCTTCCCTACCTGAAGCAGATCGTGGAGGCATACAACATCCCCGTGCTCGAACTTCCCGGCTGGGAGGCCGACGACATCATCGGAACTGTCGTGACGCGAGCCGCCGCGGAGGGGCTCGAATGCTTCATGGTCACCGGCGACAAGGACTTCATGCAGCTCATCTCCGACACGATCAAGATGTACCGACCCGGCAGGATGAGTGATCAGTACGAGATTGTCGGACTCGAGGGTGTGCGTGAAAAATTCGGGGTGGCACCGGAACAGGTCATCGACGTCCTCGGGTTGACCGGCGATCAGAGTGACAACGTCCCGGGAGTGCGGGGCATCGGCGACAAGACCGCCATCCCCCTGGTGCAGCAGTATGGCTCGATCGATGGCATCTACGCGAACATCGACAGCATTTCACGCGCCTCGCTGCGGGACAAGCTCCTTGAGGGCCGCGCATCGGCTTTGCTGTCGCGCCGACTCGTGACCATCGATTGCAACGCCCCCATCGTCGTTGATCCGCACCAACTGAAGGCGAGTCCGCGCAACATCGACGCTCTCCGGGCGCTGTTCACCGAGCTCGAACTGCGGCGCTTCCTCCAGAACCTTGATGCCATGACGCCGGATGACGACTCAGGCACAGTCGCCCCATCCTCGGAGTTCGAGACGATCCACACGCGTCCACACACGTATCACCTTGCCGACACGGTGGAGGCGATCGACGCCTTGGTCCGGCGTCTGGCCGGTGCCACGGAATGGTGCTTCGACACGGAGACGTCCGGGAAGAACCCGCATCTCGCGGATCTCGTCGGTCTCTCCTTTGCTGCGAATCCCGGCGAGGCCTGGTACATCCCGGCCAACGGCACGGTCCCTGTCGACGACATCATGGACCGCATCCGCCCGCTGTTCGCATCGGACAGGCGCATCATCGGGCAGAACCTCAAGTTCGATCTCACCGTGTTGAAACGATACGGGATCACGACCACCCAGCCTGTGTACGATACCATGCTCGCATCCTACATCCTCAATCCCGAGGGCGAGCACGGCATGGACGCGCTGTCCATGCGCCTGCTTCACTACGAACCCGTGCACATCGGGGAGCTCATCGGCCACGGCAGGGAGCAGATCTCGATGATGGATGTGCCGATCGACCGCGTGGCCGACTACGCCGCCGAGGATGCAGACATCACGCTGCAGCTCGCCCACTGCCTCCGGACCGAGATCACGGGAACGGACCAGCGCGCCCTGCTCGACGAGATTGAGTTCCCACTGGTCCACGTGCTGGTCGACATGGAATCCGCCGGCATCACGGTGGACACCGATGGATTGAAGGACATCTCGCAGGAGCTTGAGCGGCAGATCACTTCTGTCGTCATCAGCATCCACACACTTGCCGGTGAGCCCTTCAACATCAACTCCACGCGGCAGCTCGGAGCCGTGCTGTTCGACAAGCTCGGCCTGC
This sequence comes from uncultured Chromatiales bacterium, assembly GCA_964449305.1. GTDB lineage: Bacteria > Bacteroidota > Ignavibacteria > SZUA-365 > CAYQST01 > CAYUYM01. Next base: position 11,292 of record CAYUYM010000013.1, on the reverse strand, counting down.
CCACAGGAAGGAAAACGCAGACGGGATACTCCACGGATGTGTCGGTGTTGGAATCGCTTCAGGGTCGGCATCCGATCATCGACGACATCCTTCTGCACCGCCAGCTGACAAAACTCAAGTCCACCTATGTGGACGCGCTCCCCCGCATGGTGAACCCCCGGACCGGGCGGGTCCACACATCCTACAATCAGACCGTTGCCGCCACGGGGCGGCTGAGCAGCACGGATCCCAACCTGCAGAACATCCCCATTCGCACGGACGCCGGCCGAGAGATCCGCAGGGCATTTGTGGCGTGCGACGCCGACCACGTGCTCCTGTCGGCCGACTACTCGCAGATCGAGCTGCGGCTGGCGGCGGAGCTCTCCGGAGACGAGGGGATGATCGACGCCTTCCGCTCCGGAGAGGACATCCATGCGAGCACCGCCATGCGGCTCTTCGGTGCGGACCGCGATTCCATCACCTCCGACATGCGGCGCATGGCCAAGACAACGAACTTCGGCATCCTCTACGGCATCAGCGCCTTCGGCCTGGCACAGCGCCTCGGCATGTCGAACAACGATGCGAAGGATCTCATCGACCTCTATTTCGCCAGGTATCCACGCATCAACGAGTACATCGCCACAACGCTGGAGAAGGCGCGGGAAACCGGCTACGTCGAGACCCTGCGTGGCCGCCGGCGCTACATCCCCGACATCACCAGCAGGAACCGGAACATCCGTCTCTTCGCCGAGCGCACCGCGATCAATGCCCCCATCCAGGGCAGCGCTGCGGACATGATCAAGATAGCGATGATCGACATCCATCGCGCCATGCGCAACGTCGGGATGCACTCCCGCATGCTTCTGCAGGTGCACGACGAATTGGTGTTCGAAGCGCCCCGTGACGAGGTCGACTCGCTCACCCCCATGGTCGTCGACCTCATGAAGTCTGCGATGAACGTCCAGGTACCGATCGAGGTCGCCGTGGGTGTGGGACACTCCTGGTTCGAAGCGCATTGATGGTTGTCATGCGTTGTCTCTGACACGTCCTCCTTCCGACATGGGATCGATCAGGACGTTTGCTGTCAGTCCTCCACGGAGAACCGATGGCGCACCGCGTCACTCACGTCTGTCGGACGGCGGGTTGCAGCATCGATCGGGCACCAGACCGTTCGTGCCCGTGCCAGCAGCTTCCGATCGGACGCACGGAGGATCTCCGTGTGGCGGTCGAAGGCCAGACGTGAGGCTGCTCCGACCCAGGTCCGTGCGATGACGGCCTCGCCACGCATGGCGGGGCGCTTGTAATCGATCTCATGGCGCGTCACCACCCACAACAGCTTCTCCTGTTCCTCGGGCGGTGCGATGGATGTCCAGTGCGCCACGGCCACATCCTGGACCCAGCGGAGATAGACCACATTGTTCACGTGATCCATCATGTCGATGTCGTCGTCACGGACGGCGATGACCAGCTCGTATGGTTCGTGCATGGGTGGGCCTGCTACGGGCGGTGGGTGGGCAGGGAAAGAAAGTTCATCAGGATGGTGCGCCCATCGGGGTGACGCGGGTCCAGCTTCTCCGGGTGGAACTGCACGCCATAGATGGGAAGCGAGCGATGCTGCATCGCCTGGATGCGACAGTCCTTCTCCGACGCAATGAGCACGAAATCACGGGGCAACGACTTGATCTCCTCGTAGTGGTTCTCCCAGACGCTCATCGTCTCTGGCACGCCTTTGAACAGGGGCGATGTGGCAACCCGCCGGACACGTGTGAAGTCGTACTGCTTCTTCAACCCCTCGTAGGTGGAGTCCTTGAGCACACCCCAGATCGGCGCCACAACGGATCCGAAGGCGAGCCCGATCAACTGGTGCCCTCCGCAGATGCCGAGCACAGGGATTCCTGCATGCTGGATCACGGGACGGAAGCCGGAGATGTGTTCCGGCGGATAGTTGCTCCATGGCGTGCCCTGCCCGGACAGAAGCAGATACGAGAAGCCCTCACGGCGGATGAGCGCGGTGTCGACACGACGGTAATGCAGGACGGAGATGCTCCACGTGGCCGGGATCAGCGACAGCACCTGATCACGCAGCTTTGCCGCAGAGCCGTTGACCCTGCTGCCATCGAAGTCGGTGTCGACAAGGAGAATCTTCGCAGGACGATCGGAGAGCTGGGACTGTACCGGCACAACAAGCCAGAAAAGCAGAAGCGGTACGAGATACAGACGACGGGGGAAATGCATGGGTGCTCCAGGGTGGTTCTTCGGGATGGATCCAGAACAAAGGTACGAATTCATCACGTGTCGATGATCACGGGATTCCGATCTGGTTGACAATGGTGGCGAAAGACAGTAACTTCAATCGGCTTGGCCGTTCCACTGTACCCACCCTCCACTCATGAAATCCCGCCCCCTCATCATCCTTCTCCTCGTCACCTGCACCTGCGGTCTGGCACACCAGGCTGCCGCCCAGCCGGCGGAGGATCCAAGGTTCATGGATTTCTGGGGGATCTTCCGTGCCGGTGTGCTCATCGAGAACATCCTTGTCGTCACTGACAACATGCAGTTCCCTTTTGTCTCCCTGCATCGGCGGGACAGCACGCAGGAGCGGCGCACCATGTCCCTCGCGGAGTACAGCACCGCCGGCCATGCAGCCACATTCACGCAGGATGTCGCGGCCGCGTATCGCGCGATGGACGTGCCCGGCGCGACGTCCGTGAAATCCCTCGACAAGAACGTCGCCTCCCTCTCGTGCGAGTGGCGGGCCATGGCACCTGACGTCCATGCCCCCGCTGGCGCGGATCGTTGCATCCTTCTCACATTGACATGGCAGTTCCGCGACAAAGCCCGCCCCCCGCTGATTGTCACCCAGCATTTCGCATTGCTCCAGGGAAGGTACCGGTACTACGCCATCGAGACCACCGGTACATGACGGAGCACCCTCCGGCGACACCCCTTCTCAACCACCCGCCCGCTTCGCCCCATGAAACCACGTCACCTCATCACCATCGTGCTGCTGTGCTCCGCATTCCAGGCATTCGCACAGCATCCGGTGCACAGCACAGACCCGGAGTTTCTCGTATTCTGGAAGTCCTTCCGAAGTGCGGTCATGAACAGGAACATCCGTTTGGTGGCCGCCAAGACGGAATTTCCCTTGGTGGAACAAAGCGCTTCGGGAGGATCGGCAGAATCGCGCAGCACCATCTCCCGGGACGAGTTTGAGAAATCCGCCTATGTCACATTCTTCGATGCTGATGTTGTGACCGCATTCAAGGGGATGCCGGTTCCGAAGGCGTCCCGCTTCAAGTTCTTCAACAAGAACGTTCGCTCCTTCACGGCGGAATGGCAGAGCTTCAGCGATGGGGATGTCGATCCGGATGCACCGCCTGGCGCCACACGACGGATCTCGTGCAACCTGACGTGGCTCTACGTCGATGAGAATGCCGGCTCCCTCGACCGTCAGTTCAAGTTCGCCTATGTCGGAGGCACCTTCGTGCTCTACAAAATCACGCGCTGGGGTGATTGACGTCCAATTCCTGATTTCTGAACGTTTTCGGGGCATTCTGTGTTTGATTGCGCGAACACCCGCACATCCACATCCCCAATCATGTTCAGCAAGGAGGCGACGATGGCCGGCAGCGAGAAAATCATTTCCGAGTATTTCGGCGAAAACGTGTTCGACCATGACAAGATGCGCCGATCGCTGCCTGCTCCCGTGTTCCTCCGCATTCAGAACATTGTCCAGAAGGGGGAGAGACTCGATCTCGAATCTGCGCATCTTGTCGCCCTCGCGATGAAGGATTGGGCCGTATCCAAGGGTTGCACCCATTACACCCACTGGTTTCAACCGATGACCGGCTTCACCGCAGAAAAGCACGATGCCTTCATCGATCATGGTTCGAGTGGTCGCGTGATCGAGGTGTTCACCGGGAAACAGCTCATTCAAGGCGAACCGGATGCCTCGTCCTTTCCGTCCGGTGGTCTCCGCACCACCTTTGAGGCGCGTGGGTATTCAATCTGGGACCCCTCCAGCCCCGCCTTCATCCTCGAATACCCCCACGGCAACACGCTCTGCATTCCCAGCATCTTTGTCTCCTACACCGGCGATACACTCGACAAAAAGGGTCCACTCCTGCGTTCCCAGGAGGTTCTCAACACCTCGGCACTGGCAGTGCTCACCCTCTTCAGCAACCCTGCCACACGCATCTTCCCGACGCTCGGCGTGGAGCAGGAGTATTTCCTTGTGGACCGGGGGCTGTATCTGCATCGTTCCGACCTGGTGCAGACCGGGCGCACCCTCTTCGGCCGCCCTCCTGCGAAGCATCAGCAGCTCGAGGACCAGTACTTCGGCAACATCCCCGAACGTGCCTTCGCCTTCATGGCGGAATTCGAGGAGGATGCCTACCGGCTTGGGATCCCACTGAAAACACGCCACAACGAAGTCGCACCCAACCAATTCGAAGTTGCCCCCATCTTCGAGGATGCCAATGTGGCGGTGGATCACAATCAGATCCTCATGGATCTGATGGATCGCGTCGCCAAGCGCCACAACCTCGCCGTTTTGTTCCACGAAAAACCATTCGCCTACGTCAACGGGAGCGGCAAGCATTGCAACTGGGCGATCGCCACTGATACTGGAGAGAACCTGTTCAATCCGGGCCGAACCCCGCAGTCCAATCAGCAGTTCCTCGTGTTCCTCATCGCGGCAATCAAGGCCGTGCACGACCACGCCCCGCTCCTCCGTGCTGCGATCGCATCCGCCGGCAACGACCACCGTCTCGGAGCCAATGAAGCGCCACCTGCCATCATCTCCGTGTTCCTCGGAGACAGGCTCACGCGCGTCCTGAACGATCTGGCCGAAGGGATCGTCACCGGGGAGGTGGATCAGGGCTGGATCTCGGTCGGCCTCGACAAGATCCCGGAAATCCCGCAGGACAACACCGACAGAAACCGCACCTCACCCTTCGCCTTCACGGGCAACAAATTCGAATTCCGTGCAGTCGGGTCGTCAGACACGCCATCCACCGCGCTGACCGTGCTCAACACGGCTCTCGCCCAGACACTCGACGAAACCCGGGAGAACATCACCGCGGCACTCGATGCCGGCCGGGATTTCAACACGGCCGTCCACGAGACGCTGCGCTGCATGTACGCGGCATCGCGGGCGATCCTGTTCGAGGGGGACAACTACTCGGAGGAGTGGCGTCGCATCGCAGCAGCGCGTGGCCTTCCAAACATCATGTCCACTCCGAGTGCGGCGCATGCCATCGTGGGCGCTGCCAGTCGGCAGCTCTTCACACGCCATCGCATCTTCACCGACCGCGAGCTGGAAGCGTGGCACCACATCGACCTGGAGAACTACGCCAAGCAGGTGGAGATCGAGGCACGCGTCACCATCGAGGCGGTCGCCACCCTGTACATCCCTGCCGCCGTCGCGTATCTCAACGAACTGCTCACCGTGGTCAACAGCATGCACACGGCGTTCGGGGCCGACGCCCCGGGATCGGAGCTGCGCGATCTTGGATCGGACATCGCCCGAGGGCTCGACACGCTTTCCGGCTCCCTCAAGAGCCTGCAACGCAGCACGGAGGAATCCGCCTCGATCGAGGACCCTGCACGGCGCGCAGAAGCGTTCGCACTGGTGCGTCAGCAGTGCGATGCCATCCGGCTTCTGGTGGACACCCTCGAAGGCCTCGTGGGCGACATTCACTGGCCCGTTCCGAAGTATCGCGAAATGCTGTTCGCCTTATAGACCGAAGGATGCTTCGATGCCGGAGCGGATCATCATCACCGCAATCCCTGCCATGAACAGGGCCGCCACCTTCGCGAAGGCCTTCGAGCCTGCCTCTCCCATGAGGCGGATGATGTGGCGGGAATTCATGAGAACAACAAGCACGAGAATGAAGTTGGCGAGCAACGAGCTCATCGTGATTGCATAGCCATGCTCTTCGACAAGGATGAGAATGGTGGTCAATGCCGCCGGGCCCATGATGAGCGGTATGCCGATGGGAACCACCCCGATGCCCGAATGCCCTGGAGAACGCCGCTCCTCCGAGGTCGAGGATGCCAGATCCTGGATGGCAAGCACGAGGAGGAGGATTCCACCACCGATGCGGAAATCCGAGGATGTGATGCCAAGGAAGGTGAACAACGCCGAGCCGGTGAACAGGAAGATGATGGAGATCACAAATGCTGCGATCGTCGCCTGGATGATCAGCCGTCGCAGCGCCTGCGGTGTCATCCCCTGCGTGAGACCCAGAAACAGCGGGAGAAGACCCAGCGTGTCCATGGCCACGAACAGGGGGATGAATGCCTTGATGAAACTGTCAAACATGGAGGTGGCCTTGCGTTGATGTGATGAATGGATTCGGTGCGGCCGCCGTCAGAGGCCGAGACCGCATGCCCTGAGGATCACCTGGAGAAGCTCCTTCCTGCCCGCCCCGGTCTTGGATGAGAAGGGCAGCAAGTCAGCACCGGAGCCTCTGGCCCGGACAGCATCCAACAGGATACGCCCCTGTCGGGCACGCTCGGATTGATTGAGCTTGTCCACCTTGGTGAGGACAATCTGCAGGGGGAGCTGCTTGTCCACCATCCAGGCGATCATGGTTGCGTCGAGGTCCTGCAAAGGGAGGCGCGCGTCGATGAGCAGGAGCAGCAATGCCAGGGGCCTGTCGCTTTCAAGATAGGTTTTCATGAGCCGCAGCCAGGATGCGCGTTCCTGCTGCGAGATTTTCGCATAGCCGTAGCCGGGGAAATCCACGAAGCGCAACGCGTCATCGATGCGAAAGAAGTTGATCTGCCGTGTCCTTCCGGGCGTGTTGGACACACGCGCAAGTTCCTTCTTGCCGGTCAGCGTGTTCAGGAGCGAGGACTTCCCGACGTTCGATCGTCCCATGAAGATGACTTCCGGAACGCCCGGAGTGGGGAAGCTGGATGGTGCCGTGGCACCGGTTTCGAACTGGGCAATGGAGAAGTTCATGGGCAAAAAAAAGCCGTGAACCAGGTCCACGGCTTGCGAAATATCATGGATGCATCAGGCGGTCTTCTCGCCGCCTTCCGTTGCCTCGGGAGCAGCCTCATCGGTTGCCGGCGCTTCCGCCTCTGCCACGGGGGCATCTGCGGGAGTCTCTGCCGCGGCTTCGACCACCGGGACTTCCGGCACGATATCGTTCATCGGGGCTTCGACAACCGCTTCATCCACCACGGGCGCCTCGGCGACCGGTGCGGCAACCTCGGCTGCGGAGGCGGCCTTCGGCTGCACGTCGGCCTTGCGACGCTTCTCCTGGGCGGCCTTCGAGCGCTCGACACGCTGGCGGCGCTTCTTGAGATCCTGCGCCTCATTGTAATCCACAAGCTCGATCACCGACATCTCGGCGCCGTCGCCAAGGCGGTTGCCAAGCTTGAGGACACGCGTATAGCCACCCGGACGATTGCCGACCTTCTCTGCGATTTCACCGAAAAGGATCGCAATGGCCTGTCTGTCGCGGATGAACCGGTACACCTCTCGGCGTGCATGAACGTTCACGGGCTTTCCGCTCTTCTCTTCCATGAAGGCATTGCGGGCACGCGTGATGATGGGTTCGACAATCCTGCGGGTTTCCTTGGCCTTTGCAGTCGTCGTCGTGATTTTCTTATGGAGAATCAGGGCTGTTGAAAGCGACGCCAGCAGCGATTTGCGATGGCTGGCAGTCCTCCCCAGTTTTCTTCCTTCTTTTTGGTGTCGCATAGGGTCAATTCCTCAATTTGCAGGGTTATCCTGTGTTGCAGTGTCTTTCAGATACTTGTCGACGTCCATCCCGAAGCTCAGGTTGTGCTCCTGGACGATCATGGTCAATTCAGCCAGCGACTTGCGGCCGAAATTCCGGAATTTCAACATCTCGATCTCCTCGCGGCGGACAAGATCGGCCAGGTTCTTGATGTTGGCCGCCTTCAGGCAGTTGTGCGAACGCACGGACAGTTCGAGATCATCGACGGAGGTGAGAAGGATTTTCCGGATGCGCACGATCTCGTCGTCTTCCTTGCTTTCGGCCGGTTCATCCTGCTTGCTTGCATCGAAGTTGATGAACATTTGAATGTGATCCAGCAGAAAGTGGGCGGACTGCGACAACGCATCCTCTGGGGTGATGGATCCGTCGGTCGTGATCTCCAGTGTCAGCTTGTCGTAATCGGTGCTTCCACCGACACGGGTGTTCTCGACGAGGAAGCGGACGTTTGTGATCGGCGTGAAGATGGCATCGATGGGAATGATGCCGATGGTGTGGTCGGGTGTCTTGTTCTCCTCAGCCGGCACATACCCGCGTCCACGGCCGAAACGGATTTCGATGTCGAGGCGGGCCTCGCTGCCGAGCGTGCAGATGTACTGATCAGGATTGAGAATCTCGACTTCCGGTGTGGCGTTCTGGATGTCGGCAGCAGTGAACATGTGCGGTCCCTCGAGCACGATGTTGACCTTCGTTGCCTTTGTGTTGATCAGCTTGCAGCGGATTTCCTTCAGGTTCAGAATGATCTCGGAGACGTCCTCCACAACACCATGAATGGTGGAGAACTCGTGCTGAATGCCATGAATCTGGATGGCGGTGATGGCCGAACCGGAGAGTGAGGAGAGCAGGACTCTGCGGAAGGAATTGCCAATCGTCACTCCATAGCCCTTCTCGAGGGGCTGCACGATGAAGCGACCGAACGTCTCGGAGTGGCTCGCCTCGTCGAGGATGATTCCCTCGGGCATCTGAATGGTGTTTGTATTCATATTGACGTATGCACTCCTTTGAGTGATCTGTATTGGGCAGTGAGAAACGTGAGGTACGAGGTTACTTGGAGTACAATTCTACGATCAACTGCACATTGGCGGTCAACGGCACATCCGCACGATCCGGAACCTGGTTGAACGTTCCACTCAGGTTGGCCTTGTCCAGACTCAACCACGGCAGCATCTGATCATCACGCACACGTTTCATCGAGTCGTGGATCATTTCGAGCTTGCGGCTGTCTGACACAACCTGAACCTGGTCACCGGGGGCGACGAGGAACGAGGGGATGTTGACGGAGCGTCCATTCACGGTGAAATGCTTGTGAAGGATGAGCTGCCGTGCCGACTTGCGCGATGGTGCAAGCCCAAGGCGGAACACCACATTGTCGAGCCGACGCTCGAGAATCTTCACAAGGTTGTCACCTGTGATACCCCGCTGACGGGTCGCCTTCTCGAAATAGATTCTGAACTGCCGTTCATGCACGCCATAAATACGGCGCACTTTCTGCTTTTCTCTGAGCTGGATTCCGTATTCGGAAATCTTCTGCCTGCGAGACTGTCCATGCTGCCCCGGAGGGTAATTCCTCTTCGAATTCCCCTTCCCCTCCTTCTCGATCGGGCACTTGGCGGAAAGGCAGCGGGTACCTTTGAGGAACAGTCTCTGGCGCTCACGCCGGCAGAGCTTGCAGTTGGCATCGGTGTATCTTGACATTCAGTCGTTCTCCTGGAAATTCTATTTCGTGTTAAACTCGACGTTTCTTTGGAGGCCTGCACCCGTTGTGCGGGATCGGGGTCACATCCCGGATGGCCATGATTTCGAGGCCCGCGGTCTGCAGGGAGCGGATCGCCGCCTCACGGCCCGATCCCGGTCCCTTCACAAACACCTCCACCTTGCGGAGCCCGAGATCATGGGCTTCCTTGGCGGCCGCTTCCGCAGACACCTGTGCAGCGAAGGGGGTGTTCTTGCGGGACCCCTTGAAGTTGTTCTTTCCGGCCGACGACCAGGAGATGGTGTTTCCGTAGACGTCGGTCAGCGTCACGATGACGTTGTTGAACGTCGCCTTCACATAGGCGCGTCCAATGGCATCGACCTGGATTTTCTTTTTTGTTTTGCGAACTGCTTTAGCCACGAATGCTCCTCAAATCAAAATCTACTGGAATTCTTCAAATTACTGGATTACTTCTTTGCCGCCGCTTTCTTCTTGCCGGCCACAGTCTTCCTGCGTCCCTTCCTCGTGCGGGAATTCGTCCGCGTCCGCTGACCACGCACAGGGAGCCCGCGGCGATGGCGAAGACCACGATAGCTGCCGATGTCCATCAATCGCTTGATGTTGAGCTGCTGATCGGTGCGGGCGGCGCCTTCAACGCGCATCTGTGAAATGATATTGCGGATTCGGCTGACCTCATCGTCGGTGAGGGCCTCGATCTTCTTGTCGAATGCCACTTCTGCCTCGATCAGGATCTTCGCCGAAGTCGACCTCCCAATGCCGTAGATATAGGTCAACCCGATCAACGAGTGTTTGTTTCTGGGTAGATCAACGCCTGCTATACGTGCCACAGTTACTCCTTACAGAATTTCAAGTAGATTGATGGTTATCCCTGACGCTGCTTGTGCTTCGGATTATCGCAGATAACCCTGACCACTCCCGCGCGGCGGATGATTTTACATTTGTCACAAATCTTTTTGACGGAAGAACGAACTTTCATGTCAGCTCCGGGACTCCAGATTATTTGTAGCGATACGTGATTCTGCCTTTGGTAAGATCGTAGGGCGACAACTCGACGGTCACCTTGTCACCCTGCAGAATGCGGATGAAATTCATGCGCATCTTGCCGGATACGTGGGCGAGGATTTCGTGGCCGTTGTCAAGACGCACCCGGAACATCGCGTTCGGAAGAGTGTCTGTGATGACGCCGTCGACGGTTATCTGATCTTGCTTAGACATGCTGCCTTTCAAAGTGATTGGTCATCAATACGGGGCCATCCTTGGAGATCAACACCGTGTGTTCGAAATGCGCCGACATCGACCCATCCCTCGTGATGATCGTCCATCCATTGTCCTCAACATCCACGGCATACCCACCGACATTGACCATCGGTTCAATCGCCAGTGTCATGCCTTCGCGCAGCATGGGGCCGGTGCCTGGGCGTCCGAAATTGGGCACCGCCGGATCCTCATGCAGGCGACGGCCGATGCCATGTCCCACGAGATCCCGCACCACCGAACAGCCATGTTCCTCGACATACTGCTGCACTGCGGCGGAGATGTCGTGAACATGATTCCCCGGCACAGCCTGGTCGGCACCACGGAAGAAGGATTCCCGTGTCACGTCCATGACATGCTGCTGTTCCGCACTGACAGCACCCACGGCATGTGTCATGGCACCATCACCGTAGAAGCCGTTTTTTTCCACCCCCACATCCACCGAGACGATCTCACCGTCTCTGAGCCTCCTTGCCGACGGAATGCCATGCACCACCTCGTTGTCGATCGAAATGCACAGCGTTGCCGGAAACGGCGGAACCGAACGCGAACCACTGCGATAGCCCTTGAAGGCGGGACGTGCATCGCGCG
>CAYUYM010000012.1:0-40912 GCA_964449305.1 uncultured Chromatiales bacterium | reverse complement strand
GAATACCCGGCCTCCGCGCCATCGGTCGCGTTCTTCGATCCTGCCGACCGCGGCGACGGGGCGTTCCATGTCGTGTGGCAGGAAAACGTCCACGGCGCCTACAGGATCATGACCGCCATTCCCGGGAAACCGGCCGTGGAGATCTCCCCGACCACGTTTTTCGCCCCGTTCAACGGGCTCCCCGCTCCGGTCATCCGCTTCCGCGATGGCATCGCCCGCGTTGTCTATGCCAGCGTTCTGGGATTGATGGAAACGTTCAGTGCAGACAATGGCGCCACGTGGAGCACGCCGTCCGTGATCGATGGCACCACGGCCCATTCCGGTCATCCCACACTCACCACTTCCTCCGGGCACGATCTGCTCATGTTCGAGGATGTGCGCAGTGGCGTTTCACACCTGTACTGTTCCGTCGATGGCGGCACCCCTGTGCAGTGGTCGTCCTCTCTCGCAAATTCCGTGGCGCATTCCACACCCTCGGTGGCTCTGCAGAACGACACGGCGCATGTGACCTGGATCGCCGGGATGCGTGAAACGATCGGTGGTGTGCCCATGGTGCGGCCGCGCATCATGCACGGTTTCTGGCCGGTCGCTTCGCCTGTCACCGACATGGTGGTGAGCACGCTCGATCCGGCTTCGGGTGCCCAGGATGTCCCGGCCAATCCCGTCGTCGCTGCATCGCCTGCCGGTGGTGTGACCGTGGCGTGGAGCGTGTCGGGCATGATGAAGGGAACTCGTGTGCGCCTTGCCACGCGCGCGCAGGGCGCCTGGATCGGTGCCACACGCGAGAGCGCCATCCGGGATTCCGTCGGCGCCTTCCCCCTGCTCTTCGACAACGGCACAGCGCTGCGCTACTGCGTCACACTCGGCGCCACCAATCCCCGCCGCATCATCGTGCGCGACATCACCGATCCGGCCGACTCGCTGATCGCGGGAGGGCGACCGCAGGTGATGGCCGATGCGCGTTTCATCACACACACCGACAGTCCAGTTGCGCCCGCCGCCATCGCCGTGCGGCTGTGGCCCAATCCCTCCGTTGATGTGCTGCATGTGGCCGTTCCAACCGGCTCGCTCACCGGCGAGGTGGATGCCGCGATCCACTCCGTCCACGGCCGACGACTGCTCACCTCCCGCATCACCGACAACGGGACGGGCGTCTACTCCCTGGACGTGCGGGGCGTTCCCGCCGGCGTCCATCTCCTGACGCTGCAGAGCGGTTCGGCGTGTGTCAGCACACGAGTGACGGTGTCGCGATGATCCACAGCCGGCCGGTGCCCCTGCGCACGCGCTCGATGTGCATCCACGTCCGCCGGGTGTTGCCTGCGTTGCTGCTGGTGCTGCTCGTGCACCCGGCCCGTGCACAGAACCAGGATGTCTCCGACTCCCTCTGGTCCATTGTCCTGCCCACTGTCGCCGTCTCCGATGTGGACATGGGGCAGGCGCTGGTGGGGAAGGTGAAGGATTCCGTGGTCACGGCGTACTTCCGCAACATGGGCAGTGTCCCAGTCCGTGTGGACACGCTGTATTTCACCGGCACGGACTCCGCGCTGTTTTCCATCGTCTCCGGCCATCCCCCGTTCATCGTGCCTGTCGGCACACCCCGCGCCATCGAGTTCCGCTTCCGTGCCGCCTCGGTGGGCGTGAAGCGTGCGACCATCGTGATCCATGCCCAGGTGGACACGATCATCGCCTCGATCCAGGGCGAGGGCGTGGAACCGCGCATTGATGCGAACACCACACTCGTGGATTTCGGGGCACTCACCGTGAACGAGCACCGCGACTCCACGATCACGGCCGTCATCCGGAACATCGGCACGGCGCCGCTCACCGTGTCGCAGACGCGGCATCACGGTCCGGACAGCACGCAGTTCATCATCGTGTCAGGCGGAGGTGGCTTCACACTCGATCCCGGACAGTCACGCAGCATGACCCTCCGCTTCGCGCCGACACGCGTCGGGAGGACGTCGGGGCGCATCGGGTTCGACCACGACGCCGCGGGATCGCCGACGCTGGTGGACCTCTATGGCGAGGGACTGCACATCCTCGGCTCGGCCACCATCTGGATCGATTCCCTCCGCGCCCGCATCGGTGACACGGTGGATGTGGCGATCCGCATGCGCGACACGGTCCGTGTGGGCGAGGCGGGGGCCACGCGCATCAGCACGGAGCTGCGCTTCAACACCTCGCTTCTCGCACCGCTCGATGCCACGCCGCGCGGCACGCAGGCGAACCGCTTCCGCACCATCCTGCTGGACAGCCTGCCCATCATCACCGACGCCGACGGCTCGCTGCGGCACCTGCGCTTCATCGCCACACTCGGCGATGCGGAGGAGACCGCGCTCGAACTCGTCAACACCGCTGCCGTGGATGGCATGGTGACGCTCACCGTCCAGCCCGGCCATTTCGCGCTCGACGGCATCTGCCGCGAGGGAGGCGCGCGTCTCGTTGACGCATCCGGCCGGATCGATCTCTTCCAGAACCGCCCCAACCCCTTCAACGCGGCCACCGTCATCGATTTCGAGCTCATCGAATCCGGCCCCGCGCAGCTTGTGGTGTCGGACATGCTCGGACGCCGTGTGGCCGTCCTCATTGACGCCACGATGGAGCGGGGGCGGCACACGGTGCGCTTCGATGCCGCGGAGCTGCCGACTGGCATCTACGTCATCACTCTGCAGACGGCCACCACGGCGCGGTGCCGGGTCATGGAGGTGGTGAAATGATGGGGGACAGGGGGCGGTGGACAGTGGACAGTGGAGCGCGTCCCTCCGTCATTCCCGCGAAGGCGGGAATCCATGCAATGTCCACGACGTTGGATTGGTCTTCCTGCGCGCGGAGGTTCCGCTTCCTTGTGGTGCTGGCATTCCTTGTGGCTGCTGCGGTGCTGCCTGTGTCATGGGCGGCAGCGCAATCGTTGAGTGTCTTCGATGTCGATGCGACGGTGTTCCCGCTGGTGAAGGCACGCTTCTTCGCCTTCGATGCCACTGGCGCCCCGGTGAACGGACTCGGCGTGGGTGACATCCTTGTGACCGAGGGTGGTGTTCCGCGCGTCGTCCAGCGAGTGAGCTGCCCGCCGATCGATCCCCCCACGCCGATCTCGTCGGTGCTGGTGATGGATGTGTCCGGGTCGATGCGTGGCGATGGCATCACCATGGCACGTGCCGCCGCGCGCGTATGGATCCGATCGATGGCACTGGGGAATTCCGAATGTGCCATCACGAGTTTCACCGACCGCTCGGTGATCGTCAGCGATTTCCGCACCGACAGCACGGCCCTGCTGGCCGCTGTGGCGGGGCTCACGGTGGGCGGTCTGACGGACTACAACGCCGCGCTGCTCGGTTCGCCCACGGGTGCCTTCGACGTGATCGCCACCGGGCGCTCGGCGAAGGTGATCGTGTTCCTTTCCGATGGGCAACCCAATGATCCCCCCGACCAGGCGGCCATCATCGCACGGGCGCGCCAGCTGGGCGTCGTCATACATGCGGTGATGATCGGCATGGTGGCACCTCCCGAGGTGCAGGCCATGTGCGAGGCCACCGGCGGGCTGTGGTTCGAGAATGTCCAGACCGAGCTGGAGATCGTCGACATCTATCGGCACATCCTCCGGACGGCGCAGGGAGGCGAGCCCTGTGAGGTGGAGTGGCTCTCCGACGGCTGCGACATGTCGCATGACGCGGCCTTCAGCGTGCCCAGCCCTCCTGCCCGCGACACCGTGCACTACACGGTCCCCATCGCGGCAGTGCCACAGCTTGCATGGACCCCGTCGAGTTCCGTGCATTTCGGGGAGGTCACTCCCGGCACCGTGTCGCGCCACGATGTGACGATGACGGCGGTCGGCCGCCCGGCCCGTGTGGACAGCATCACCGGCACCGACGCGCGCTTCCGCATCGTCGACACCGGCGGCCCGCTTCCCTTCCCGCTTGCCGTGGGGCAGTCACGGACCATCAGCATCGAGTTCGCGCCCGGCGATTCCGCCTATGCCTTCAGCATGTTCACCGTGCACGGCGAGGCCTGCATGGGCCGGAATTTCTATGCCGACGGCGGCTGGCGCGGGAAGAGCCAGCCACGCATCACTGTGCGCGTCCGGCGCCCGAACGGCGGGAATGTGTTCGTGGTCGGCAGCGACGAGATCCTGGAGTGGGACAATGTGCCGCCGGACGAAAAGGTGAAGCTCGAGTATTCAACCGACCGCGGAGCGAGCTGGCGCCTCATCGCCGACACCGCCTCGGGGCTGTCCACCTCCTGGCGTGTGCCCCGGACGCCGAGCAGCCTCTGCCTGCTGCGCGCAACGGCGCACATGCCCGTGCCCTACCTCGAGGACTTTGCAGAGATCCCGGCGGGCAGCTTCCGCATGGGCGATCAGACAGGGGCGGGGTTTGCCGAGGAGCTGCCAGTCCACACGGTGGAACTGACACGGCCGCTCATGGTGATGCGCACCGAGGTGACGCAGGCCCAATGGATGGCGGTGATGGGGACGAACCCGAGCCACTTCCGGAGCGACAGTCTGCCGGTGGAGAGTGTGCGCTGGATCGAGGCGGTGGAGTTCTGCAACCGCCTGTCCGTCCAGCAGAAGCTCGACACCTGTTATCGTATCATCGGCGATTCCGTCATCTGTGATTTCAACGCCACGGGATTCCGTCTGCCGACGGAGGCCGAGTGGGAATATCTGTGCCGCGCGGGCACGGCGACGGATTTTTGGACGGGGAACATGACCGAACCAAGTTGCGATCCGCTGGATCAGGTGTTGGATCGCGCCGGGTGGTATTGTGGAAACGCGGCGGGCGGTTCGCAGAAGGTGGGGGGGAGACTGCCGAACGCCTTCGGTCTGTTCGACCTGCACGGCAATGTGTTCGAATGGTGCTGGGACCGATTCGATCCGGGCTGGTATCCGGCATCACCTGCCACCGACCCGACAGGCCCCGACACGGGAGGCCCCCGCGTGGTCCGTGGCGGCTCCTGGGCCGGCAGCGCCGATTTCTGCCGCTCCGCACGCCGGAGTGGGAACTACCCGACGGATCGGTTCTCCGATGTGGGATTCAGGGTGGTGCGTCTGAAGAAGTGATTTCTGTTCATTGATGCGAGTGGGAGAAACGTGTGTCCCATGTGCACGAAGGACGCTCGTGCATGCACCCGGGCAGGGCACGTCAGAGGAAATCATGGCCTCAGGTCAATCCTTCCGGATGCGCCTCACCTGTCGTATCATCCATCGTACACCACCGGCAACAGCCACACCCACGCCCAGGCCGAGTGCAAGAAAGGTGTAGGTGATCCATGTCGCACCCTGGATGAGCTTGACCGGATTCCAGGATGCCTCCACAGTAATGCGCCCCGCGGGCCGCGAATAGCGTTCCGGGATGTCCGGGATGCCGTCGCCATCAGTGTCGGGGAAGGATGCGAGGTACATCGCAAGCGCCTGCCATTCCTTGCACGCGCGGGGCACGGAATCCGGGCATGCGAGTGTCACCGTGCAACGACTGTAGTCGTCGATCACCCTGTCGGTGGAATCGCGGAAGTCGGCTGTGAGGATGCCGTAGGTGCGTGACTCGAGCATGCTCACCATGCTGATCATGTAATTGTTGAGGCAGATGCGGTACAGCCGGGAGCGGTCCAGCGGGCGCCACGTCCCATCGGCCTCCTCCACGTCGATGGAGCGGATCCGATCGAAATACACCCGGTTGGGATTGTACACGAAACGCACGCCGGACACCTGGAAATGAACATCGGCGCGTGACGGGGCGATGGACGACTCCACTTCGAGGATGGTCTTGAGATCGGCGCCGGTGATGGTGGATACCACGAGGGAGTATCCCGGAAGTCCATCGGGACCAAGTCCGAGGGAGAGAACGCGGAAGACGTCACCCACGGTGATGGGGCCCTTCAGAAGCGCTTCCCGGATGAGGCCCTGACCAAGCAGGGCGACGTGGACGTGGCGATGGGATGCACCCTCCGCCATGCGAACGGCATGCCTGCACGCGTCGGCGATGAGATCCCCGAGGCCGGATTCGAGGGCATGAGCCTCGAAGGTCCCCCGGGGTTGGAGCGAAAAGGCGGCTCGGGCGAGCACCTGGCTGTGGGAATAACCGTAGAGCGCAAAGCACTCACGGTCGATGTGTTCCTGGAATTGGACGATGCTGTCCCGGACGTCAGCGGCTTCCGGGGTCTCTGGTCCCACATGATGGAGGTCATACGCCGCGACAGTCCAACGGCCGTCGGTGCCTCGTTCGAGCGTCACATCACCGAGGTTGGCGCCATGCGCGCCCGCCGCGACGATGGCGGTGCTGCCGATGATGCGGGGGTGGTCGAGGAGGGTGTGGCTGTGGCCGCTGATGATGAGGTCGATGCCGGGCACAGCCTCGGCAAGGGGTTCGTCCTCCGAAACGACGATGCCGGGTGCACTGCCGCAGTGGGACAGGCAGATGACGATGTCGGCATGCTCCACTGTCCGGAGGTGATCGGCGATGCGCCGGGCCGTTGCGACGGGATCGGGGAAGGAGACGGGAGCGATCGAGTTCATCACCTCCGCGGCATCACGTCCCATCAGGGCGAAGAGGCCGATGCGGACCCCCTGCCGTACGATGACAGTGTGCTCCACCACGCCAGTCTCGCTGAATGCCCGTTTCAGAACACAATCCCCATCACCGTCGGGACCGAAGTCCATGTTGGATGCGATGAGCAACGGCAACGGATTGGCGCTGTTCCGGGCGGTGCGGAGCATGCGGGCGACGACCGAGGGTCCGAAATCGAAGTCATGGTTCCCGAATGTGGCGGCGTCGTATCCGAGGGCCCCGAGCAGGCGCAGTTCCGTGGCATGGCTGTCGTAGAGGATGTGGAACGGCGTGCCCGAGCTGAAGTCACCCGCATCGACGGTGATCAGCGGCGTGGTTGCGGAGGCGGTGATGGAGCGGATGATGTGGGCAAGACGGGCGAATCCCCCTTCCGAGGTGATCGTGCCGTCGGCGGATTCGACCCGCCGTGGGAGCAGTGCCGAGTGCAGATCGTGCGTGAAGAGCACGCGCAGACGGAGGGGCCTGGCCGATGGGGCGGAAGCGCTGCCGTATGACACCGCCAATGCGACGCCAAGAATGATCGCCGTGAGGATCAGGTGGGTGGACATGATGCCAGAAATGGAGGAAACAACGTGAAGCGAGTTCGGAC
This sequence comes from uncultured Chromatiales bacterium, assembly GCA_964449305.1. Classification (GTDB taxonomy): domain Bacteria; phylum Bacteroidota; class Ignavibacteria; order SZUA-365; family CAYQST01; genus CAYUYM01. The sequence continues at coordinate 33,763 of CAYUYM010000012.1, read as the reverse complement.
AACTTAGGAAATGTCCCGACAGGGAAAAAGGGGAAACGGACGGTGCATTCGGGAATTTTCACCGACCGTTTCTCCCCATGGACGACACCGCCGACGGTCCGACGCGCCTTGTTCTTTCCTCGCCTTTTCGTTAACATCCCCCGCTGGAGGTAGCCATGCACCACACCACGACATTTCTCCTGGACGGCATCCCCGTCACCGTCCGGTTCCCCGATTCGGGGTGGTCGCCGACCACCACGTTGTTGCAGTACCTGCGTTCGATGCCGGGGCATCGCGGCGTGAAGGAGGGCTGCGCCGAAGGAGATTGCGGGGCCTGCACGGTGGTGCTCGCCGACATCGGTGCTGACGGGCGATTGCTGTATCGGTCGGTCGATTCCTGTCTCGTGTTCCTCCCCATGCTCCACGGGCGCCAGGTGATCACCGTGGAGAACCTTGCGGGCCCTGATGGCACACTGCATCCGGTGCAGGAGGCGATGGTCGGCCTCCATGGCAGCCAGTGCGGCTACTGCACGCCGGGCATCGCCATGTCGCTCCTCGCCCTCTACAAGAATTGTCCCGCCCCGGACCGGTCGACCATCGAGGATCATCTTCACGGCAACCTCTGCCGCTGCACCGGCTACGAGCCCATCGTGGCGGCGGCCATGGCGGCATGCGTCCACGGTGGGGTCGACCATTTCACCGATGCGGAAGCGCGCACCATGGAAGCGCTCCGCGCCATCCCGCGCGCATCCCTCGACCTTGCCGGCGGAGGCTGCCGGTACCTGCGTCCGGCCACGCTGGAGGAGGCGCTCACCCTGCGGGCGCGTCATCCCAATGCCCTGGTCATCAGCGGCGCCACCGATGTGGCATTGCGCGTGACGAAGCACCATGAAACACTCCCGGAGATCCTCGACATCAGCGGCATCGACGCGGTTCGCACCATCACACGGGAGGATGATGCCCTCGTCGTGGGTGCGGGCGCTCCCATCTCACAGGTGCGTGCGGCGGTGGCCCGGGATTTCCCCGCGCTGCGCTCCATGCTCGATGTGTTCGGCAGCATGCAGATCCGCAACATGGCCTCGCTCGGCGGCAATCTTGGAACCGCGTCACCCATCGGCGATGCGCTTCCCGTGCTCATGGCTCTCGATGCGTCGGTCCGGCTCACCTCCGTGCTCGGGGCGCGGGAGATCCCCCTCCGCCAGTTCATCACCGGGTACCGGAAGACGAAGTGCCGTCCCGATGAACTCATCACCGCCATTCGCATCCCATGGATCACCGATGGAAGCGTGGTTCGATCCTACAAGGTGTCCAAGCGCAGGCACCTCGACATCTCCTCCGTGTCGGCCGGCTTCCGCCTCCGCCTTGATGCCGATGGATGCGTCGCGGACATCGTGCTCGCCTACGGTGGCATGGCGGAGACGACGCGGCGGGCGACCGTGGTGGAACGCGCACTGCGTGGACGGCCCTGGCGGCGTGACGTGGTGGAGGCGGCCATGCCCCTGCTCGAAGCCGCCTTCACGCCCATCACCGATGCGCGTTCCGGTGCCCGGCTGCGCTCCATCGTTGCACGCAACCTCCTGATGAAGCTGTTTCTCGACACCACGGACGGCTTTGCTGCCGCAAACCCGGAGGGAGAGCCATGAACGCCGTGCCCCATGAATCCGCGGTCCATCATGTGACCGGCACAGCGGTGTACATCGACGACATGGTCGTCTCGGATCGGCAGCTCTGCGGCCTGGCTCTGACCAGCCCCCATCCACACGCCCGCATCCTCCACATCGATGCCGATGCCGCACGGCGCACGCCCGGCGTCCACGCCATCCTGACCGCCTCCGACATTCCCGGGCACAACCAGGTCGGTCCCGTGGTGTCCGACGAGCCCTGCCTCGCCGCCGATGAGGTGACCTGCATCGGGCAGGCGGTGGCGCTGGTGGCCGCGGAGACGATGGAGCAGTGCCGCGCCGCGGCCGCGGCGATCCGCGTGGCCTATGAGCCGCTGCCGGCGATCCTCTCGTTCGAGGACGCGATGCAGGCCCGGTCGCTCATGGGGCCGTGCCGGACCATGCGCCGCGGCGATCCCGACCGCGTCCTTCCTGGCTGCCCACACCGCATCACCGGCGAGCTGCGCACCGGAGCGCAGGAGCACTGGTACCTCGAATCGCAGGCCGGACTGTCGGTGCCGGGCGAGGGCGGGGAGATGATGGTGTACAGCTCCACACAGAACCCGTCGGAGACGCAGACCCTGGTGGCGGAGGTGCTTGGAGTGCACCGTCACGACGTGACCGTGGAGGTGCGTCGCATGGGCGGGGGCTTCGGCGGCAAGGAGACGCAGGCCAACCACATCGCCTGCTGGGCGGCCCTTCTGGCACGTGCCACGCAGCGCCCCGTGGGGATGCGCCTCTTCCGCGACGACGACATGATCATGACCGGCAAGCGCCATCCCTACCTCATCCGCTATGATGCCGGCTTCGACGATGAGGGCATGATCCTGGCGCTCGTCGTGGAACTGCACAGCGACGGTGGCAATGCGACGGATCTCTCCTTCGCCATCATGGAGCGTTCCATGCTTCATGCGGACAACGCCTACTTCATCCCGGACATGCGCGTGGAGACGACCGTCTGGCGCACCAACCATCCGTCCAACACGGCCTTCCGCGGCTTCGGCGGCCCGCAGGCCATGGCCGCCGTGGAGACGGTGATCGACCGCATCGCCCGCACGCTGGCCATCGATCCCGTGATCATCCGCAAACGGAACTACTACGGCATCGACGACAGGAACGTGACGCACTACGGGCAGACGGTGGAGCACAACCGGCTCCACATGATCCACGACATGCTCATCGCGTCGTCGGAGCTCACCGCGAGGCGCCGTGCCGTTGACGCCTTCAACCGCGCACACGAATTCCGCAGGCGTGGGCTGGCGATGACGCCGGTGAAGTTCGGCATCTCCTTCACCACCACCTTCCTCAACCAGGCCGGCGCCCTCGTGCATGTCTACGCCGACGGCTCCATCCTGGTCAACCACGGCGGCACAGAAATGGGGCAGGGACTGCACACGAAGATCCGCCAGATCGCGGCCGCCGCGTTTGGTGTGTCCGTCGACACGGTGCGCGTCAACGCGACGAACACGGCCCGCGTGCCCAACACCTCCGCCACCGCGGCCTCGTCCGGGTGCGACCTCAACGGCATGGCCGTCGAGGATGCCTGCGACAGGATCATCGCCCGCCTCCGCCCCGTGGTCGCAGACGTCCTCACGGAAAAGCATCCCGACACCCCGTCGCTTCCCGATGCCCTGACGTTCTGCGATGGACACATCGTGGACCGCGATCACCCCGGTCGGGCCATCGCCTTCGCCGATGCCGTCCACACTGCTTGGCGGCGGCAGACGTCCCTCAGCGCCACCGGTTTCTACCGCACCCCCGACATTGCGTGGGACAAGGTGGCCGGCGTCGGGCGCCCGTTCCATTATTTCGCCTTCGGCATGGCCGTGACCGAGGTGGAGATCGACGTGCTGACCGGGGCGCACGATGTGCTGCGCGTCGACATCCTCCACGACGTGGGCGAGTCCATCAACGAGGACATCGACCGCGGCCAGATCACCGGTGGCTTTGTCCAGGGGCTCGGCTGGTGCACCACGGAGGAGATCCGCTGGGGGGACGACGGACGCCTCCTGACGCACTCGCCGGACACCTACAAGATCCCGACCATCGGTGACATTCCGAGGGATTTCCGTGTGACGCTGCTCCCGGGGGTGCCCAACATCGGCACCATCCGCCGCAGCAAGGCGGTTGGCGAGCCGCCCTTCATGCTTGCCCTCTCCGCATGGCTCGCCATCAAGGATGCGGTGTCGTCGGTCGGCAGCCACCGCTGCGAACCCACATTCAACCTGCCGGCCACCAACGAGGTGATTGTGCTGGCGGCCGAGGAAATACGGTCCCTCACCAACAGATCGAACGGAGCAATGTGACAGCCCCACTCCTTCTCACCGATGCGCAGCTGCATGCGGAGTTCGCGAAATGCGAATGCTGTGAGGACAAACCCTGCAGGGCTGCCTGTCCGGTGGACTGCTCTCCGGCGGATTTCATCATGGCTGCGCGCTGCGGTGCGCCGTCGGACTTTGTGCGCTCGGCGGCGATCATCCTCGGGAGCAATCCCCTCGGCGGCGTCTGTGGTGCCGTGTGCCCCGACAGCTTCTGCGTCCGCGCCTGCGTGCACCGCACCTTCGACCATCCAGTGCGGATCCAGCCGGTGCAGGCGGCCATCGTCCGGCGCGCACATGCGGCGGGCATGCACGCGTTCGAGCGCCCCACCCCCACCGGGAGGCGCATCGCCGTGCTCGGCGCCGGCCCGGCAGGGCTGGGCGCGGCCGCCGTGCTCGCGCAGCTCGGTCATGCCGTCACGCTCTTCGACGATGCCCCCGAAGCCGGCGGGGCGTGCATGCTCATCCCGGAATTCCGCCTCGACCGCAGCATGCTCCGCCAGGACGTCGACACACTCCTGTCATGGGGTGACATCACGACGCGCTTCTCCACACACGTCGACGACCCTGCATCGCTCATCACCTCACGTGAATTCCATGCCGTGGTGGTTGCGGCGGGGCGCTCCGTCCCGAACCGGCCCGCCATCCCGGGAGCGCAGGCGATCACCGACTGGAGGAGCTTTCTCGCTGACCGCGCTCGACCGGCGCTCGATGGGATGCGTGTGGCTGTCATCGGCTGCGGTGCCATCGCCGTGGACTGCGCCGTCACCGCCCGGGAGCGCGGCGCGGAGCATGTGGAGATCCTCTACCGCCGGCGCTTCGACCACGCGCCGTTGCAGGCGTATGAGCGATCGCTTCTCCTGGATGCGGGCGTCGTTGTCATCGGCTGTACAAGGGTGGATGCCGTGCGTGTGCGGCAGGGAAGAGTGACGGGTGTCGTCACGCAGGGTCTGACACTGCCCGCGGGGCAGGCGCCACTGGCGGCGAATTTCATCCCCACACCCGGTGAACGGCCGGTGCGGCGCAGCGTCGACATGGTGATCGCCGCGATCGGCAGCACCTCCGACCAGCCGCCGGTCACAGCGCGCGGCGTGTTCCCCGCCGGGGATTTCGTCAACGGTGAGACGACCGTGGTGGAGGCGGTGGCATCAGGCAAGAATGCCGCCATGGATGCCCACCGCTTCGTCACGAAGGAACGCGGGCGGCGCCATGATGCGGGGGTGAAGAGCACCGTCGTCATCGCCGGGCGCCCCCTCATGCCCGTCCCGCTTGATGCAGAGTTCTTCGGGCGGCCGATCCGTTCGCCCTTCCTGCTCTCCGCCGCGCCCCACACCGACGGGTACGACCAGGTGCGCCTCGCCTACGAGGCCGGCTGGAGCGGTGCGGTGATGAAGACCGCCTTCCACAACCTGCCGATCCACATCCCCGCGGAGTACATGGTGGTGCTCGGTGAGCGCACCTTTGCCAACTGCGACAATGTGTCCGGGCATCCGCTGGAGCGCGTGTGTGATGAGATCCGCCGGCTTGTGACCGGATTCCCGGACCGACTGACGCTGGGCTCCACAGGCGGTCCCGTCACCGGCGATGATGCGTCGGACAGACGTGTCTGGCAGTTGAACACGCGGATGCTGGAGCAGGCGGGGGCCATGGGGATCGAGTACAGCCTGTCCTGCCCGCAGGGGGGCGACGGCACGCATGGCGACATCGTGTCCCAGGATGCGGAGCTCTCCGCAAAGGTGATCGGCTGGGTGTTGGACGCGGGTGATCCCGCCGTCCCGAAGCTTTTCAAGCTCACCGGAGCGGTCACGTCGATCCGTTCCATCCTGCTGCGCATCCGCCAGGTGTTTGAAGCGCATCCCCGTGCGCTTGCCGGTGTCACGCTTGCGAACAGCTTCCCCTCGCTCACCTTCCGTCCGGGCCCCGAAGGACGCGACCTCGGCGTAGTGGTGGGAATGTCCGGCGAAGGGGTGTTCCCGATCAGCTGTCTGACACTGGCGAAGGCTGCCGGGCTCGGGCTGACCATCTCCGGCAATGGCGGGCCCATGAACCACCGCATGGCCGCGCGCTTCATGGAGCTGGGGGCGCAGACGGTCCAGTTCTGCACCATCGTCATGAAGCACGGCCTTGGCGTGGTGGACGATCTCCACAGCGGCCTGAGTCATCACCTCCACACGCGCGGATTGCGCTCGGTGGCCGCGCTCATCGGCGCGATGGGCACGCACCCGATCACCGGCTTCGACGAACTCACCGCCGTCAAACGGGTGCCGCAGCTCACCGCCGATCTCTGCGGGCACTGCGGCAACTGCACGCGCTGTCCCTATCGCGCCATCACCCGTGATCGACGCGGCCTGCCGGTGATCGATCCCACGCAGTGCATCGGCTGTTCACTGTGTGTGCAGAAGTGTTACGCCGGGGCGCTCGCAATGCGGGCCCGCCGCCCGGGTGAGGAGGAACGGCATTGACGACACGCTCCACATCGGCCTCAGGTGGCGGGGATGCGGGTGCGAAGCGTCTGCTGCACATCCGTCATGCCACGGTGGTCGTGCCCACCATCAGGGAGGGGGGCGTCGGCTTCGAGGTGCTGCCACAGCATCGGATCACGATCGCCGGCGGGCTCATCGAGGCGATACTGCCGGAAGGCCGCGCCGTGCTTCCGCCGGGGGAGGTGGTGGATGCGCACGATGGTGTTGTGCTGCCGGGCTTCATCAACGCCCACACGCATTTCTACAGCGCTCTCGCACGCGGCCTCGTGGTGGCGCCGGCGCATGACTTCGCCGATGTGCTGACCACCCTGTGGTGGCGGCTCGACAAGGCGCTCACACCGGAGGACGTGCACATCAGCGCTCTCGTGTCCTGCATCGATGCGATACGGCACGGCACCACCACGGTGATCGACCATCACGCATCGCCGCACGCCGTCGCCGGATCCCTCGCCACCATTGCGGATGCCGTCCGCGCCACGGGCATCAGAGCCTGCCTCTGCTATGAGGTGTCGGACCGCGACGGGCCCGACATCGCCCGTGCGGGGATCGAGGAGAACGCCTCCTTCATCCGTGCATGCACCACCGCGGATGATGGGATGATCCGCGCACTCTTCGGTCTGCATGCCTCCTTCACCCTGTCCGATGCCACGCTCGAAGCGGCCTGTGCGGCGGCCGGTGGCACGGCGTTCCACATCCATGTGGCTGAGGACGCGGTGGATCAACGGCATGCGCGCCAGGCGTCCGGCGTGGGTGTCGTGGAGCGGCTTGCCACACATGGCATCCTGCGGCCTGGCACCATCGCCGCACACGGTGTGCATCTCGACCCGCTTGAGCGGGAGATCCTCGCCGACCGGCGGACCTCGGTGGTCCACAATCCGCAGTCCAACCTCAACAATGCCGTCGGCACGGCCGACACGCTCGCCCTCGTGCGCGCCGGCGTCACGCTGGGGCTTGGCACCGATGCGATGACTGCGGACATGACCGCGGAACTGCGTGTTGCTGTGTGGGCACAGCACGCCCTGCACGGCGATCCGGCGCAGGGCTTCGGGGAGTCCGTGCTCGCCCTCATGGCCGGCAATCCGCGCATCGCCGCCGGCGCGGGGCTGCCCGCGGGTGGCATGCACCCGGGCGCCGCCGCGGACATCGTCATCCTTCCCTACGATCCGCCGACGCCCATGACGGCGGACACCATGGCCGGCCACCTCGTGTTCGGCCTGTCACAATCCCGCGTTTCCACCACCATCGTCAACGGGCACGTGCTGATGCACGAGGGCCGCCTCTGCAACGGCCTCGACGAGGCGATGATCCTTGCACGGGCCCGGGAATGCGCGGCCCGCCTGTGGAGACGCCTCTAATCCTGGAGACATCATGAACGACCTGTATCAACGCATACGCACCCGCGCCACCGAGCTGCAGCCCGACATCATCCGCTTTCTCATGGACATCGTCCGCACCCCGTCCTTCTCCGGCAGGGAGCGCGAGGTGGTGGAGGTGATCGGCAATGAGATGCGGGCCCTCGGCTACGACGAGGTGCGGATCGACGGACTGGGGAGCATCATCGGCCGCATCGGCAGCGGTCCGCGCATCATCGCCTTCGACGCCCACATCGACACCGTGTACCCGGGTGACACCACCCAGTGGAGCTTCCCCCCCTTCGAGCCGCGCGTGGAGGATGGAAAAGTGTGGGGCCGAGGCACCACGGACCAGAAGTCCGGCATGGCTTCGGCCGTGTATGCCGGACGCATCCTGAAGGAGCTGGGACTGGACGAGGCCTTCACCGTTCTCGTGACGGGGACGGTGATGGAGGAGGACTGTGACGGGCTCTGCTGGCAGCACCTCATCAACGAGGAGCGCATCCATCCCGAGCTCGTCGTGATCACCGAGCCGACGAACCTCGGCATTCACCGCGGACACCGGGGCCGCATGGAGATTCATGTGCATGTGACCGGACGGTCGTGCCACGGCTCCGCCCCGGAGCGCGGCGACAACGCGATGTACAAGGCCGCACGCATCGCCCTCGAGATCGAACGTCTCAACGACGCGCTCACCAGTCCGGGCTTTCTCGGAAAGGGGAGCATGACCGTGACGGAGTGCGTCACCACATCCCCGTCCCTCTGCGCCGTGCCCGATGGCGCGCGCCTGCACATCGACCGCCGCCTCACCACGGGGGAGACGCGCGAATCGGCGCTCGCGGAAATCCGGGCCGCTGCGGCTCGTGCCGGCTGCCCCGAGGCCGTGGTCACCGTCCTGCGATACGAGGAGCCGGCCTACACCGGGCTCGTGTACCCGACGGACAAGTACTACCCGACGTGGTCCATCGAGGAGGACTCCCCGCATCTGCGCAGCGCCGTGTCCGCCTTCCGTGGGCTGTTCCAGCAGGAACCGGTGGTGGACAAGTGGATCTTCAGCACCAACGCCGTGGCCATCGCCGGGATGCATGGCATTCCCTGCCTCGGGCTCGGTCCGGGGAACGAGGTGCTGGCGCACGCACCGGACGAATACTGCCCCGTGGAGCACCTCGACGCGGCGGCGGCCTTCTACGCCGGGCTCGTGCATGCCCTCGCCTCCAATGACCGCTGACTCGACGCCATGACAGGCACCCACTTCCTCCGATGGCGCTGCAGCCTCTGCGGCCGCACGCATGAGCGCGACGCTGTCCGCCACCTCTGCCCCGCGTGCTCCGACGGGGCTCCCGCTGATGAACCCCTCCGCGGCGTGCTGCTCGCGGAGTTCGACGGCGATGCCATCCGTGCGCGCTTCCGCCATGAGGCACCGGACTGGTCCCTCTTCTCCGCCGTGCCCCGCGAGTACTGGCCGGACTACCCCGTCGGCGGCACGCCCTTCCATGCCGCTCCGCGCCTCGGTGGAGCGTTGGGGCTCGGCCGGCTCCGCATCAAGAACGACAGCCTCAATCCCAGCGGCTCGCTGAAGGATCGCGCCTCCCACCTGGTGGTGGCCGAGGCGGCACGCCTCGGTGAGCACGTGGTGGTGACAGCCTCCACCGGCAATGCCGCCTCGGCCCTCGCGGCAGTGTGCGCGGCCGCCGGACGGCAGGCGCTCATCCTTGTGCCCGCATCCGCCCCGCGGGCCAAGCTCGTGCAGATGCTCCTTCACGGCGCACGCGTGGTGCCGGTGGACGGCAGCTACGACGATGCCTTCCGCCTCTCGCTTGCCTACACGGCGGAGGCCGGAGGGCTCAACCGCAACACGGCCTACCATCCCCTCACCATCGAGGGCAAGAAGACGGTGGGGCTCGAGATCTGGGCTGACAACGGCTTCCGCGTTCCCGACGTCATCCTCGTGCCGACAGGGGATGGGGTCATCATCAGCAGTGTGCACAAGGCCTTCCACGACCTCCGCGACGCGGGGCTCACCGACCGGCTTCCGCGCCTCGTCGCAGTGCAGGCCGCCGGCTCCGATGCCATCCACCGCGCCATCACCACCGGCGGTTTCGGCCCCTCCCGTGCGCCCTCCACCATCGCAGACTCGATCTCCGTGCGCGTCCCCAGCGGTGGTCTGCCCGCCGTCAACGCTGTGCGCGAATCCGGCGGTTGCTCGGTCACTGTCAGCGACCGGGAGATCATGGACGCGCAGCGGCGCCTCGCCTCGCTGGCTGGCGTCTTTGCCGAACCCGCCGCCGCGGCCACGGCGGCCGCGCTGCCGGGCCTGCTGGACAGCGGGGCCGTCGATCCGGACGAGCAGATCGTGCTGCTCATCACCGGCAACGGGCTCAAGGACATCGACGCCGCACAGCGTTCCATCACCATCCCCGATGCCGTGCCGGCGCACCTCGATGCCGTGCGCGCCTGGCTTGATGCGCATCCCTCCACCTGACCGTCACGTCACTGCACCCCGCCTCCCCATCTCCAACAGCAACGCAGCATGTCCTCCGACTCCCTTCTCATCCGCCACGGCACGCTCTGCCATGAGGACCGCCTTGAACGTGCGGACATTCTCATCCGCAACGGCCGCATCACCCGCATCGGTGCGGAACTCCACGATGATGCCGACGGAGTCATCGATGCCACGGGCCTCCACATCCTGCCGGGGTGCATCGACATCCACACGCATCTCGACGATGTGATCGGTGGTGTGCCGCTGGCCGACGGTTATCGCAGCGGTTCCGAAGCCGCCCTGCTCAACGGGGTGACGACGCTCTTCTCCTTCATCACCCAGGGGCCGGGGGAGTCGCTGACGGATGCCGTGGAACGGACGATGCGCACGGCTTCCGGCGCCTGCCACTGCGACCATCACTGGCATCTGACGCCGCTCCGCTTCGACGCCACCGGCTGGCGCGACATTGTCATGCTTGTGGACCGCGGCTTCCGGACGTTCAAGTTCTACACCACGTACCGCGAGGCCGGGCTGTTCATGGACTACGGCCGTCTCGGCGATGTCGCCCGCCGCCTCAAGGGCATGGATGCCGTCATCCTTGTCCACTGCGAGGACGAGGCCGTGCTGGCCTCGGTGGATGCGTCGCATCTGGAACCCGCGGACGCCTCGTGGCACGCGTTGCTGCGCCCCGAGGCCGCGGAGGTGGCGGCCGTGCGCGCGGTGCTCGCGATCGCGAAGCGCCATCACGCGGTGTTCCACATCGTGCACGTCTCCACCGCCGATGCCGCCGCGCTCATCCACGATGCACGTGCCGGCAGCAGGGTCACCTGCGAAACCTGCCCGCAGTATGTCCACCTCACCGACGACGCGCTCGCAGGCCCGGGGGGGCACCGCTGGCTGTGCTCACCGCCGCTGCGGACGGAGACCACGCGCCGCAGCCTCGTCACCGCCGTGCTGAACGGCTATGTGGACTGCCTCGCCACCGACCACTGCGCCTTCCACGCGGCGGACAAGGATGCGCACGCGGGGGACGTCCGCGCCGTCCCGAAGGGCCTCGCGGGGCTTGGATCGCTTGTGCCCATGACCTGGGCCCTGCTCGAGGAAGGCGGCCCCGCGGCGCTCACGACCCTCGTGCGAATCCTGGCTGCCAACCCCGCGCGCATCACCGGCATCCATCCCCGGAAGGGTGTGCTTGCGGCGGGCGCCGACGCGGACATCATCGTGCTGGATCTCGACAGCACGCTCCGCGCCGTGCATTCGTCGCGATCGGACGCGTACGAAACCCACCCCGATGCGCTGACACGCCTGTCGTTCCGCCATGTGCTGCTCCGCGGACGGGAGGTGGTGCGAAACGACACGCTCATCGATCCCGACCATCCGGGAGGGATGCCGCTTGCAACGCAGTGATCCCATGACAGACAGCGGATGCGATCGCCGACACGTTCGCAGGGCGGGGATCGGAACGCGATGATCACGGCATGCACCGCTGCCATCCTGCTGCTCATCATCCTGTTCCCCACGGTGGTGGAGGCACTGGCCCTGCTCGGAGCCCGGCGCCGCAGCCCTGCGTCCGCACCTGCGGACGCAGGGGAGGTGACCATTCTCGTGGCTGCACACAACGAGGAGGAGCACCTGCCCGCGCTTCTCCGCTGCCTGCGGGCACAGACGCATCCGCATGACCGGTGCCATGCGATCCTCGGTCTCGATCGCTGCACCGACGGCACGGCGGCCATCGCCGCCGCTGCGGACCTCGATGGCATGGAGCTTCGCGTCATGAGCATCAGCGATGTCCAGGATGGAGCGTCACCAAAGAAGCGCATGCTCGATGCGATGATCGGCGGGGCGCGTACGGAGTTCCTGCTTTTCACTGATGCAGACTGCATGCCGGAACCGGGGTGGGCCGCGTCAATGACGGCCGCACTTGCCGGTGCGGATGTGGTGATCGGTCTGTCGCCTGTGCTGTCCCGTGGCGGATGGGCGGGTGATCTCGCCGCCTATGAAAGCTGGAGGACGGCGCTGCTGATGTGTGGTGCAGCCGGGTGGGGGAGGCCGTACATGGCCCTCGGCCGCAACTGGGGCTATCGTCGCTCGCTCTACCACAGGAGCGGCGGTCTGGAGCCCATCATGTCACGCCTCTCCGGCGACGACGATCTCCTGTTGCAGCGCTTCATCCGCGTTGGAGCGCGGGTTGCGACCTGCGTGGATCAGGGTGCGCAGTGCCCGACGGATGCTCCGGACGGCATGGTGCGCTTCAGGCGGCAGCGCGCGCGGCATCTGGGGGCGGGGCGTGCCTATCCACTGGGCGTGCTGGCCGTGCTCGGCATGCAGTGGGCCGCGCAGATGGCTTGCGTCGTGTCGCCGCTCGTCGCAATCTTTGCCTGCGATCCGGCGTGCGCCATCGTGATGACCGTCGCGTCGATTCTGAAACTTGTGCTGGACTCCGCCATGATCCGCCTCTTTGCCTCACGACATGATCCTCATCATCTGCCTGCGGCCCGCAGGTGGGTGCTGCTGGAACCTGTCTCGGTCATCGTCAGCGGATTCGCCGCGCTTCGTGCCCTCGCGCGACGGGAGGTGTGGTGACCACGACGCCCTTCACCCTTGATGCCGCGCATCCCGACAGCGCCCGCTGGCAGCGTGCCATCGACACGGCCGTGCTGCGAGGCGGGTTCGTCTGCTCGGCCCTCGCCGCCGTGCTGCCGCTTGCCGACGCCCGCGTCCTGGATCTCGGCTGCGGTGTGGGCGGGACGTCACGCGCCCTGCGCCGCCACCGCGCACGTGTCGTTGCAGCGGACATTGATCCGCGGCGCCTCGCCGCGCTGGATCGTGCGGAACCCGGCATCCCGCGGATCGGTCTGGACGGCGACTGGCTGCCGTTCCGCACCGGCTCCTTCGATGCAGTGGTGTTGCAGGACATGCTGGAGCATGTGCCCGACCCGGCTTCCGTTCTTGCCGGCGTGGCCCGTGTGCTGGCACCCGGCGGCGTGGCCTACATCAGCACGCCCAATCGGTGGGCGCTTGTGAACCTGCCGGCCGATCCGCATTGGAGCCTCCCGCTGGCCGCCGTGCTGCCGCGCCCGGCGCTGCGGCGCATGCTGCGGCTGTTCCGCCCCGCTGATGCCGGCCGCCACGATCTCGCGCAGCTTCTGTCACGGCGGACGCTGCTGCGTTTCCTGCGCGACACAGGGCTTGAACCCCGCTTCATGCTGCGGCATGCTGCCACGCGCCTCTTCGCGCAGCCCGGCGAGCTGGCGTGGAGCCGGGGGCATCTCGCGCTCATCCGCCTCGTGCAGCGGCTGGGACTGGCCGGTGCCGTGCCGCGCCTCATGCCCGACGTCCCCGGGCTGCTGTCGGATCTCCTCGTCCCGGCGTGGTACCTCATCGCACGAAAGCCGGCGGCATGACAGCACGGACCGTCGGGAACCTTCTGCGCGTGCTGACGCCGCGACGCGTCGCCGCAGCGGTGCTGGCGCGCGTGTCCAGCATCGTGTCGATCTGGACGGGCCGCGTCTGGGTGGCGGGCGCGCCGTTCAGCATCACCATCGAACCCACGAACCACTGCAACCTGCGCTGCCCGGAATGCCCCTCGGGCCTGGGTCGCCTCACACGGCCGCTCGGCTCCATGGACGGCGCGTCCTTCGAATCCATCATCCGGCAGGTGGCGCCGCGCTCGTTCTGGCTCAACCTCTACTTTCAGGGTGAACCCTTCATCAACCGCGAACTGCTGTCCTTCATCGACATCGCGCACCGGCACCGGATGTACGTGGCCATCAGCTCGAACGCCCATCTCATCACCCATGAGGTGGCCCTGCGTCTGCGTGCCGCCAACCTCGAGAGGCTGATCATCTCGATCGATGGCCTCACGGATGCCAGTTACGAAGCGTATCGCGTGGGGGGCAGCCTGGCCCGCGTGCACGCCGCGCTCGAGGCGCTGGACCAGGCGCGCATCGGGCACCCCGCATCCCGCATGGAGATCGTGCTCCAGTTCCTCATCACCCGCCACAACGAGGATCAGATACCCGCGCTTCGTGCTCTTGCACGGCGGCATGGCGCCTCGGTGGCGCTGAAGACCATCCAGGTGCACTCCATCGAGGGTGCGAGGGAGTTCCTGCCCACGAGTGAACGACATCGCCGGTATCGCATCGTGGATGGTGAGCTTCGGACAAAGAGCGCCCAAAAAAACCGTTGCGTTGCGTTGTGGGAACGCAGTATCATTACATGGGACGGCACCCTCACGCCGTGCTGCTTCGACAAGGACGCCCGGTACCCCGTGGGGCATCTGCCCACCACTTCATTCCAGGAGGCATGGACCTCGCCCGCATTTCACGCCTTCCGCACACGCATCCTCACCGGGCGGAGGGATGTGGACATGTGCCGCAACTGCACCGAGGGCCTCAAGATCTACCGTTAGACGGATGGAAGCATGCACGCACTTGGCTTGGACAGACTTGGCAGACAGACACTCTCCTTCCTGGAGGAATTCGGACAGGTGACGCGCCTGTTGCTGCGCGCCATCGCAAGCCTCCACCGCGTGGTGCGCGATCGCGGCCTCATCATCGACCAGATGATGCACATCGGCGTGGGCTCGATCCCCCTCGTCCTCATCATCGGCCTTTTCACCGGCATGGTCTCGTCGTGGCAGGCGGCCTATCAGTTCAAGGGCATGATCTCCTTCTCGATGATTGGAAGCGCGGTGAGCCGTGCCATCTTCATCGAGCTCGGCCCCGTGCTCACCGCGGTGGTGATCGCCGGCCGTGTGGGGGCGTCGATCGCGGCGGAGATCGGCACCATGAAGGTGACCGAACAGATCGACGCGCTGGAATCCATGGCCATCGACCCCGTGCGCTACCTTGCCATGCCCCGCCTGTTCGGTGCGGTGGTGATGATGCCGGTGCTCGTGGTCTTCGCCAATGGCATCGCCCTCATCGGTTCCTACCTCGTCGCGAATTTCTATCTCGGTCTGACCCCGGAGGTGTTCTTCGGCAGCGTGAAGCGCTTCTTCCAGGTGAAGGACGTCCTCGCGGGCATCGTCAAATCGCTCTGCTTCGGCGGCGTCACCGCACTCATCGGCTGCCACATCGGTTTCCGCACCACGGGCGGCGCCGAGGGTGTGGGCAAATCCACCATCCGCTCATTCGTGATCTCATCGGCATGCATCCTCATCATGGATTACATGCTCTGGCTCCTGATTTATTGAGGTGAAACGCATGGACAAGTTCATCATTCGGGGGGGGCACCGGCTCGACGGCCGGGTCACCATTTCCGGGGCGAAAAACGCCTCGCTGGCCCTCATGCCCGCAGCCATCCTCAGCGGGGGAGTGTGCACGCTGGCCAACACTCCGCGCCTGCGCGACATCACCACCATGTCCACCCTGCTGGAACGCATGGGGGTGGTGGTGCGCCATCCTGGCACCACGCTCGAGCTGGACTGTTCGTCGCTCACGTCTCATGAGGCGCCCTATGAGCTCGTGAAGAAGATGCGCGCATCGTTCTATGTGCTCGGCCCGTTGCTCGCGCGCTTCGGGCACGCACGCGTGTCCCACCCCGGCGGCTGTGCGTGGGGTCCGCGTCCCGTGGATCTGCACATCATGGCCATGCGCCAGCTCGGGGCCGACATCGAGATGGAACAGGGCTACATCGTCGCAAAGGCGAAGCGCCTGAAGGGCGCCACCATCGCCTTCGACATCTCCAGCGTGGGCGCCACGGGCAACGCCCTCATGGCGGCCGTGCTCGCCCGGGGCACCACCGTCATCACCAACGCCGCCATCGAGCCGGAGATCGAGCACCTCACCGCCTTCCTCATCCGCATGGGCGCCCACATCGACGGCATCGGCACCAACCGGCTCGAGATCGAGGGCGTCGACAGCCTTCACCCGGCGGAGGACGACAACATCCCGGACCGCATCGAGGCCGGCACCTACATGGCCGCGGCGGCGGTGACCGGCGGCACCATCGAGCTCGAACATGTCAACGTCCGGCACCTCGGCGCCGTGATCGCGAAGTTCACCGATGCCGGCTGCACCATCACGTCAGAGGGCGACACCCTCCGCATCGCCTGCCCGAAGAGGCTGAGGCCGGTGAACATCACCACCACCATTTATCCCGGCTTCCCGACCGACATGCAGGCCCAGTGGATCGCCATGATGGCCGTGGCCCATGGCTCCTCCACCATCACCGACACGATCTACACCGACCGCTTCAGTCATGTGCCCGAACTCCAGCGCCTCGGCGCCGCGGTGGAGATCCGCGAGAACACCGCGCATGTCCGCGGCGTGAAGCGGCTCCAGGGAGCCAAGGTGCAGTCCACCGATCTGCGCGCGTCCGCCTCGCTCATCATCGCCGGCCTCGCCGCCGAGGGGGCGACCGAGGTCCTGCGCGTCTACCACATCGACCGCGGCTACGAGGCCATCGAGCTCAAGCTGCGCAACCTCGGCGCCGACATCCAGCGTGTGGACAGCGAGGAGTATTGACGCGGTGCGCTCTCCTGCACCCCTCCGCCGGCTCACCGCCTTCGCTCTGATGGCGTGCGTCTTCCTGGCACTCACCCCGCCCGCCTCTGCACAGATCCCCGGGCGCGCCATCGTGCTCTCCATCTACGGCGCCCCACCGGCAGCGCAGAGCGGCACACTCCCGGGCGCCACGCATGGCCTCATGTGGAGCGCCGACAGCGGCCGCTCCTGGAAGGGGGCCGGCTGGACCACCTACCATGTCAATGCCTTCCTCCGCACCAGCGGCTGCCTCCTTCAGGCCACCGACGGCGGCATCCTGCGCAGCGCCGATGCCGGCAGCCGGTGGACCCTGGTGACGGACTGGCGCGTCCCGCCCGTGGTGGCGATCGCTTCGCACCGCGGCGTGCTGTGGGCTGCCACGGCCGCAGGGCCCTGGCGCTCGACCGACGACGGCCGCACCTGGACCGACGCCATGTGGGGGCTGGCATCCGCGGCAGCACGCGACATCGCTGGCATGACCTTCGACGGCGATGTCCTGATCGCTGCGACAGCCGATGGCCTCCACCGCTTCGACGACGCAGCGCAGACCTGGCGGCCGGCCGGGCTGCAGGGGCGCCGGCTCGATGGCGTCGTCGCCAGCGGGGGGCGCATGGCCGCCTTCAGCGCCGACAGCGGTCTGTGGCTGGCCTCCGTCGAGGCGCCTGCATGGCAACGCGCCGCAGCATTCCCCTCACCGCGCGTGCAGGCCGTCGTGTTCCACCCGCGTTCACCGGGGATCCTGCTCGTCGGCACACGGGACATGGGTGCCATGCGCAGCATCGACGGCGGCGCCACGTGGTCCACCACCGGTGGCATGTCCATCTTCAACGTGACGGCGTTCGCCTTTGACCCCGCCGATCCGGAAATGGTGGTGGCGGGCACGGAGAACGGCGCCTATCTGTCGCACACTGGCGGCCGCACCTGGCAGGCGACTCCGATGCGCATCGGGTATGTGAGCCAGGTGATCATGCCGGAGGAGGAGCGATGACCACGGTGCGAATCGCATCCCACGGATCCCATCAACCGCGACCCTGGCTGTGGCTCCTGCTTCTGCCGGTCCTTGTTGTGCTGACCTCGGCACACGTGGCGGCACAGACAGGATTCGATGCCCGGCGGGATTCCGTCCTTCGCGTGTTCTCCCTGCCTGCGCAGCCGGCATCGTGGGCATCGGCGCTGGCGCTGCTGTCCGCAGACACGACGCAGGACCGCGGCGTGGCGATGCTGCGCACGCTTGTCGCCACTCCCCAGCGTTTCGCCATGGACCGAATGTGGATGATGGCCGTGCTTGTCAGCCAGCCGGTGCGTGTTCCCGATGATGTCCGCGCCCGCTGCCGCGCCGTCTGGGCTGGGGAGCAGGTGCTGCCCGCGTGGGTGGAGCATGAACGTGTCGCGTGGTACACGGCCTCGCTGCTGGCCGCCGGGCTGTTCGGGCCCGACCAGACATGGAGCTGCGGTCGCTCCAGCACGGCGGTGGAGGCGGATGCGCAGGGCTTCCTCATGGACTGGATGACGGGCGTCGCGACGCGCGGCCTGGGCGAATTCGACTCACCGAC
Source organism: uncultured Chromatiales bacterium (assembly GCA_964449305.1). GTDB lineage: Bacteria > Bacteroidota > Ignavibacteria > SZUA-365 > CAYQST01 > CAYUYM01. Next base: position 15,447 of record CAYUYM010000012.1, on the reverse strand, counting down.
CTTCATGCCCGTGTTCCTCACCTGCATGCAGCTCCTGCGCGATCATGCGGGAGACGCCGATCTACGGCACGCCGCGGATGTGATGACCACCTGGCTCATGGCGGATGTGGTGCATGACGACCTTGGCGGCATCCACGCCGGCGCGCATGCACGTGATGCGTCGGCCACTGTGGCGCGACCCGCGGTGTCGGGCATGAGCGCCCTGCTGTGGCTGTTCTTCGGCGAGGGCGCCCCCGTATTCAGCGCCGAACAGACCATCGCGGTCCAGTCCGCCTGGCGTTCCCCCCCGGTGCTGCAGGAGCTCACGTCGGGTCCGCAGCCGTCGTTCGAGGCCACGGAGGCCCGGCCTGTCGGTGCATGGGCGATGGATGATGGGGATGTGGTGGTGAAGCGCCTGTACCGCACCGCCCGCTACGCCGTGGGGTCCATCCCCGGCCGCATCGTCTCGCCGCTGGAGCAGCACACCTGGGGCATCAACTGGATCGGCACGGGGGGCGACCGAGCGGTGTTCTCGCTGCACCCGTATGCCGCCGCCGGTGTGGCCGGTCTCGTCCCGCTTGCACGGCCCATCCGCATGCGTGCTGTCGAGGCACTGGATCCGTTCTTCCTCATCCCACAGAAGCTCACCGGGGCGTCTCCCTTCGAACGCATCCATCAGCACCGCAACACCGTGGTCGCACTCTACGATGTGCCCCCGGACATCTACTTTCCGCTGGTCAACGTGGTGCTGCCTCTGGAATGCCGGAGCTTCGATGTGGACACGCTTTCAACAGCGTGGATCTTCATCGATGCCGACAGCACCTACATCGCCATCCATCCGATGGGTGCCTTCCGCATCGTCGACCAGCCGCAGATGCGGCGGATCACCATGGGCCCGGGGAGAAGCGGCCTCATCGTGCAGGTGGCCGATGCCAGCGAGGCTGGCTCGTATGCCGCCTTCCAGAACCGCGTCACCAGGACGGATCCCGTCTCCGGCGTGACGCTGGCGAAGGGCACGGGACGCTATCGCACGATGTTCGGAGACGCCCTGCAATGGACCTGGGATGCCATGACCATCAACGGTGCCGCTCGCGACGAGCGTCGGGACATGCTCTTCGACAGTCGCTGGATGCAGTGTCGGCGGGGCACGGGCATCCTCACCATCACCTCCCCTGCCGATACGCTTCGGCTCACCTTCCCGCTTTCCGGCTCACGCCACTGACCGGCGGACGTCCATCCCTCCACACCTCATCACAAGGACATCACCACCATGCACCTGCGCGCGCATCTCACGTTTCTGTTCCTTCTTTCCCTCTGCCTTCCTCCAACCACGTCCCTCGCGCAGCAGGCACCCAGGGCTGTGCTGCCGGCCGATGGCGCGGCGAATGTCAATGTGGGGGTGCTTCAATGGACATCCCAACCAGGCGCTGCGTGCGACGTGTATCTTGGCACCACGGAGAACCCACCCCTGTTCGCCTCCGATGTCACCACAAACACCGTGAAGCCGGTGCACCTGAAGCTGCATGCGAAATACTACTGGAAGGTGGTCGAAAAGAAGGGGAAGGCATCGGTGCCGAGCCGCGTCTTCACATTCACGACTCTGCCCATCCAGTTGAACCCGTCGATCACCTACACGCCGATGGTCGACCCGAGGGACGACAAGGTGTACTGGACCCTGGAGATCGGCGGTCGCACGTGGATGGCGCAGAATCTGGATCATGACATCCCCGGCAGGTCCTGGTATCACGACCTGTCAGAAAAGAATCGTGTTCACGGACTGCTCTACAGCGGAGATGACATCGTTGCGCGTCAGAAGGAGATCTGCCCACCGGGCTGGCACATCCCCACGCAGGAGGAATGGATGGCGCTGATCGAAGCACTGGGCGGACTGAAGAAGGCGGGGCAGGCCTTGAAGGATGCGAGCACCATGTACTGGCGGAGCAGCAACACGCCGGGCACGAACGCATCGGGAATGACCATGCTCCCCAGCGGCAGCAGGGATTCGAAGCCCTCCTTCGCCAACCTCGGCAAATACGGATTCGCCTGGACTTCCACTCCAAGCCCCAAGGATCCGGCCTTCACCATGACCATCGATCTCGGATTCATGCGCGATGCTGTGGTCCTGTCCGTCGGCAATCCGCTCTGGAGTTATTCCATCCGCTGTGTGAAGGACTGAAGAGTTCAAGAGTTCGGACACAGGTGTGTCACTTCGTCCGTCATGCCCGCGCAGGCGGGCATCCATGGACAGCCTACGGAGGCACGGAACCAACACTTCCGCACCATTTCATTCCCCCCTCCTCATGCGATCCTGCCCCGCATGATTCGCCGTTCGCCCCTCCCCCACGTCCTCCGATTCCTGTATCTTGCATGTGATGCTGTCCAACCCGTTGTGTGAGCCCATGAAGCGCGTCCTCTCTCTTGCAGCCATTCTTTTCACCATCATCGTCGGCCCGCTTGCGGCACAGGAGTTCGGCCCGCTCGAACCGCGGGAGAGCGTCACGTTGTACAAGGATGGCGAACGCTGGATACGCGAGCGCTTCCGGTGGTTCCTCGAGGAGCGCTCCACACCCGATGGCATTCCCGAAGGCGCCCGGGAGTCGGCATGGAGCCAGGCGCGCGCCATGTCCGTACATCGCCCGCGCGTCCCGCTGTCCAAGACCGGTGCCACCGCTGCTTCGACGTGGACGAACATCGGCCCGTCCAACATCGGCGGGCGCATCACCGGCATCGCCATCCATCCCACCAACCCGGACATCGTGTGGTTCACCGGGGCTGACGGTGGTGTCTGGAAATCCACCAACGGCGGCGCGAACTACACCCCCGTCTCCGATGACCTCCCGACGCTCGCCATGGGCTCCATCGCCGTCGATCCGAACAACCCCACCACCATCTGGGTCGGGACGGGTGAGGCCAATGGCAGCGGCGACTGCTACCCTGGTGTCGGCGTTGTCGTCTCGCGCGACAATGGCGCCACCTGGGCCATCTCCGGCAGCAAGCCCGCATCCAACATCGCCCGCATGCTGGTGGACGTCTCCGACTCCCGCATCATCCTGTGCGCATCGCGGACCGGGCTCTTCCGCTCCACCAACGCCGGCAGCACCTGGGTCAGCGTGCTCTCCGGCTTCGTCAGCGATGTGACGCAGGACACATCGGCCCCCGCCATCATGTACGTCGGTGTGCAGGGCTCGGGTGTCCAGAAGAGCACGGATCATGGAGCCACGTGGAGCCTGCTCCCCACCGGGTTGCCAAAGGACTCCACCGGCCGCGTCGGCATCTCGCTCTGCCGGCAGCACCCGTCCGTCATCTGGTCTGTCGCCGTCTCCTCCAAGGGCTCCGGCCTGCTCGCCGTCGTGAAGTCAACCGATGGGGGTGCGACATGGACACGCACACCCAAGGCATCCACCCCCAACTTCTTCGGCAGCCAGGGCTGGTACAACATCGCCATCGCCGCCGACCCCGTGAATCCCGACATCGTCCTTGTCGGAGGTGTGGGGCTCTACCGCACCACCAACGGTGGGACTGCGTGGTCCAGCGTCGCATCGCTGCACGTCGATCAGCATGCCCTCGAGTACTCCCGGTCGAATCCCTCCATCGTCTACGCCGGCAACGACGGCGGCATCTACAAATCCACCAACGGTGGGGCATCCTTCGTCAGCCAGAATGTCAATCTGCCCATCACCCAGTTCTACGAACTTGGCGTGGCTCTTCAGGCGCCGACAAAGATGGTCGGAGGCACGCAGGACAACGGATCGAAGCGCCGCGCCACGGCATCCAGCATCTGGCTCACCGCCACCGGCGGCGATGGCGGCTACGCCATCATCGATTACACCGACACGAGCATCATCTACACCGAGTACCAGAACGGTTCGCACAACAGGACCACCGACGGTGGGAAATCATGGACCAGCATCAACAAGGGGCTTTATGGATCTAGTCCGTGGGTCACACCAGTGATGATCCATCCCACCGATCCCGCGGTGCTCTTCACCTGCACCAACCGGCAGTTCTACAAGACCACGAACCGCGGCACACAGTGGTTCCCGTTCCATGGTTCCATGGATTCCTCCTCCACCATCAAGTCCATGACCATCGCCCAGGCGGATCCACGCATCATGCTGCTCGGATACACATCGGGGAAGGTGTGGAAGACCACCGACGCAGGCGCGACATGGAGGCTTGCCAACACGGGGCTGCCCACGGGCAATGTGACCGATGTGCTCATCAATCCCCTCAACACGCAGGTCCACTACTGCACCTACTCCGGCTATTCCACAAACTCCGTCTTCAAGACGATCGATGGAGGGACGCGCTGGTTCAGCATTGCCGGCAACCTTCCGGCCGTCCCGAAGAATGCCATCGAGATCAACCCGCGCGACACCTCGCAGCTTTTCGTGGGCACGGATTTCGGGGTCTACACCACGACCGATGGCGGTGCCACCTGGCAGATCCTCGGTGACGGCATGCCCAAGGTGGTGGTGGTCGATCTCGAGCTGCACCCGACCGGGCTGCTGCGTGCGGCCACCCACGGCAGGAGCATCTACGAGCTCGCCGTCACCATCCCCGTGGAGCTGGCATCCTTCACCGCGGAACCGATGGGGCACGCGGCTCTGCTGCGGTGGCGCACCATCACGGAGACCAACAACAGTGGCTTCGTGGTGCAGCGCCGTGAGGCCGCGACCTGGGTGGATGTCGCGTTCGTCCCGGGACAGGGGAGCACGCTCGCAACACATGACTATGAGTATCTCGACGAGTCCGGCACACGCACCGGGCGCGTCTGGTACCGCCTGCGGCAGGTGGATCACGACGGGACACATGAGGAATCCCCGGAGGTGGCGGTGGATTTCACCGGTGTCTCCGATGGCGGCTTTGTCCTCGACCAGAACTTCCCGAACCCCTGCGCGCCTGTTTCGACCGTGGTCTTCCGCATCCCCGGGGCAGCAACCGCGGGCATCCTCCTGACCGATGCCGCGGGGCGCACCGTCCGGGAGATCGCCGTCACCGACCGGGTTGCAGGTGCGCATGCCGTGCACATCGACGCGACACCGCTTTCCGCAGGCACGTACTTCTACCACCTTCTTGTCGATGGCGTGGTGCGGCAGACACGCTGCATGGTGGTGCTGCATTGATTTCCGATTGAAGGATGTCGTGGAGAAACGCAGACGGGCGATGTCACCATCGCCCGTCGTTCATTGTGATCCGGTAGGAGATGCTACAGACCGAGCCGCGTCAGGATTTCCCGTGTCGTGGTGATGGCATCCTCCACGCGGGCGATGACGCGCTCGCCGGTTTCGCGGACCTTGATCTCCACGTTGCCATCCTTCAGGTGCTTCTCACCGACGATCAGGTGGATCGGCATGCCGAGCAGGTCAGCGTCCTTGAACTTGAATCCCGGTGACACACCGCCGCGGTCGTCGTACAACACCTCGATGCCGGCCGCGCTCATGTCATTGTAGAGCCGGTCGGCTGTCGTGCGGACATCGTCGCTGTCCATCTTGAGGGCGCAGAGTTGCACATGGAACGGGGCGATGGACGGATGCCAGATGATGCCATCCTTGTCGTGGCGCTGCTCGATGTGGCAGGCGATGATGCGCTCCACGCCGATGCCATAGCTTCCCATGATGATGGGGTGTTCCTCGCCCTTTTCGTTGAGGAAGGTGGCATGGAGGGCGGCGGAGTATTTCGTGCCGAGCTTGAAGATGTGCCCCACCTCGATGGCCTTCTTGACGCTGAGCGGGCGGCCGCCGACGGGATCCGGTTCGCCCTCACCGACGGTGCGCAGGTCGTGGAAGGCGGTGATGGCCGCATCGCGGTCGAGGTCGATGTTGCGATAATGGAAGCCGTCCTCGTTTGCACCGGACACCATGCCGTTGGCGTGCATGAGTCGGGTGTCGGCGATCTGCTGGAGCGCTGTCTTCAGATTGATCGGGCCGATGGAGCCTGCGTGCGCCCCGGTCAGCGCGACAAGCTCGTCCTCGTGCGCGGGGCGGATGATGTTCGCCTTGAGAGCGGTCTGAAGCTTCGCCTCGTTGAGCTGGTCGTTGCCGCACATGAAGATGAGCCAGGGCACCTCGTCCGCGAAGTACACGAGGGACTTGGCGCAGCGTTCCTCCGGGATGCCGAACTGGCTGACGAGATCGTCGATGGCCCGGGCATCCGGCGTCGCGAAGCGCTCCGCTGCCGGATTGTCGGCGAGCCGTTCCACGGCCGGAATCTGCGAGGAGGCGACCTCGATGTTTGCGGCGTAGCCGGATTCGAGGTTGAAGGCGCACAGATCCTCGCCAGCCTCGGATTCCACCATGAACTCCTGGGAGCCGGTGCCGCCCATGGCGCCGCTCGATGCACCGACCACGAAGAACTTCAGCCCGCAGCGCGAGTAGATGTTGCAGTAGGCTGTGTAGTGCTTGTCGTAGCTCGCATCAAGGCCCTCCCAGGAATTGTCGAGGGAGTACGCATCCTTCATGGTGAACTGTCTGCTGCGGATGACACCCGACTTCGGGCGCGCCTCGTTGCGGAACTTCGTCTGGATCTGGTACCAGATCTGCGGCATCTCCCTGTACGATTTCACATGATGCGAGGCGAGAGTGGTCATGATCTCCTCGTGCGTCGGCGCAAGCACGTAGTCCCGGTTCTTCAGATGAAACATCGTGTCGCCAAAGGCCTCCACACGATTCGTCTGCTGCCAGATCTCGATGGGGTTGAGGGCGGGCAGGTGAAACTCCATCGCCCCGATGGCATCCATCTCCTCGCGGATGATGGCTGTCACCTTTTTCAGCACGCGGTAGCCCAGAGGGAGGAAGGAGTAGATGCCGGCAGAGAGGGCGCGGATCATGCCGGCGCGCAGCATCAACTGGTGGCTCGGAATCACGGCATCAGCCGGGATCTCTTTGAGTGTGGGGATGAAATAATTCGAAACGCGCATGGGGAGGGGACCTTTGGGTGAATCAGGGAAGACAGAAGTAGGAAGTCGGGAAATCACGATCATGAGATTCCGGAATTGCGTCAGCTCTTCCTCCGCAATTCGTCATTCGTCAGTCGTGATTCGGAATTCTTTCGTACCCCCGGGGTGATTCGAACACCCGACCTGCGGTTTAGGAAACCGTCGCTCTATCCTACTGAGCTACGGGGGCGTTGAGTGCAATCGGCCCACTCGGAGGCCCGCCAGTCGCGCTGCACGATGTGCACACGCAAAAGGAGAAACAAAGATACGGGAACATCCATCAACGGACAAGTGCCACAGCCCACGGCTTGCCCCGGGGTGGCGTGGGGGACGCAGGGGGGAAATGTTCCGATGGAGGGCATCGCCCCATGTTGAATTCGTGAACAGTGTTCATTAAATTCAAAGGACACAGCAGTGGAGGTGCGCATGGGCCGGGTGGAGCGACGAGAAAAGGAGCGGCAGGAAATGAAGCAGCGGATTCTCGATGTCGCCATGCAACTTCATGTGGAGCTGGGCAACGAGCACGTCTCGATCCGCAGGATCGCCGAGCGGATCGAGTACAGCCCGGCAACCATCTACCTGTATTTCCGGGACAAGGACGAGATCATCCACGAGCTGCACTGCCGGGGCTTCCGGGAGCTGCTGGCGCATCAGATGCTGGTGCAGAACATCGCCGACCCCCGCGAACGGCTGCTGGCGCACGGCCGGGCGTACCTGAGCTTCGCCTTCGACAATCCGGAATACTACGACCTCATGTTCATCGCCCGCGTGTCGGCGGGGGTCGTCTCGCGCCACCGGAGCGCCGATTGCGGGAGGCAGGCCTTCGAGCTTCTGCTGACCAACGTCCGGCAGTGTGCGGAGGTCGGATGCTTCCACGGCCGTACTGTCCTCGATGTGGCGGTGTTCCTGTGGAGCGCCATGCATGGCATCGCCTCGCTCCACATCCGCAGCCGGCTCATCCACGCCGAGGAGGCCGCCGGGAGCATCGGAGATCTGATGAACAGCGCCCTTGACATGCTGCACGACATTGTCCGGTGAGGGAAATCCAAGGTGCAACCGCCTGTGTCCACCAGTCCATGCAAGTGAAATATCCTCACATGGTGTGAAAATTTTTCACCCCGGGCTTTCCGTCCTGATGGTGGGGCGCTTCCGTAACCTCCTCCAATTCAAGGCGGGGTTTTCTGGCATGATTGTGGTGGCCTTTATTGTGGTTCACCGATGCCGAGCATCCCAGAAACACAGGCTCAATCATGATCACTCCCGTCGACACATTACGCAGCCTCCAGATCCCGGAAGGGCGACGGCTGTATCGGGAGTACTTCAATGACCGGCTCCTGCGCAATGCCCGCATGCTTCAGACGCTGATCGACTGCTGGAAGCTCGCCGTACGCGGCATCGACCTGCAGTTCAGCGACGGCCGCTCCTTCCGCTTTGAGACGCACCTCGGACGGCGTTTTGGCACACGCCTTTTCCTCGAGGAAGTGCTCAGCCGCTATTACTACAACACCATCCAGGGATGGGTGTACGTCTCGGCCGTGTTCCTCATTGTCGGTGTCGGGCTCAACCTCGCCGGCTACGACTTCCGCATCGCCCTCGCCGGCTTTGCCATGCAGGCCTTCTTTCTGCTCCTTCTCGCCATCGTCACCGCCTACGGCCCCATGGAGGATGCCGCAGCGTCGCCCGAGGCTGCGGGCATGAACGAGAACCAGTTCATCGCACTCAACCGCGCCGTGCACGACATGACCAACGCCGTCTCCGACCTCTTCCGCCTCATCTCACAGACCGACTTCCGCCAGGACGTCCTCCTCTCGAAGCTCACCGAGAACCAGGCCAAGATCACCGCCGCCGGCACGGCCCAGTTCATTGAAACCCTGCAGGAAACCAACACCATCCTCGCCGACCTCCGCACGCACTTCGCCCCGGGCGTGCCGCATCCCTCCACTCCGATCGACGCCCCCGCCGACTCCACGGACAAGCTGCAGGAATTCCTGTCACGCACACGACCGGGACAAGGGGAGAGCGATGCCAAGCTCCCCGGGTGACCGTGAAACGGCGTCGGCGCTTCGATGTGTTCTTCATCCTCTACCTGACCGCCATCCTCGGCTTTGTCGTCATCACGCATCAACGATCCAAGACCAGCAATGACATCGAACAGAAGGCATATGACATCGCCCGAACCTTCCTCCCGCCTGCGCGGATGGAATTCGATGCCGACACATTGTTCTGGTATGTGGATGCCGACGATCAGACTGGCGAGACCCGCCGAGGCCCGCAGGATTTTTCATCCCGACTCATCATCCATGATATCACGGTGGAGGACAGTGTGACCGTCACCTCCATCTCCCATACGCGCAACGACACCGTGCGCTTCGACCCGATCGTGACCATCGGTCCCATGCGCGGTGCCGACGATCCCGACGGAAGAATGGCCTCGGTGCCCTTCACCTGCTCGATCAGGAAAACCGGCGTCTACAGGATCGCCTTCATGGGAAAAACCCGGCGCGTCCATGGAATGGCGGGCGGCAGCAGAACCTACCGCGGCATCAGCTTCACCACGGATCTCGTGCCCGACACGCTCATCGACCGGCTCGAGACCACCCACGATACATTGACGGCCATCGTCCGCGACACCTCTGTCACGAATCCCACAACGGGTGAACCGCTCATGGTGCAGGCATCGCAACCGGTGCTCGTCGGCGCCATCGGTTTCGAAACCTCCACAACGTTGGTGACCAACCTCGGCTGGAAGAAGCCCACCTTCCGCATCGTGCGCGGGGGGGGCGTCCTGGAGCCCGCCGGGGCCGACCTCCGTGAATCCACCGTCCGGTGGCGCGGCACACCACGGCTCACCACGGACACGGTGGTCATCGACGCCGCCATCGATCGCGGCGCCGGTGGCAGGGATCATGCCCGCACCTCGTTCGTCGTCAACGCCGTGGCACCGGTGCTCGAACAGTCCGTCCCCTCCGTCCTCTACGCCGGTGAGGAGGCTTCCTTCTCTGTCCGCGTGCGCGGCCTCGATGATCCTGCATCCTATGCCTGGTCCATCGACAACACGATGGGGAAGGGATCCATCGTCTCCATGCGCATCCCATCGGACTATGGCGGCCGCACGATCCGCCTCCGTGCCACCTGCCATGGGTCGCTCTATCCCTGGCGCGATCCGGTGCGTCACACATCAGGCCGCTCCGAGTTTGCCATTCCCGTGGTCGAACCACCCATGCACATCGTGTTCACCCCGCCACCCGATCCCTCGTGGCGGACGGTGTTCACCTTCACCGCGGCCCGCTGGTCCGATCCGAAGTACCTTCTGGCCGCTCCCGTCAAGGACCTGGACCAGATCCACGTCCAGGCCATGCGCAGCAACGGCGCCAACCTGCGCGTCGAACTCGCCATGGTCCGCAACGGACTCTTCGCCTTCAACCTCGAGAATGGGGACATGGTCAAAGGCGAAACCATCGAACTCGTCATCACCTGCGGCGAGGCCGTGCTGACACGCACGGTTCGTTTCCGCATGGATTAGCACCTGCACACGAATCATCCATCACCCGGAGGTCCCTATTCGATTGACTGCTACAGCACTGGTTGTTTCACCTTCCCACGGCATGCGGACGAATGAAAGAAATGCTACGCGTTTTGGTGCGGCACTGATCACACATCCACCAATACAAGGAGCATCGCCATGTCTGTACACGCATCCTCCGCGAAGAAGTACCAGGTCTACTTCTTTCTCTATCTCGCAGTCATCTGCGAGCTGCTCATCGTCATCGTTGAACGCGACGATGCCGAGGCGGAAAACCTCCGGGCGATCAGCGATCTCAAAACCATCATCGAACGGATCTTCAACGAGTTCGTTCACTATCCTCCCAACCTCTCGGGAGCTGCGGACAACACCATGTACGTAGGGGACGAGAAGGTGTTTTCCATGACCTTCCAGGGGCTGGGGGAAAAGGACCAGGTGGTCCGCGCCCCCCGCGTGCTCATCCATCGCCTTAACGCCGACAACAGCAATGGCGCCGTGGTGGACAGCATCATGGAGGTGGGCCGACCCGACGACAATGGCTCGCGTCTGTGGGCGCGTTCCGCCAACGAGTACACTTTCCGCTGGGTCGCCTCGAAGGGGACGGGGAGGTTCCGCTTCACCGTCGACGCCCAGACGAACAAGGTCACCATCCGCAACGACTCGGTGAAGGTGGGGCCGCTCATGTTCGATCGCGGACGCCTCGAAGCCATCGTCGGGCCCATCGATCCCGTGCTTCTCGGATCCATCAACACGCAGGACAACAGCTTCGTGATCGACGTGGTGGACAAGGGGCGTGTCGCCATCGCCGAGATGCAGACGCTCGTCACTGCGGCGGGCTTCCCCGTGTCGCAGCTTGTGCCTGTGGAAGGCACCGCGGCCGAATCGGTGACCGGCGTGAGCACCACCGCCGGGACGGTGCTGCGCGCCAAGGATGGGACGACGTGGTCTGGCACCTTCAACCATGCAGGACAGCAGCGCGTCACTGTCCGCGCCGCTGACAAGTCGGGCAATGCCGCGACACGGGAGTTCACGGTCGATGTGCGCAGGCCCGTGATGGCGAAGCCCATGCCCGAGAAGCTTTACGCCGGCGAAAGCGTCACAATGAACATCAATGTCGCCGGCCTCGAAGTTGCATCCCTCTATGCCTGGACCGTGTCCGTCGCGGGGCGGACCTTCACCGGAACCTCGCCGCGTGTTGATTTCGTCGTCCCGCAGGACGCCGCCGGGGCGACGGCGACCATTCAGGCGACCTATGCCAACCGTGAATACCCGGTGCTGATCCCGGGGGGGGAGGATATCGGCGCCTCCACCTTTCACATCGCCGTTGCCACGCCGCCGCTGCGCGTCATCAGCGAGCCGCTCAAGAACGACGGCGAATACCCGAACGGCCAGGAGTTCCGCTTCCACTTCATCACCTGCGGGAACTGCACGCAGATGAATCGACGCGCCATCCCGGCAAACGAGATCCGCGTGATTGCGGAGACGGAGAACGGCCGCGACATCCTCGAAGAGCTCCGCATCCAGCCCGGTGACAACGGTACGCTGGTCAGCTTCCGACTCAAGGCGCCGAACCTCCGCAACGAGGTCAACGCCGTGGTCGAATTGCGCGTTGCCGGAAGGACGTTTCACTACGACATCATCCTGGTGAAGGACTGAGGCCGGCCGCCCCACATGACGATGCACACCCATCATATCACCCCGCACATGACGCCCGCTTCTGCAGGTGCACGGGCCCTTCCAGGGTCCGCATACCGGAGTTTTTTTTCGGATTTCTTACGTTGCTGTAAGGTTGGAATCGTGAATTTTCGTACGTTTGGACGATATGTCTCAACTTGCGACATATCAATCCATCCCCATGCGATTTTCATGCTCCAGCCTGCCTCCCACCTCACCGCTTTTCCCTTGAGCAATACACACACCTGTTTTCATTCATACGCGCCGGGAGCTCACTCCCAGCGTACCAGTTCAGGAGGGTTTTAACCATGTTTACGAAAGCAATGCTTCGCAGCAGCCTGCTTTGTTTGATCATGCTGGTCAGCTTCGCGACCCTGCTCCCGCAGAAAAGCCACGCCGAAGTCGGCAAGGCGGAATCGATGACACTGCAGGAGTTCAAGAACTTCCTTGCCACATCCAACAGGGATCTCAGCATGGCGACACAGGAGGAATTGACGATGCTGAGGCCCGGCACCGGGACCTTCGGGGAAATTGTCTACAAAACTGGTATGTCGGTGTTCATCCTGAACGGGTATCTGATTCTCATCGGTCTCACCTTCCTTCTCATCATTCTTCTGTTCTTCTCGCCTGTCGGCATGATCTTCGGCGGCGCCCTGCATGCCGTCGTGGGCAGCCTCATGGGTGGATCGAGCTTTGGCAAGTGCCTGAAGAAGCTGTCGGAAAACAAGAAGAACAAGGTGAAGGGCGGCGACCATGGTCCATTCGCCATGTGGATGATCAACGATTTCATCCCGCATTACAAGAACAACGTGACCGCCGTCGCATTCCTCGGAACCGCCTTCCTTATCGCCAACATCGGTTTCCGTGGCATCAAGTTCATGGTGGCCCACCAGCCGACCATGATCATCCTCGCCATCCTCATCGAAGTGTCGGTGCTGGTGCTCCTCGCTGTGACGCAGTGGTACGAGCCCGAGCCTGCCGATGAGGACGAAGACGGCAAGGCCCTGCCCGGCAAGCAGCTCTCGCTCTCCGAGGTTCAGGCCAAGCTGAAGGCACTCGAAGAAGACCTGGCCAACACCGTGCAAAAAGAAGTCAACCTCCGTTAATCCAACAAAGCACACCTTTTATCCACCGCTTTTATTGGAGGTACGAACATCATGGCCGGTCACGAAGGACATTACAAAAAATATCAGGTTTACTTCTTCCTGTATCTGGCTGTCATCTGCGAGCTCCTCATCGTCATCGTGGAACGTGACGATGCCGAAGAGGGCTTCATGCGGCAGCAGATCGAACTGGAACGCAAGAACAACGCCATCATTCTGGAACTCCTGAAAAACCTGCCTGCAGTTGCACCGGCAGCGGAGAACCAGATGTACGTCGGTGAAACGAAGTACTTCACCATCACCGTGAAGGGGCTGGGCGACAAGGATTCCGTCACGGTTCCGCCGAAAATCGAAATCATGAAGGACGCCATCCTTGTGGAGACCATCCAGCAGATGGGTGACAACACGGATTCCACTATCTCGCCGATCTGGCGTGATCTGGATCTGGAGGCGACGCCCAAGGAAAGCACCAAGGGCAACAAGAAATACAAGCTCCGCTGGAAGGCGGACAAGGGCGCCGGGCTCTTCGAATTCAACGTCACCGCCGGCACCAACCGCATCGCAGTGAGCGCCGACATTGAGTCGAACGAGAAGATCAAGGTCGGCAACCTCGAGTTCTCCCCGTCGGAGATCCAGCGCGCCATCGATTCCGATGAGGGCATCAAGGGCACGTCCATCGATTACTTCGTCGGACGCAGCAAGGAACTCTCCTCGGCATTCAAGGTGCAGGTCATCAACAAGGAGCAGGGCGGCCAGCTCGTGCTCCGCCCTGGCAAGCGTGAAGTGGTCACCGCCGTCGGTTTCCCCGTCACCAATGTGATCCACGTCCAGGGCCCCGAGCTTGAAAAGGTGAACAACATGCCGGCCACTGTCGGCAACGTGCCCAGGCCGGCCGATCCCAAGGCCCCATGGGTATGGCAGTCGTCATTCAACGAACCGCGTGAGGTGGACGTGACCGTGTCCGGGTCCGACAATCGCGGCGCAGGTGCATTGAGCCAGGCCCAGCCGCAGACGTTCAAGGTCATTGTGAAGAAACCATTGCTCATGCGCTACCCGCGACCTGCCGCCTTCATCGGTGAGACCTTCGAGTTCCCGTTCAATGTGCAGGGCCTCGAGGAACTCGACAAGTACAGCTGGGTGCTGGAACTCGACGGCAAGCAGGTGGCACAGGCCAACAACAACATTGCGAAGTTCAAGATCCCCGAGGATGCCCTCGGCAAACCGCTTCGCCTGAAAATGTATTATGAAAATCGTGACTTCAAATATTACACGGATTCCACCGGGACCAACCTCAGCCCCTCGGAATATGAACTTACCGTGTTGAAGCCGTCGACGCGCCTCTCCGCATCCTTTGAAAACAAGGGTGAGTACGTCATCAACCAGGAGTTCCGCTTCACGGCATACAAGTGCGGACGGTGTGTTGTGCAGAATCTGCGTCCCATCCCACGCAATGAGTTGCGCATCGAGGTCGAGGCCGACGGAAAGGATCTCCTCGACAATTTCGCACCGATCGACAACCTTCGCGCAGACGGCAGCGGGCAGACGAGTGTCCGGTTCACGCTCAAGGGGCGTGTCTCGAAGGACGGCACGGATGCCACCATCCGCATCCGGTGCGGAGAGCTGGACAAGACCTACAATGTCACGCTCTATCCTCCGGAGAACTAGGCCGTGGTCGATTCATCCAACCGAAACAACACACATCAGCATAAAAGAGGTAGATACATGAGTTGGACACACATGGCACAGCGATCCGTTGCGACGGTATTCGTGCTGCTTGTCACCGCCCTCATCGCGACGGCCCAGCAGCAGGATCCGGAGGTGCGCGCCAAACAGACCGACCTGAAAAACCAGTACAATGAAACACGCCAGAAGCAGCAGATCATCAAGGAAGCCGCCGATGACAAGTCCGGCGGTTCCGGTGGCGGACTCCGTCGCCGTTCCCGCTCGGTGACCACCGGCTACGATTACACCCAGGTGAAGGGCTTCACGCTGACCAACACCAATGAGCGTGTCGACCAGCTCTTCAAGCGTGCCGCCGACCAGGGGCTCATCGAAGGCTTCCGCCTCGATGGCACCTTCCCGGTCGCCAACCGCCGCGCTCCGGGCAACATGCGCACCGTCCGCGTCACCGTGTACTATGTGGAGGCGACACCGGAGGAGAGGGCGTCGGGCCTGGTCAACGATTTCGACATCATCGAAATGCGTCTCGAAAAGGAGGAGTCCATTCCGCC
>CAYUYM010000011.1:33494-43267 GCA_964449305.1 uncultured Chromatiales bacterium | reverse complement strand
TGCGGATGCGCATCAGTCGATCGGCGGAAATCTCTCCGATCTTCCCGGTCAGCGTCTCTCCGGCGACGATGGCCAGGCGCGTATAGCGGATGGTGCTGGGGCCGAGCAGCCCCGACGCCTGATAATCCGGGCAGGAGGGATCGATCCGTTCGTAGTGTTCATCGATGGCCGGATCCGTGCGGGTGGAGATCATGCAGACGAGCCAGTCGTCTCCTGCCGGTGTGAGCTCCCGCAGGATGAGCACGGGATGAGGGCGTTCCACTCCGCTTCCCGGGACAGCATAGTGCACGATGGCGACATCACCGGGTCGCTTCATCGCCACGTCTCCCGGTATCGGGGACTCCGATACAGCTCCCCCTCCTCGTCGACGGCGATCCGCCCCGAGGAGAATTCCGACCATTGTTGTTCACTCACACCATCGCTCGGTTGGGTGTACCGGCGGATGAGAAAATCCATGAACTGGATGAACTCCGGTCGCGCCGGTTCATCCAGGAGCATGGCCTTTTTCAGGATGATGTCCCTTGTGGTCATGTGTCACCCCTCCATCCTGGAAGGACAGGTGACAGGTGCTGAAAGTGATTCATAGCACATCCTTCGTTGGTGGTGATACTGCCATTGGTTGTGATACTGAAAACCGTCCGTCATTCAAACAACACTCCGCTGTGCATGTCATATGAGCTTCGGAAATCCGCCTCCATGTCAGAAACCCGCTGAACAGGAGGTCAAGGCGAGTCGGGTATTCAATAATACCAAGGAGAATGGACATCCGCAAATCCGACAGGTGACATCTCCATTGCTCCGTTGGGGCCGTGCTTCCGCGTGCTTCGCATCGATCTGCGTGCAGCACTGCACACCATCAGCGCCCCGGGACCGTGGTGATGACATCACGTTTCTCGAAGCGTGTGTGGATGATGTGCACCCCGGGGAACAGGTCGTTCACAGAGAGGAGGTGTTCCCCCGCCGCCCCATCCGGCGGCGGGGCGGTGTCTGCCGGCCTGGGTTGGGTGCGGCTCCGAAATGGCGGGCGATGTCGCCGCTGGGGAAGCGTATCATGGAGGGATCGAGCCTGAGCATGGAACGAACGCTGGAGTCGGAGATGAGGACGCGTGGTATGGATGTGTCGAAGCATGAACCATCGGGGCTGTCACTGAATGCGATGCCATGACGCGTGGGATTGTCCCGGCCGGGAGGGGCCCTGCCCGCGTGGAAGCAGAGGCGGATGCCGGGTTCACGGGACCCCGAGCGTCGCTTGGTGGAGATGCGGCTGACAATGCGGCTGTGATGGCGCAGCGGCATGGCCCGGGGGCGGGTATTTGGGTGATGAAACGGGAGTGCCCGCTGGCGGGGGATAGACCTTAAGGTCTTCTAAGAAGTACATAGAAGACCTTAAGGTCTATCCTAACTGTATCACATCGTCAGTACTTCACCAGCCGCGTCCAGGCCCGGCCGGCTGCCATGCCATGACGTGTGGGATTGTCCCGGTCGGGAGGGGCCCTGCCCGCGTGGAAGCAGAGGCGGATGCCGGGTTCACGGGACCCCGAGCGTCGCTTGGTGGAGATGCGGCTGACAATGCGGCTGTGATGGCGCAGCGGCATGGCCCGGGGGCGGGTATTTGGGTGATGAAACGGGAGTGCCCGCTGGCGGGGGATAGACCTTAAGGTCTTCTAAGAAGTACATAGAAGACCTTAAGGTCTATCCCCCCTGTATCACATCGTCAGTACTTCACCAGCCGCGTCCAGGCCCGGCCGGCTGCCGTCTCCACCGCGCAGAACAGGACGCCGCTCGGCAGACCGGCGCCCGCGATGGCGATGCTGTGCCTCCCCGGCTGGCAGCACCCCACGCTCGCGCTCCGCCGCACCAGCGTCCCCCGCGTGTCGTACACCTCCACCTGGATCGGCGACGCTTCCACGAGCTGCACTGTGACTCGCGTCCCGTCGGTGAAGGGGTTCGGCGCGCAGGGCTCGATCCGCACGCCGGGCGGCATCACCGCTCCATGCTCCACACCGGTCGGCGTGGTGGTGTTGATGTACAGATGATTGCCGATGGTCTTGTCCCAGTTGCTGTAGGCCATGTCGAGGTCGTGCGATGCAAGCGCCATGATCTCCACGCGCTTCCCCGCCTCCGGGGCGTGCCCCAGACTCACCCACCCACTCTCCCGATCCGCGCACCATGCGCCCGCCACGGGCACATCGTCCACACGCACCCCGATCACCGCCTGCAGGGGCGCCCGCGGGAGCTGGAACAATCGCCGCAGCCCGTCGCCGGTGAACACGCTGCGCAGCGTGTCGATCCCGTCGTTGTCCACGTCGGCAAAGACGATGGCCTCGATCACCGTGCCCGTCGCGGTGCTGAAATCCGGCGCCGAAGCAAAGCCGGTCGACCGGTTGAGCCAGATGCGGCATGGCTCCCACCACCCGCCGGCCACAAGATCCAGACGCCCGTCGTTGTCCACATCCACCAGGGTGTTGCCCGATCCGTAGCCATCACTGGCGGAACGCCATGACGGCGATGCGTCCAGCACCCCGTTCCTGTTGCGGTAGATCTTGAACCGCCCCTCCCCGCCGAGCTGGTTGTTGTCAGACACCGCAAGGTCCGGAAAGCCGTCGCTGTCGATGTCGGCGGCATACAGGGAGTTGCCATGCGTTCCCGCATCTGCGGCAACCCACCCCGGCACCGTGGCGAGCGAATCCCCGTGGTTGTGGAACAGGAGATTCGGTCCACGCTCGCAGGCGAACAGCAGATCCAGGCGCCCGTCGTTGTCCATGTCGCTCCACACGACATCCATGCCATATCCCGCAGCCGCACTCATCCACCCGGGCAGCGTCCCGAGCACGCCGTCGGTGTTGTAGTAGACGCGGTGGCGCTCCGGATTCTGGTTGTAGGCTTCACCGCAGGCCACCGCCAGGTCGGGATCGCCATCGCCATCGGCATCTCCGAACGCGAGGCTGAATGTGTAGAAGCGATCCTCCGACATCCATGCCGGCTGACGCGAGATGACCCCGGCCGTGTTGGAGTAGAGCTTCACCCTGCCCTGCTGCGAGAACCCCGCCGGCCCGAGGAACACACTCACGGCGATCTCCGGGTATCCGTCACCGTTGATGTCTGCCACACTGCAGTGCCCATGGTAATCCACGTCGTCCGAGATCCACCCCGGTGTGCCCGGAAGATGACCGTGTCGATCGTTGAAGTACACCACCACATGCCCGCGCGACATGTCGTTCCCATTGGCCACCACCAGATCCATCCACCCATCCTGATCGATGTCCGCCCAGGCCGCTCCGGTGGAGTGATTCGGCAGATCGGTGGATTCCCACGAGGGTGTGGTCGCAAAGGGAATCTGTGCGTGGACCATGGTCCCCAGCATCATTGCCAGAAGTGTCGGGAAAAATCGTTTCATGCGGGAATCCTTCCATGGATTGCAGGAACAGCGGTGAAACACGCCGAAGGCGACATCATCTCCCGCAATGATTGACGCGTCTCGTCAGGAACACTTCCCCCATGCGGGCGGACACGCGGTTCTCCGTGCTCCTCTTCATCTCATGCTGCGCCATCAATCCTCCACACCGGATTCCATCTCCATGAGATCCACGTGGAGATGCTTCTGGAAGAAGAAGGTCACGACAACGCCGATGATCACGGCATACCACAGCGTGGCCGCACGGATGATGAATGTGGAGGCGACGGCCACGTCCCGGCTCACACCCGCCAGTTCCGTCAATGCGGTGAGCGAGGTCTCCGTGGCGCCGAGACCACCGGGGAGCATGGTGACCGCTCCGAAGATGGTGGAGAAGGCGTAGATGAAGGTCGACTTCAACATGTGGATCGGCATCGAGAAGATGTCGAGGATGATCCAGAAACCGAGGCATTCGAAGGCCCATGAAGCCACGGACAGCGCGGTGGCGATGAACAACGGCCGCGGTCGCAGGAGCGTGTAGATGGAGCCGTACATCGTGAGGGCGTGCTCCACAAAGCGCCGTGCGAGAGGCACGATGCGGAAGAGGCGGATGATGGCCTCCGATCCACGGCGCCAGCTCAGGAGTCCTGTCACCACAGCGAAGAACACGGCGAAACCGACCACCCAGATCCTTCCGTACCCGAACACCCATGCGCCGGCGATGATCAGCATGATGAGCCCGATGAAATCCGTGAGCCGCTCCACGAGCACGATCGGCGCCGACACGCGGATCGATGTGCCGTTGAGCTTCTTGAGCATGTAGGACTTGAGCACCTCGCCAAACTTGCCCGGCGTCACCGCCATCATGAACGAGGAGAAGAAGATGACGAGGTTCTGCACGGTGGTCGGGCGTATGCCAAGTGTCCTGGTGTAGAAGTCCCACTTCCAGAAGCGGAACACATAGTTCATGGAGCTGCATGCAAGAATCACCGGCACCCACATCCAGTTGAAGCGCGCAAAGGCCTGCACAAGCTGCCCGGCGTCGGCGTAGATCGTGAACCCGATGAAGACGAGCGCCCCGAACGCCAGGGAGAAGAGAAAGCGCCTGCGGAGACGCCCGTCCATCACGCCCGCTCCCCGGTGAATTCCCGGAGCACCGCATGCACTCGACACAGCGGGAGACCGACAACATTGTAGAAATCCCCGTGCACCTGCTCCACGAACACCGCCCCGTAATCATCCTGGATGCCGTAGGCGCCGGCCTTGTCCATGGGGGATCCGGAGGCGACGTAGGACCGGATCTCGTCATCGTGCAGCGGGCGGAACCACACTCCGGTGGTTTCCACCCCCGTGGCGATGCGGCCGCTCGCGGCGTCGAGCACGGCGAACCCTGTGTAGACATCATGCCGCCGACCGCTCAATGCCCGCAACATGCGGTGGGCATCCTCCTCGTCCACCGGCTTGTTGATGATGCATCCGTCGAGCACCACGATCGTGTCCGCAGCAAGAATCACCCCCGCGTCCACACGCCCGGCCACTGCGCGGGCCTTGCGCTCCGCCAGTGTGATCACATGTTCCTCCGGCGGCAGTGCATCATGCACCGTCTCATCCACATGGGCCGGGATGATGGTGAAGGATGCACCGATCTGGTTCAGGAGCTGGGACCGACGGGGGGAGGCAGAGGCAAGTATGATGTCCATGCGCGTATGGGCTGTTCAACAATCTCCATGCAAGCTACAAAAACCCGCCGACTCTGAAAGCGGCGCAGCATCACGCATCAATCCTGGCCGGGGTGTGCCATCGGGAGACGCACATCCACGGTGGTGCCGTCGCCCGGTGTGGACGCCACACTGATGGCGCCGTGCATGTCGTCGATGGCGCGGCGGGCGATGGCAAGCCCCAGACCCATGCCACCGGACTTCGTGGAGAAGTTCGGTTCGAAGATGCGCGGGAGCACGTCGTCCGGTATGCCGATGCCGTTGTCGTGGATGCGGACGCGGATGGAGGCGCCGTCGCTGTGTGCGGTGATGGCGATGTCGCCGTCGTCGCCCACCGCCTGCACGGCGTTCCGCACGAGGTTGATGAAGACCCGGAGCAGTTCATCCCGATCCGCACACACCACCGGCAGCGCATCATCCACATCGAGCGTGATGCGAAGTCCCACGTGCGTGTCAAACAGCGCCACACATTCCCGCAGCACCTCGGCCACCGACACATCCACCAGCTCGCGATCGGGCATGCGGGCGAAACGCGCAAACTGGTCACTGATGTTCGCGAGCGCGTCGATGCGTTCGATCATCATGTCCGTCATCCGGGGGAGGAGCGTGTCGAAGGTGTCGCGCCTGTCGGCGTGGGCCCGGCGCAGGTGCTGCACGGCAAGGCGGAGCGGCGTGAGGGGATTGCGGATCTCATGGGCCACCTGCTTCGCCATGTCGCGCCAAGCCAGCTCGCGCTCGTAGGCGGCGAGGTCCTGCCGCTGCTTGCGCAACTGCGCCACCATGCGGTTGAAGCCGTCCATCACCTCGTGTGTCTCCGGTGTGCCGGTGGCGGGGATGGTGCCCGAGTAATCCCCCGCCGCCACGGCACGCGTGCCGTTCAGCAGATCCGTGAGCGGCCGGGAGATCTGCCGCGAGAGGATGCGGGACATGATGAAGACAAGGGCCAGGACGCCGGACATGAAGAGGAGGATCGCCGCGAATGCCCGCGTGGTGGACGCCTCGATGCGCGACGCCTCGAAGAGTGTCGGCACAGAGAGCACCGCCACCACGCCGCCGTTCTCGTCTCGAAGTGCACCGTAGCCGACGGCATAGGGGAAGTCACCGATGCGTTCATGGGCGAAGACGAAGTCGTTCCCGAGCAGATGCAGCCGGAGGTAGACGCTCGGCTTGAGGTTGCCATTGAGCAGGCCGGTGTGGTAGAGCTCGGGATTGCTCGTGGCCGAGAGCGCGGTCCCGATGTAGACGTTGAGCGGGACACCCGCCGTGGATGCGACGTCGAAGCAGTCCGCATCGGAGAACGAGGTCCTGACGCCCTGCGCCGTGACGGGTCCATGGACGCGGCGGAGCACGCCCTCACGCATCGTCTCGATGCGCTCGCGGAGTTGTGCCTCGAGGTCGGCATCGGTGCTGGACTGGAGAAATGCCCGGGCGCTGAACCAGAGGATGAGGATGGGGACGGCGGCGACGGTGAGCAGCGCGAGCTGGAGCCGCGCGCCGAAGCGCAGCGGGAACCAGCGGTACAGGAGGAGCCTCCGGGCGCGGGCAATGAGGCGCATGGCGAGCCCGACAAGGAGAAACACCATTGCCAGCCGGAAGAAACGGTGGAAGGAGATGAGCCAGTCGGTGCGGCCGGGCGCCACGCCGACAAGACCGCCGGGTGTCGCGACCAGATGGAACTCCTGCTCTCCGCTGGCCACCTGCACGCGCACCCAGCCCGCATGCGTGGAATCCGCAAAGGGGGCGGCGTCCACTCCGCGTGCAAGCGCAATGCCGCCCTCGTGCGATCGAATCGTCCCGTCCCGCCTGTCGAAGATGAAGGTGCGGATCTCGAGGTCGTCCTCGGGTGCGAGGGATGCATGCATCGCCGTGTTCCGGAGGACGTCGATGCTGCTGCGCCCGGCCAGCACGGGGTTGAGCGCCTCCACCACCACGGCAATCGTCACATGATGTCCGTCGGCGGTGAGCGCACGGCCCCGCGCCACCGCATGTCTGCGGCCGGCATGGATCATCAGCGCCACGGTGTCCCCCGGCGCATCCACGGCGGGTGCCACGATGCCAAGGCTGTCGGTTGTGATGAAGCGCGGATCGATCCCGACGAGAAACTCGGAGAGGATGCGCCCGACCGAGTCCACGATGACGAGCGCCGAGTTGTTGGGCTGCGTCGAGAGCATGGATCCGGACCACAGGGTGAAGGCGGTGGTGAAGTCGCCGCCCGCGTCGGGAAGGGAAGTGGGCAGGGCGTCAAGCTCCATCCGCGCACTGGAGAGGACCTGCCCCGCGAGCGCCTGCGACCATCCGTCCGCCGGGCGCGCAAGATCCATGGCGCGGGCTTCGATGTCGGATCTCCGGCGCTCCGCCATGAACGAATCGATGAGGATGGCGCAGCACACGGAGGAGAGAAGCCACAGGATGAGGAAGGCGGTGCCCGGGGCGATGCGCAGTTCCACTCGCTGGCCCTTGAGCAGCAGGAACACGAACGCGAGGAAGGCGGTGACGCCGTAGATCCAGACGGGGATGAGGAACTCGTTGGTGATCAGGAGAAAGATGATGACGGCGGGGAGGAGTGACAGGAGCGAGATGAGCACGAAGCGGCGGCCGGAGAGCGTGCGGGCGATGTGCCGGGCGACGGTGGCGAACACGAGCAGCGTCAGCATCACGGCGCCGGACAGCAGCGCGATGTTCACCTGCATCAGGAGAAGCATGGGCTGGTCGAACAGGGAGGCAACATCGTGGTAGTTCAGGGCGGAATCGATGACGAAGCTCCGGATCGCGGCCACGATGCCCCGCAGCAGCACGGGGAGCGCCACGCAGATCGCCACGGCCAGGGCCCCCGCCTGCACGCGGTTGAGCCGCAGCGTGGCCCCCTCCCGATGCATGTGCCGATAGACGATGGCGATGGTGAGGAACAGCGCCAGCAGCGTCAGGAACAGCGAGCCCGGCGAGCTGACCAGACCAAGGGCGAAGGGCGAGGCGAAGGAGAGGGGGTTCATCAGCGGGCCCGCCAGCAGGTCCTGTTCGATGCCGGTGGTGAAGAGGATGATGCGGATGAGCCAGATGTGCGCGGTCACCACCGTCGCAAAGCGGAGGTGATGCATGATGGGCGCCGTGCGTCGTGCAATCGGCACCGACAGCGCGGCGAGGAGAAGCACGAGCAGGATGTGGGTGAGAGTCTCGAACACCGCATCAACGGAGGCCCGGTGCGCATCGCGCTCCACGTGCCCCACCAGGATGGTCCCTGTCGTCCGTCCGTGCAGGTGGAGCGGCAGGCTGGTGACATGCCCGGCATCGTCGTTCACGCCGGTGGTGTCGGGAAGGATGCGCATCTCCAGCTCCCGTCCGGCGCGGAGGCGATCCAGCAGACCGTCGGTGAGAAAGAACCTCCCGTTGGCGGGCAGCAGCGCCGCGAGCGGCATGGAGGCGAAGATGCGCCCGATCGTGTCCCTCGCGGGTGACACCACGGGTTGCTCGAGAATGTGGATGATGTGGGCGCCGTCGTGAAGGATCACCCCCGCATCGCCGCGGTCGATGAGCTGCACCGGTTTGGGCACCGGCCGCCCGAAGTACGCGATCATGCGGCCCGCCGCGTCGTACAGCTCGATGGACCAGCCGCGCTCCTCGGCCAGCGCCCGCAGCGAGCGGAAGGTGCGCTGCCGCGCATCCGCATCATCGATCGATGCGACGGCTTCAGGCGCATCATCCACGGCGTATCGGGTCACCGCGTCATGGAAGTCCGTCAGTCCATCCTCCACCTGTCGCCTCACGTCCGATGCCGCAGCCTGATCGATCTCGAAGCGCATGGTGTCCCAGTGCCGGTCGATCTGTGTGAGAAAGGTGTGACGGACGAGCTGGGTGATCGCCACCAGCAGGGCGAGCAGGAGGATGAGTGCATACCACCGCCACGGAAGCGCCCTCCACCCTCCAGGCAAGGGGCGCCCGGTCATCGCCGCGTCACCGTGATCTGCACGATGCGCCACTCACCCTGCGCGCTGGTGAGGGAAAGGAACACCTGCGAGGTGCCCCGTTGCCCGCGTCGCATGAAGGTGAACGCACCGACGCCGTAGGGATTCATCCCCGCGCGGTTGATGCTGGAGAAGGAGAAGGAGACGGGCTGAAACGTTGCAAGGAAGTTCTTCATGATCACCGTGCTGTGCTCGTCGCTGAAGTACCCGTTCTCTCCGGTGAACAGATTGAGGAACACCTTCGATGCGAAGTACTTGGACATGGGGCGAACATCACCACGGGAGAAGCTGTCGGAGGCGTCCTGGAAGATCCGGTCGATCACATCCCTGCCCGGAGGATCCGGCACCACGACCACAGGCTCATCGCCGATCGGAATTCCCCCACCCCCAATGGCCGACATCCCCGCGTGCAGCGGGGATGCGGTCAGAACGGCGAGAAGGGCTATGGAGATGAAGCGCATGGCAACGGATGATGGGAGTGACACGATTCACTGCATCGTTGCAGCAAGTTATCAGGGATTTGCGTGAACCACAACCTGCGCCCACGCCTACCGGCGGCGGCTGTCGCTGTCGCCGCCACGGCTGCGGGAGCCGGACGATGGCGCCGTGGACCGCGGCTGCTCCACGCGATCACGGCTGCGCGTGTCCGGGGTGGGCGTCACCGATCGCGGCTGCTCCGAGCGATCACGGCTGCGCGTGTCC
>CAYUYM010000011.1:0-33394 GCA_964449305.1 uncultured Chromatiales bacterium | reverse complement strand
GGGGCGGGCGTCACCGATCGCGGCTGCTCCACGCGCTCGCGGCTGCGTGTGTCCGGGGCGGGCGTCACCGATCGCGGCTGCTCCACGCGCTCGCGGCTGCGTGTGTCCGTGGGTGGAGCGTCGGTGCGCTGCCGGGCTGCTTCGTCGGAGCGATCACGCACCGAGGGACTCGATGGTGTGGCGATGCCGTTCCGTTCGCGCGTGCCGGCACCGGTGGTGCGTTCACGCGAGCGTTGCCGTGTGTCGTCGTAGGTCACCGGCGTATACCCGCGCTGATACTCGCGATACACATGGTTGGCCGGCTCCCGCCGCGGCTGATAGACGTAGCGATGTTGGGGGATGACGCGCGGATGGTAGTTTCCATATCCGTGGGCAAAGTGCACGTAGCCATGACGATCACGATAGTGCCTGCCGGTGCGCAGCTCGAAGCGCCAGAACGGACCAGTGAACACGAAGCGCACATGGGAGGGATGGTAGGAGTGATCCCACCAGTAGTCGTATGGGTCGGAGGTCATGATGCAGTATTTCGGACAGACATCCGTGTAGGGGTCGTAGCGGAAACGCGAATGTGCATGGCAGCCGCGGCAGGTGTAGCGCGGGTACCACACATGCCCGCCGATGAACATCGTCACCGTGGCGGTCGCATGGATGCTGGTGGGGGGGATGATCCTGCGGTTGATGTCGTTCATCGCGAGGAAGGGATCGCCGGACACGGGATCGACATCAAGCATGTAGGCGCCGGAACGGAAGCCGAAGTTGAAGCTGTCAGGATGCCGTGTGGCCACTGCATGGATGTAGGCGACACCCCGGGGTCCCTCGGCACGGAGCACGCCGCGTCCATAGTAGTCCGGGAGCCGGTAGATCATGCCGCCGAAGACCCAGCCATCATCCGGATACCGGGGAAAGAGGATGCGCACATCGCCCTCGGTGCCAATCTCGTAGATGGTCACGAAGCAGTCATGTGTGGGGCGGAAGAAGAGTTCATACCCCTCGCCGATGTCGTACACGGCATCGTCGCCACGGTCCGGCCAGAGATCGACGCCGAGGTCCGACGGGGAGGGCGCGGCAGGCGCGGCGGCCGTGGGAGCAAGCAGGAGACAAAGGGCGAAGGCGATGGAAGCCAGAGCGGCGCGTTTCATGACGTCCTCCAATTACAAGGATCCGTGGTTGGTGATGGTGGTGCCGGCGGAGTCATGCCGTTGGCGCGGCATGGGAGGCATGCGGAGGATGCGGACGAGTTCGGGATTGTTGGCGACAAGCTGATAGGCCCAGTCGAAGGTGATGCCGGTCTGCGAGAGACTGGTGATGCGCATCTTGGCATAGTGGTTGTCGAACGTGCGGATCACATACGTGTGCCCCAGGATGAGCTGGGCATCCTTTGTGGGGGACCATCCGGTGGTCGGGGATTTTGCGATGTCGTCGAGCGTGGCGGTGTAACCCATGTCCTGGATCTCCGAATCCTTCCACACCACAAGGTAGGGAATGCGGTTCGTGGTGAACTCGACGAAGACATCGGTCTGGTCGGTGTCGTAATACACGACGCGGTAGTCGGAGAAGTCATAGCCGGCGCGGTTCGGATCCACGAAGCGATCCGCGAGCGGGACGTTGAGTCCCTCAGGACGCGGTGTGGCATAGGCCACGTCCTTGCTCAAGGCGGAGGCGTTGTCGCTGAAGTCGTAGGCGGCAACGGCATAGTAGTACTTCGCCGCGTTCGAGGCACTCCTGTCGACGAAGACATTGTCATGCGTCGATCCGATGCGGTCGTACCGGCCGTCGTAGCTGTTGCTGCGATACACATCGTAGCCGTCCAGATCATCCTCCTGGTTGTGGATCCAGCGGATCTCCACGGAGTTGTCGAGTGCGATGGTGTAGAGCCCCACTGGTGGGAAGGGCGGTG
Organism: uncultured Chromatiales bacterium; assembly: GCA_964449305.1. GTDB lineage: Bacteria > Bacteroidota > Ignavibacteria > SZUA-365 > CAYQST01 > CAYUYM01. The sequence goes on along the minus strand of CAYUYM010000011.1, from coordinate 31,497 downwards.
TGGTGTCGTATTCGACGGGGGTCCTGTCCGACTCGTCGCAGGCGGCGAGGAGGAGACCGGCGAGAAGGAGGAGTGGTAGCGTGCGTTTCATGTTGGCTCCATGGGATTGGTTCGTCATGATGAGTGCAATATCCGTACCATACGCGAAACGCTCGCATGCGTTTCAGAACCGCCGCTTCCCCCCGCCGAATCGCCCTCATTCACCGACAGGAATCGTCCGCGAAACAGTACACTCCGGGTTTCTGACCGGGGTCATGAAAGCTGCATCGGGTCCACGTCCACGTCGAGCTGGACGCTGCGAGGCGCACCCCGCTGGGCGCACTCCGCGCGGACGGCCGTGATCACCTCGTGAAATCTGCCGCCGTCGGGGTCGCCCGCCTTGTCGATGCGGATGAGGATCTGGTGTCGGTGTCGGTTGTTGACCTTCCGGAGCAGCGCGGGCTGGGGCGGGAGGGCGGTGTAGAAGCGTGCACGCCGTTGGAGACCGCGCGCATGTGCCTCGGCCGCCGCGGTCACCTGCGCTTCATCCGGCCCGGAGAACGTGAGAAGAGCGAGACGGGAGAAGGGCGGATACCGCAGCTCCCGGCGCATGCGGAGCTCCTCCGTGAGGAAGCCCATCACATCATGCTCGATCACGAGGCGGAACACCGGGTGCGACGGACGTGTGGATTGCAGCAGGACGAGCCCCGGCAGCCCTCCCCGGCCTGCACGTCCCGCCACCTGCGTCAGCAGCTGGAACGTCCGCTCGCCCGCGCGGAAGTCCGGGAACAGCAGCGACTGCTCGCCCGAGACGATGCCCACCAGGGTGACGCGGTCAAAGTCCAGTCCGCGTGCCACCATCTGGGTTCCCACCATGATGTCGGCCTCGCCCGTGCCGAAGGCCGTCAGGAGCAGATCGTGCGCGCCCTTGCGCCGCGTCGTGTCGAGATCCATGCGCACGATGCGCGCGGCAGGCAGGGCCTCGTGCAGCTCCTCCTCGATGCGTTGCGTGCCCGCGCCCCTGAGCTCCATGTCGCCGCCGCCGCAGCGCGGGCACAGGGCCGGGATCCTGCGCGCGCTGCCGCAGTAGTGGCAGCGCAGCAGATCGCCGTCCTTGTGGTAGGTGAGTGAAATGCTGCAGTTGTCACACTCCTCCACGTGACCGCAGTCCGTGCATTCGAGATGGGGTGCGTAGCCGCGGCGGTTCTGGAACACGATGGCCCCCTCCCCCTTCCGCACACCGTCGGCAAGGCGCTCGATGAGGTCGTGCGACAGCGAGCCGGTGATGCGGCCCATCCTGCGCGCGGCGGTCATGTCCACGGTCACGATCTCGGGCAGCGTCGCATCATCCACGCGACGCGGCATGGACAGCAGCGCATACTTGCCGCTCTGCACGTTCCACCAGCTCTCCACCGACGGCGTCGCCGTGCCGAGCACCACCGTGGCCTCCGCGAGGTGCGCGCGCATCACCGCCGTGTCGCGTGCATTGTAGCGCGGCAGGAGATCCGACTGCTTGTAGCCGGGCTCGTGCTCCTCGTCCACCACGATGAGGCCGATGTTCTCCAGCGGCGCGAACACGGCCGCCCGCACACCGATCACGACGCGGCATGCGCCCTCCAGCGTCTGCCGCCAGGCATCGAAGCGCTCGCCCACGGACATGCGGCTGTGCATGACGATCACGTCCCGACCGAAGGCCTGCTGGAAGCGGAACACAAGCTGTGGCGTCAGCGCGATCTCCGGGACGAGTACCAGGGCGTTGCGGCCCTGGGCCAGCGTGTGCCGGATGGCCTCGATGTACACCTGCGTCTTTCCGCTGGCGGTGACGCCGTGGAGGAGGAAGGCGTGATAGCCGCCGGCATCCACCGCGTCGGTGATCAACGAAAGCGCGGCCGTCTGGTCAGCATTGAGCACGATGGCGCGTGCATGCTCCTCGTACTTCATGACCGGCCGGCGGATGTCCTCCTGATCAAAGATCTCCACCACACCCTTGTCCTCCAGCGCGCGGATCTGTGCCGTCCCCGCCCGTGCCTGCGTGGTGAGTTCGCGCATGGGGATGGAGGTGGTCCCGCGTTTGAGGGCGCTCCACAACGTGGCGAGCAGATCCACCTGACGCGGGGCCCGCTTTTCCAGGATGTCCATGAGTTCGCGCAGGCGCTCGGGCGCCGTCCATTCCGGCACGAGCCGCACGGCCTTGATCAGCTTGGGACGCGCCTTGGGGCGTTCCAGCATGCGTTCCAGCAGCACCACGCCGTCCCGCTCCAGGTCGTTGAGCTGTACCGAGATGCTGTCCACACCAGCACGGTCACGCAGGTCGGACATCGACAGCACCTCCCCCGTTCGGAGGGCATCGATGATCTGCGCCTTCAGGGCGGAGCGGCCGACAGCCGCAGAGATGCGCTCCTCATCCTGCGAGGCGATGGAGGCATAGAGCTCGCTGCCGGGCGTCATCCCCTGCGGCAGCGCTGCCTTGAGCGCATCGCCCAGGCTGCACACATAGTAACGCGCCACCCATTCGCACAGCCGGAACACCCCATCGGAGATGGAGGGGCGGGAGTCCGAGATCTCACGGACGAAGCGGGCGTTGACGCCTGGTGGTGTGGAGTGAACACGAGCGATGATGCCCGTCACGAGGCGGCGCCCCAGCGGCACCACCAACCGCTGCCCACGCAGCGCCCGCTCCGCCAGCTCGGGCGCGAGCCGGTACGTGAGCACGTCCATCGGCACGCCCGGGATGGCGACGTCGGCGAAGGAGGGGAGGGGGGGGGCTGACTGGGACATGGGGTTTCGGTTTTCCGGCAATCAGGTGTAGATTCTCGATGGTGAAGCGGCCAGGCTGCATTCATCGGTCCATTTCGTGGAGCTTCAATCTCTCATCTCGCGGTGACATTCCAAAATGCCATGAACCACGGCTTCTCCTACACCAATCGCATCGATGCATCCACGGCCGGCGTCTCGGTCCTGGAGTTCTATGCCTCCCGCTATCGGCACAGCACGGCGGAGGTGTGGGAGAAACGCATCGCCGATGGACACATCACGCGGAATGGCGCCCTCGCCACACCGTCCATGCGGCTCGACGCCGGGGATGTGCTCGTCTACCACCGCCCCGGGTGGACGGAGCCGGAGGTGCCCACCGAGGTGCCCGTCCTCCACGACGATGCCCACATGATCGTGTTCAACAAGCCGGCCGGGCTGCCCGTGCTCCCGGGCGGCGGGTATCTCGACAACACGCTGCTCGCGCTCGCACGCACGCGGCACGGCGCGGCGCTCGCCCCCGTCCAACGCCTCGATCGCGGCACATCGGGTGTCATCGTCTTCGCCCGGACGCGCGAAGCGGCCGCCCTGCTCTCCGCAGCGTTCCGGGAGAAACGTGTGAGCAAGTCCTATCTCGCCATCGTCCATGGCACGGAGGTGCCTGCGAGCTTCGTGGTGGAGACGCCCCGTCGAACGGGAACGGGTGTCGCCATCAGCCGCTGTTCCGTGCTGTGGCGCGATCCGACGCAGCAGCGCTCCCTGCTGCAGGTCGACACCTCCACCGGCGACACGCACCAGATACGCCGGCACTGCGCCCTCGCCGGCTGGCCGCTTGCCGGGGACCCGCTGTATGATGTCCACGGCATGATCACCGACGAGGACACCGCCGTGCGCCAGGGACTCACCGGCGCCACGGGCTTCCTCCTCCACGCCTGGCGCATCTCACTGCCGCATCCGGAGAGTGGGACGATGATCATCTTGGAAGCGGAGTGCGGATTTCGTTCTGGATGTGTGTGAATGAAATACGATGGCTGGCGTCCGGAAACACCAGGGCGCAAAGAGGATCGTGGTGACCTGGTCTCGACGCGTCCCTCCTCCGCACACTTTTGCTGGATTCCAGAACGTGCACCGGGCCTGCCGGAATGTATGTGGGATTGGTGGAAGGACAGGGCCGGGGTCCCAGCGCAGTCCACGTGTCCTCTGCTACTGTCCGCTTTTGACGAGGGCGATCATCTCGTAGTAGGAGCCGCATTTCATGGCCTTCTCCCGCAGGCGCTCCTTGCGGAAGGTGCGCGCGATGTCGGACACGATCTCGAGCTGGGCGGCGAGGTCGTCCTTCGGCGTGAGGATGAGGAAGAGAAGTTGCGCATCCCTGCCGTCGAGGGCATCGAAGTCCACTCCCGACGGGTGGATGCCGACGGCGACGAGCGGACTGCGCAGCCCGTCAATGCGCGCGTGCGGCACGGCGATCCCATTCTCCAGGCCGGTGGCCATCTGCAGCTCGCGTTCCCGCACCTCCGCGATCACCGTGGCAACATCGGGTCGCATGGCGGTTGCCAGCGAGCGGACGAGTTCCTCGATCGCCTCCTCGCGCGTCACTGCGCGCATCCGTGGCAGGAAACCCCTCGCCGGGAGATGGTCGATGAAGCGACGCGGACGCGTGCGATGCAGCAGCCGCTGCATCACGGGGCCGCTCATCATGGATGTGACCACGGCCATGATCACGAGGGCGACGAACAACTTCTCATCGATGATGCCGTTCTGCAGGGCGAGAAGGCCCAGGATGATCTCCATGGCCCCGCGGGCGTTGAGGGCGAAACCGGTGGCCCATGCCTCGCGTGAGGAGAATCCGGCCCAGCGCGCCCCCAGTCCGCACCCCACCACCTTGCCGGCGATGGCGATGGTCAGGACGATGATGGTGAGGAGGGGATCGAAGTGTGTCGCAAAATTCACCCGGAGGCCGATGCCTGCAAAGAACAGGGGTGCGAAGATGGAGGTGACGAAACGTTCGATGGTGGACCGGGTCTGCTCCCGCAGATGGGAGGAATCGCCGATTGCCACCCCCATGATGAAGGCGCCGAACACGGCATGGACGCCGATCCACTCTGTGAAGGCGGCGCCGTAGAGGGCGAGAATGAAGGCGAAGGCGAGCACGCCACCCGGCCACGATGTACGCGCCTGCAGCCACGGAAGGGCGCGATGAATGAGGCGCCGGCCGACGGTGAGCATCACGATGGTGAAGGTGAGCGTCAGGACGATGGTCTGCCACACCTGGGGACCGCCGCCTCCGCTCACACCCATCATGCCCAGAAGGATCGCGAAGATGAGCCAGCCGATGATGTCCTGGATGATGGCGGCGGGGATGATGAGCATGCCGAGATCCGTCCTGTAGAGGTCGAGGTCCATCAGCGTCTTGGCGATCACCGGCAGGGCGGAGATGGAGAGCGCGGTGGCGAAGAAGAGCGCAAAGATGAGCGGCTGTGCCGACGTGGAGCCACCGACGAGATGGGGCGCGAACCAGCCGGAGACAAACCCCAGGACGAAGGGCACGGCGAGCCCCATGTAGCTGATGACGATCGCCGCGCGTCCCTGCCTTCGCACGGCCGAGAGATCCACCTCCATGCCGGCGACAAGAAGGAACAGGGCGATGGCCAGTGTCATGATGCCGTCGAGAAACACGGGGATGTTCCCCTGTGCGGGGAAGAGGTAGTCCTTCACCTCCGGGGCCATCGCGCCGAGGATGGTGGGGCCGAGGACGATGCCGGCCAGGATTTCGCCGGCGACGGCGGGTTGGTTGAGCCAGCGGGCGAGTTCACCCAGGATGCGTGCGACGGCGAGAAGTGTCCCGATGGCCAGGAACACCAGCACCACCTCCGACGGCATCAGGTGGGACACGTTCAATCCCCGGAGTGATGCACCGGCTCGCGGTACAGGAGGTAGGCGGATGGCAACTCTTCGAGCGCGAACTCGATGCCGTGCTGGAAGAGCTTGTCCCAGAAGGTGAGTTTGTGTGCGGGGGCGCGGTCGATCAGGAGGTCGATGTCGTGTGCGCGTGCGTAGGCGACGGCCTCGTGGCCGCGCTTGCCGCAGATGCAGGTGCGCTCGGCGCGGATGCCGCGGAAGTCGACATCACCAAGAAAATCCATGAGCCGCATCTCCTCGAGGGCCTGCATCTCATCACGGAATTCCTCCTCGCGATCCCGGCTCACCCCCTCCTCCACGGCGGTGTTGACCGCAGGCAGATCGTATTCATGCAGCACGTGGAATTCGGAGGCTTCGAGGGCGAGGGCCAGGCTCACGGAAAAATCCAGCGCGCGCTTCGATCCCTCGGAGATGTCGATGCTCACGGCGATGCGTGCGACGTCGCGCGGTTCCTTCACCGTGCCCGGGAGGAGCATGACCGAACACTCCGCCTGCCGGGCGATCTTGCGTGCCGTGGTGCCGATGTAGTAGGACAACGGCCCCTCCTTCTCCACCGCACCGGCGATGATGAGGTCACAGTATTCCTCGCGTGCCATCGTCACGGCTGCATCCTCGATGCGTTCGTCGCGGATCACCAGCGACCATGGCACCGATGGCATGCACGCGTCGATCAGGACGGAGAGGGCGTCGTGCGTCTCCGGTGTCTGCCCGCCTGCATGGAGAAAGATGATCTCCGCATTGAGCAGATGTGCGATACGCGCGGAGATGGCCGCCACGGCGGGAGCGTGAGGCGAGAGTGACAGGCAGACGAGGATTCGCGTGGGAAGGGCGGAATGGGGGGCGATGCCGAGCATTGCGACGCCGGGATGTGTGACAACAGGAACACGCATGATACGGCGTGGCATCATCGCAGGCAAGAGTCACATCATGAATGCCGTCCGAAATCCATCGCGGGATGATGCGAACCGGGGGCGCGATGGCGGAATCTCCGCCATGTCCTTCACCAGAGCGGCAGCGCCGGCGTCACGCCATGCATCACTTCCGGGATCCGTGCATGAATCCGCGGGAGGAGACGGTGTTCTGCACGGAGATGAAGGCCTCGTGGTCGATGCTGTCGACGATGTCCTTGAATTCCTTGAAGCGTCGGCGGGGCAGCACGGAGGTGAGGATGGGCATGCCGCCGGAGCCCCCCTCACCAGGGATGAGCGTGACACCGAAGCGGGCGTGACGGAGCGCGTCGGCGATCGGATCGGCGCTGTGGCGCGAGATCACATAGGCGTGCAGCGTGCCGAGAGCCAGCTTCTGCTCCGCCACAATGCCGACGAGGGTCCCCGTTGCAAAGCCACCGGCATAGCCGATGATGTTGATGGGATTGTCGAGCTGCGAAAACACCTGGCGGATCGCAATCACCCAGATTGCCGATTCCACGAGCCCGAATCCTGCGGCAAGCCATTTCTTGCCCTGGACCGTGAACATGGTGCGAAGCGTTCCGAGTGACACGTCACAGATGCGAAGCAGAAAGATGACCAGGGCGCCGAGGATGGCCGGAACGATGTCCATGGAAGATGAGTCCTTGTGCGTGGAAACTAGATCGCGTGTCTCACGACCGGCCGCAAATTACGAAGAACCGGGCAAGCGTCAACACCCTGACGGGAGGACTGGCGGGAGTGGTGGCTGGCGACCTATAGGTCTTCTAAGGAGTACTTAGAAGACCTATAGGTCGCCCCCCGTCCCCGCGTCTCCCCGTTGCGTGCTACGGTCGTTCGCTGTATTTTGTTATTTTTTCATCACTTACACAGGAGAACATCATGGAACGCACGCTCGCAATCATCAAACCCGATGGCGTCGCCTCCGGCTATGTCGGCGAAGTCATCAAACGCATCGAACAGGAGGGGCTTCGCATCGTGGCCATGCGCATGGAACACCTCAATCGCACCAGGGCCGAGGGCTTCTACTACGTCCACAAGGAACGCCCCTTCTTCAACGACCTCGTCGCCTTCATGACCGAGGGCCCAGTCGTGCTCATGACGCTCGAGGGCGACAACGCCATCAAACGCTGGCGCTCGCTCATGGGAGCCACCGATCCCAGCAAGGCCGACCCGGGCACCATCCGCCGCGACATGGCCACCAACATCGAACGCAACGTGGTCCATGGCTCCGACGCGCCCGAAACCGCCGCCTTCGAGACAGGATACTTCTTCAAGGGAAGCGAAATGGCCTGACTTCAGCCGGACGGCAGGCGATGCGCACCGGCCACCACCGGCCACCATGTGCGCCGTCCTGTGCCTTCGGTGCGCCCATCCTTCCTCACCACCGCCCCCCCGATTCTCCGAATCATCCCTTCATCCGCACCATGAAAAAGCTCATCCTCACCTCCACCGTCATCATCGCCGTCTCCATGGCGATGGTCCTTCCCATCACCTCCGACGAGGGGATGTATCCCGTCAGTGAGATCGGACGCCTCAACCTCGGCATGAAGGGCCTCCGCATCGATCCCAAGGATGTCTACAACCCCGATGGCGTGAGCCTCGTCGACGCCATCTGCGAACTCGGTGGCGGGACGGGCGAGTTCGTCTCACCCGATGGCCTCATCCTCACCAACCACCACATCGCCTTCACCGGTGTGACTGAGGCCTCCACCGTGGAACACGACTACCTCAAGAACGGCTTCGTTGCACGGCGCCGTGAGGACGAGATCCCCGCCAGGGGCTACACCTGCAAGATCACCGAGCACTACCGCGACGTCACCACCGAGGTGATGTCGGCCGTCACCGACGACACCCCCGCGGAGGACCGCACCCGCCTGCTGCGTGAACGCATGCGCGCACTCGCCGATGCCGAACAGGCCGGCCGCAGCGACATCGTGTGCGAGGTGTCGGAAATGCTCGTCGGAAAAAGCTACGTGCTCTTCACCTACCGCATCCTGCGCGATGTCCGCCTCGTCTACGTCCCGCCCCTCAATGTGGGCGAGTTCGGCGGGGAGAACGACAACTGGATCTGGCCGCGCCACACGGGCGACTTCTCCTTCATGCGTGCCTACGTCGCCCCCGACGGCTCCACCGCCACCTACGCGAGGGAGAACGTGCCCTTCAAACCGAAGAAGTTCATCCCCGTGGCGAAGAAGGGCGTGAAGGAAGGTGACTATGTGATGATCCTCGGCTATCCCGGGCGCACCTTCCGCCACAAGCCGTCACATTTCATCCGCCTCCAGAATGAGCAGACCCTCCCGTTCAATTCGCGGATGTTCGACTGGCTCATCGCCACCTTCGAGGAGGCGGGCAGCAACGACCGCGCCCTGCAACTCCGCTTCGCCGACGACATCAAGAGCTATGCGAATGCCACGAAGAACTACAAGGGCAAACTGCTCGGCATCAAACGGCTCGATCTCGTGGGCCGCAAGGAAAAGGAGGAACTGGCCCTCCAGGAATACATCGATGCGGACAGCCTCCTCGCACCCCGCTACGGCCAGGTGCTCCCCACACTCAAACGCATCTACGACGACTACATGGACGTGGCGCGGCAGGAGATGATCCTCAACCTCCTCAATCGCACCTGCATGATGTATCAGACCGCCCTCGTGTTCAGCACCCGCGACGAGAAGAAACTCACCGACGCCGAGTTCGTGCAGAAGGCGGTGTCGCGCATGAAGACGCTGCACGGCGCCATGGAGCCGGGTACCGAACGCACCATCCTCGCACGCCTCATCCTCGAGTTCTCCAACCTCCCCTCCGACCAGCAGTTCGATGCCATCACCGACATCACCGAGGAGCTGGAGGGACGGGACCGCGAACAGCGCATCCGCGAGTGGGTGAACGCCGCCTACGACAACAGCTTCCTGACGAAGGCCGATTCGCTCCAGCATTTCTTCACCCTTCCGAAGAAGAAGTATGCCAAGCGGAAGGATGCCCTGCTCCAGTTCTTCCAGCGGATGCAGACCGAGATTGAGGACATCCGTGCCCGCCAGCGCACGCGCGAGGGCGAGCTGAACAAATGGGAGGCCCGCCTCATCGAGGTCAAGATGGAATGGCAGAAACGCAGCTTCATTCCCGATGCGAACAGCACGCTGCGCTTCACCTATGGCTACATCAAGGGCTATGCGGCACGCGATGCCGTGCGCTACATTCCCGTCACCACGCTGCGCGGCATCGTGGAGAAAAACACAGGCATCCCCCCCTTCGATGCACCGGAACGCCTCATCGAGCTTTACAACACACGCAGCTACAACCAGGCCTTCGAGGATGAACTCCTTGGTGATGTCCCCGTCGCCATCCTCTACAACACCGACACCACGGGCGGCAACTCCGGCAGTCCCGTCATGAATGGCCAGGGCGAGCTTGTGGCCATCAACTTCGACCGCACCTACGAGGCCACCATCAACGACTACCAGTGGAGTGCCGAATACAGCCGCTCCATCGGCGTCGACATACGCTATGTGATGTTCGTGGCGAAGTATCTCGGCGGCGCTGATTTCCTGCTTCGGGAACTTGGGGTGAAGCTCTGACGTGCGCATCCTCTCGCTACGATCCGGCAGCAATGGCAATGCGATCTATGTGGAGTCCACCACCACGGGGGCTTCGGTGCTCCTGGACTGCGGCATCTCCCGCCTGCGCATCGAGCAGTCCCTGAAGATCAACGGCCGCAGTCTCGCCAATGTCGGCGGCGTGTTCGTGACGCATGAACACGGCGATCACGTGGCCGGCCTTCCCGTGGTGACGCGCCGCTTTGGTACACCGGTCCACATCACCAGGCCCACGTTTCAGGCCTGCTGGGAACACCGCTCCATCCGTGGCGCGCACTTCATCGCCAACGATGCCGTCACCGAGGTTGAGGACATCGTCATCCGCGCCTTCCCCAAATCCCATGACGCCGTCGATCCGGTCTTCTTCACCGTGGAATGCGATGGACAGCGCTTTCTCTATGCCACCGACCTCGGCATCCAGGATCGCGCGCTGCTGGAGCAGCTCAACCAGAGCGATGCGGCGCTCCTGGAATTCAACTACGACCACGGCATGCTCATGAACGGCGACTATCCACCGCATCTCAAGGCGCGCGTGGACTCCAATCGCGGGCACCTGTCCAACTCCCAGGCCTGCGACATCCTTGCGGAGGCCTGCGATGGCCGCCTGCGCCTGCTCATGCCCGGCCACATCAGCGACCACAACAACACCCACGACCACGTCCTCACGGCCATCCGCGCCCTCCTCCAACGCTCCTCCACCCTGCGACCCGACGTGGTGATCGCATCACGCTACGAGCTGGGGGATATGGTGGAAGTGGGGAAGTGACATGTGGATGGGGCGATAAAAAAACCGCCCTCTGGGAGAGGGCGGTGGCCGTTACGTTTGTTCTGGTCTCGGTAGGGAGGGCCGTGACCAGGGCAGCGGCATCACGAATATAGCACCCGGTGAGGAAAAAGCAAACCACTCTTATGGTGTTGCAGCGGTCGCTGTGTCGGCCTCGAGCGCGTCGAGCACCTCGACGGCATACCGCAGATGGGGGATCACGATCGACCCGCCGATCACGAGCGCGATATTCATCGCCTCCATGATCTCCTCGCGTGTGGCGCCCTCCGTCACACAGCGGTCCAGGTGGTAGAAGATGCAGTCGTTGCAGCGCAGCACCATGGATCCGACAAGACCCATCAACTCCTTCATCGTCACGGGCAGCGCCCCTTCGCGGTAGGCGGCGGTGTCGAGCGCGAAGAAGCGCTGGAAATCCTTCCTGCCGGAGCCGAGGATCCTGTCGTTCATCTCCGTGCGATACAGGCGCGTCTCCGCGATGCTGCGTGTCATCAGGCCCGCTCCTCCCACACCGTGGAGATGGCGATGACGGTGAGCACGGCCTTCTCCATGTCCTGCACGCTGATCCACTCGCGCTTGCTGTGGAAGCTGTGCTCACCCGCGAAGATGTTGGGGCAGGGGACGCCCATGTACGAGAGCCGCGCCCCGTCTGTGCCGCCGCGGATGGCATGGTGGAACGGTGTGATGCCGATGCGCTCCATCGCGATGCGCGCAACCTCGAGCACCTCCGGGTGCTGGTCCAGCACAAAGCGCATGTTGCGGTAGGACTCATCCACCTTCACCTCCACCGAAGCCTTCGGATGCCGCGCCACGACATCTGCTGCAAGGGCGCGCAGCATGCGCTCCTGCTCGCGCAGGCCCTCCACCTCGAAGTCGCGCAGCAGCAGCTTCACCGTGGTCGCCTCAATGCCGCCGTTCACCACGTACGGATGCACGTAGCCCTCATCTCCCGTGGTGGTCTCGGGCGACAGGCCGTCCTTGGGCAGGGCATCAATGAAGGCCGCGGCGAGCTTGATGCTGTTCACGAGCCTGTCCTTCGCGTATCCCGGATGGATGTTCACGCCCCGGAAGGTGACGAGCATGCTGTCGGCGCAGAATGTGGCGTTCTCGATCGCACCCAGCTTCTCACCATCCACCGTGTAGGCATACGCCGCCCCGAAACGGGGGACGTCGAAATGTGCCGTGCCCATGCCCACCTCCTCGTCGGGTGTGAAGCAGATGCGGATGGTGCCGTGCTTCACCTCCGGGTGCGCCAGGAGCCATGCGGCCGCATCCATGATCTCCGCCACGCCGGACTTGTTGTCGGCACCCAGGAGCGTCGTGCCGTCGGAGGTGATGATGGTCTCGCCGATCTTCCCGCGCAGATCCGGGTTCTCGCCCACCTCGATCACGATGGAGCTGTCACCGGGCAGCACGATGTCGCGGCCGTCGTAGTTCGTGTGGATGACGGGCTTCACGTTTTCTCCGGACACTTCGGGCGAGGTGTCCACATGCGCGATGAAGCCGATGACCGGAACATCGGGTTTGTCGGTGGTGGCCGGGATGGTGCCCATCACATAGCCGTACTCATCCATGACGGCGTCGGTGATGCCGATGGCCTGCATCTCACGCACCAGTTCCTCGGACAGCACCTTCTGCTTCAGTGTGGAGGGAAAGGTGTCGGATTCCTCGGAGGACTGCGTGTCGTATTTCACGTATTTCAGAAAGCGGTCTACACAGGTGAAGGTGATGTCGGTGGGGATCATGGCGTGTTGCTGTCTGTTGATGATGGACATGGTGAATCACCAAATGTACGGAAAAGATGCCAGATGGTGGAAGCACAGCGTTGCGACCAGACGATGGTCCGCAACATCTCCCAACTTCTGCGTATTTTCATGCATCGCATCCGCTGGCGTTTCCCCCACTGCCAACCCCCTCCCATGCCCAAGTTCATCAAGACCCTTCAGATCAGCGAAAGCATTTCCATGGCGCTTGGCGCCCTCAAGGTCAACAAACTCCGCGCCTTCCTGACACTCCTCGGCGTGGTGATCGGCGTCTTCTCCTTCATCGGTGTGATGACCGGCATCAGCGTGCTGCAGGAGACGATCGAATCCGGCTTCAACGTGCTCGGGTCCAACACCCTGCAGATCCAGAAGTACCCGGCCATGAGCCACGGGCCCGAGGATCGCATGAGGTACCGCAACCGGAAGGACATCACCGTGGAGGAGGGGCTTTACGTGCGGGAGAACAGCAGGATCGCGAAGTGTGTGTCGGTGGGCGTGGGCCGCGGCGGCGTGACCGTGCAGTACCGCAACCGCAAGACCAACCCCAACGTGAGCATCGATGGCAGCACCCCCGACGCCTTCGAGACCGAGAACCGCACCATCGGTGAGGGACGCATGTTCAACGAGCAGGAAATGTGGGCCGGCAAACCCTTCGCAGTGATCGGTTCGGGCATCGCCTCCAAGCTTTTCATCAGCGAGGATCCGATCGGCAAGCGCATCCGCGTCGATCAGCTCGAGGTCACTGTCATCGGTGTGGCCGAGGAGAAGGGCGGCCTCTTCGGCGGAAGCATGGACAACTTCGTGCTCATCCCCCTGCCCACCTTCCTCAATGCATTCGGGAAGTCGCGCTGGGCCGGCATCCAGGCCAAGGCCCCCGATCAGGCGTCCATGGATGCCATGACCGACGAGATCATCGGCCTCATGCGCACCGTCCGCCGTGTGCCACCGGGCGAGGACAACGATTTCGAGATCATGACGAACGAGTCGCTCATTTCCAGTGTGAATGATGTGACGCGCTACATCCGACTTGGCACGGGTGCGGTGAGCGCCATCGCCCTGCTCGCCGCGGGCATCGGCATCATGAACATCATGCTCGTCTCCGTCTCCGAACGCACGCGCGAGATCGGCATACGCAAGGCCCTGGGCGCACGCCGCAGCGTCATCCTCACCCAGTTCCTCATCGAGGCTGTCGTCATCTGCCAGCTCGGCGGGCTGCTCGGCATCTTCCTCGGTCTTGGTGGCGGCAACATCGTCGCCCTCATCCTCGACATCCCGATGGTCATGCCCGTCGGCTGGGCGATCTTCGGCCTCCTCGTCACCTCCGTCATCGGGGTCATCTTCGGTGTCTACCCCGCGTGGAAGGCTGCGAACCTCGACCCCATCGAGGCGCTGCGTTACGAGTGATCATCACCCGCACGCAGCGCTGGGGGGCGGTCATGATGTGCGGTCAGAAATTGTGTCGTGCTTCCGTGTCGTCCGACTGTGCCATCCACACCTCGCGCCAGTGCGACTGGTCCGGCGACACGAGGTAATGTCTGCCACCGATGGAGCGCAGCTCGTGGACCTCGCCGCTGTTGAGCCCGGTGGCTCCATCCACGGCTTTCCACACCGTGCCGCGCACCTCCATGTTGACGTAGGCACCGATGATGAAGAACACCGAGGTCTGTGTCACCACCACATCGGTCATGAGGTCGCCGCCGTGTTCATGCAGGCACTGCCCGATGAGTCCGTAGCGATCCTCTGCCTTCTGTTGCAGGAAGAGATAGAGGATGATGAACGCCTCGTTCCGGCTTGACGCATCGCGCTTCACCTCGACGTATTTCCTGCCGAGATCCACATTGAAGGTGGACGCCATGCGGTAATGGGTGATCTCCTGCGTGCACGAGCCGAGGAATACGCCGGCAGCCAGCAGGATCAGAATGCTCATTCGTGTGCGCATGTCAGCGGCCCTCCCAATGGCTCGTGGTGAAATGTGACGTCGGTGTCGCTGTCCCCTCGTCGAGCGATGCGCGATCCGCTCGCCTCCACAGGTCGGCGGTGATGTCCACCTGATATGAGCCGAACAACCAGAGGGCGAGTGTGAGCCTGGGGGTGATCACCATGTTGGTGGCGATGTCGGCGTTGTTCTCCGCCAGGAGGCTCTGGATCGTGTTGAAATCGCGGACCATGCCCATGGGGATGCCGAACACCACGGGTATGCTGACGGTCTTTGTCGCGGCCTTCTTCACGAGGATCATCTTGGAGCCGAGAGCCTCGGCGCCGGTCGTTGTCGACACCACGGTGAGTACGCCGGGTTGGAAGTTGGAACACCCTGCTGTCAGGGCCGCAAGGAGCACGACGGACAGCAGCAGTCGGAGCGGTTTTCTCATGACTTCTCCAGTGTGAGTGTGAGGGGTGATGGTGCGCAGGTGAGGGGCGTGAGCCCGGCACCAGGCGGTCTGTGAGTCGACGCATCGCGTTGTGGAAACGCACAGACGCCCCGTCATGGGGTGTCGCGATGGTCATGCGTCAAGGCGTGGAGGCGCGCTGCGGGCGGGATCAGTCCCGGCCGTAGTGCATCGTGAAGAGTGAGAAATACTCGTCGCCGTGGTTGATGGAATTGCTCCAGCAGTGGAACTCGGGGGCGAGCACCTCCTCGAAGAGCCGCTGCCATTGGGCGTGCAGCATGTGGTAGTCCCGGCGCACGCCGCGAGGCTCGGTGAGGAGGGAGATGTTTTCGGGGATGAGGAACTGGTCCACGCAGCTCACGGCCAGTTCCAGCGGGGCATCGTGCTGGAAGATGAAGTCCATGAGCCGGCCGTAGGATTGGTACACGCTGACGGAAAGCTCCGGTGTGTCGCGCTCGGGTGTATCATTGTTGGCGTCGAGCTCAAAGAGCACGAAGTGATCGATGTGGGGTTTGAGGTTCGTCAGGTGGCGCAGCTTCGTCTCCCACGGCATGTGGTGGTAGGCCAGGGAGCTCACGGCGATGTCGTACCGCCCCTCGAAGGTGTGGGAGATCTCCTCGATGCGGTGCACCGCACTGCGGATGGCATCCTGTGGAACAACCCCACCCACCACCCCGCGGGCCATGTCGATCATGCCCGCGGATCCATCCACCAGCATCACCTCGGCGATGTCACCCACCTTGCCTGCAGCACGCAGGGCGCGGAGCATGCCGGCGGTCAGGGAGCCGTCGCCGCAGCCGATGTCCATGAAGCGGACGGGGTGGTCGAAGCGCGGCATGGTGTTGCAGAGTTGCCGGATGAAGCGCTCGCGTGCATCGCGCATCACCGGCACGGTGGTGAAATGCATGTAGGGACGCGGGTCGGCGAACACCACGGCCGGTGGGTCGAGCCTACCGTCGTGTCGGTCGAGGAAGCTCGAGAAGAAGGCGTTGGAGAAGAGCCCGTCACCCTCGATGAACACGCCCGAGCGGAACCACTCGCGGCCCAGCTCCAGCCGGCCTCCGGACGAGAGCACGGCGCCGACATGGTAATGGAACAGCGGGATCATGTTGGCACGCAGTGGAGGGGTGATGGCTCCCGGCTCCAGGGACCGCCCGGCGATCTCCGCCGTCAGTCCCGACCATTCAGCGCTTTCATGCGGTGTCAGCAGATGCATTCAGGTGTCTCCTTGAAACGCTTTCTCAACCTCGTTCCACCCGCACTCGCCTACAACTTCGTCAGCTCCACTTTGATACAGCGATCGTAGACCACGGCGAGGCCGGCGTCGAGCGCCTTCTGTGCCGCTTCGGGGTGCGTGGTGCCAAACTGCATCCACACACAGCGAGCCCCGGCCGCGATGGCGTCGTCCACGATGGCGGGCACGAACTCCGGGCGCCGGAAGATGTCCACCACATCCACCGGAAACGGGATGGCTGAGACGGTCTCGTACACGTTGAGGCCCTCCCATGTCCGCAGCGCGGGGTTGACAGGGATCACGGTGTAGCCGGCCCTGCGAAGAACCATCGCCACCATGTGACTGTCACGGTCGGGCTTGTTGGAGACGCCGACCACGGCCACGGTTTTCGCGTTGCGGAGGATGCCGGGGATGTCGTCGTTGAGTGCGGCCATGTCATGCTCCTTGTTCGTGGGGGAAATGCCTGATGAAGCAGCGCCGCCGCTTGTGCTGGCGGGACTCGAAGTACCGCCAAAAACCCTGGACCGCCGTGTTCGTCTCCAGCTCCACATTCGTCTCCGCAAGCACGAGCCCGCGTGCATGGCTGGATTTCGCCATCTCCGTCATGAGCAGCGCATCGAGGCCCTTGCCTTGGAGGTCGGGACGGATGGCCCCGAGGTAGAGGTCGAGCCGGTCGTTTCTCCCCTTCACCGCCTTCAGCACGTGAAGGAGACCGAAGGGGAAGAGGCGTCCCTTTGCCTTCTGCAGCGCCCGTGCAAGCGATGGCATCGCGATGACAAAGCCTGCAACATGGCCGTCGCTGTCGAGCAGGATCTTCACGAAGTCCGGATCAATGAAGCCGAAGTACTGCTTGATGTAGAGATCGATCTGTCGGCGGCTCAACTTCACGAAGCCGTAGAGCTTCGCGAAACTGTCATTGAGCACGTCGAACAATTCATGGGCATAGGGGAGGAAGTCCTTCGAGCTCTTCGCCTCCAGCACCCGGACGTTTCGTTTCTCCCGCACGATGGCGGCGATGCGCTCGGCCTTTTCAGGGATGGTGGCCGGCACCTTCACCTCGAACTCGATCCAGTCGGCATCCTTCACATAGCCGTGCCGCTCCATGTGCCGCGGGTAGTAGGGGTGGTTGTAGATGGTGGCGAGCGTCCCGAGCTCGTCAAATCCTTCCACAAGCATGCCCTCCTTGTCCATGTCCGTGAAGCCCAGCGGCCCGTGGAGCGCCGTCATGCCCTTGTCGCGGGCCCACGTCTCCGCCGTCTCCAGCAGCGCATGCGACACGTCCATGTCGTCCACAAAGTCGAACCAGCCGAAGCGCGCATGCTTCTCCCCCCAGAGCTCGATGAAGCGGTGGCTGATGATGCCCGCGATGCGTCCGACAATCCGTCCGTCACGATATGCGAGCCAGTACGCGGCCTCGCAATCATCGAAGGCCGGGTTCTTGTCCTTGCGCAGGGTGTTGATCTCGTCGAATTCCAGTGGGGGGACCCAGTACGGATTGCCCGCATACAATGCATGCGGGAAGCGCACAAAGTGCTTCAGATCGCGGAGGGTGTGAACCTCTCGTATGGTGATGCTCATGGATGTTGCGGCTGGTGGTCGATGTCGTCCAATCCGATCCAATATTTAGCGAAAAAAACGCTTCCAACCAAAATCCAAAAGCCCGCCAGAGCGGGCTTTCACAGGGGGCAGATGGAGGGATCAGGAGCAGCCGCTGGTCGATCCGCAGTCCTCACACACCGTGCATGCGCCATTGCGCTTGACGCGGGATGAGCCGCAGGCCATGCACATCTCGCCGGTATAGCCCTGTGCCTTGGCGGCGAGGATGGTCTCGGCATCCTGCTTCGACGAGCCGACACGTTCCACCACGCGCTCGGGTACGCGCTCCTCGCGCGGCGGGATCTCCTCGCGTGCGGGGAGGCGCGGCGGGGTGTTGAAGCTCGCAAGCGGCTTCTCGTTCGTCTCGTCCACGGATTTGACATGGACGAAATCGGTGCGTCCGAGGTATTCAAAGCCGAGGGCGCGGAACACGTAGTCGAGCACCGAGGTGGAGTTCTTGATCGCTTCATGCCCCACCACGGTTCCGGCAGGTTCGAAGCGGGTGAACGTGAAGCTGTCCACGAGTTCCTCGAGCGGTACGCCGTACTGGAGCGCCTTGGAGGCGAGCACGGAGAAGCAGTTCATGAGGCCCTTGAAGGATGCGCCCTCCTTGTACATGTCGATGAAGATCTCGCCGAGTTTCCCATCCTCATATTCGCCTGTGCGGAGAAACACCTTGTGCCCGCCCACCACCGCCTCGCGGACGAAGCCGTGGCGCTTGCCGGGGAGCTTGCGGCGCTGCACCTTGGATGCGGCTGTGGCGGCCAGGCGGTCGTGCACCTCGCGCGGCCCGATCTGCTCGTTGAAGTTCTCCTCGTCACCGATGTCGGCCAGGATGGCGGCGTCGGGATCGCTGATGGTGTTGAGCGGCTGCGAGAGCTTGGCACCGTCGCGGTAGATGGCGTTTGCCTTGAGCATGAGCTTCCACGACAACTCGTAGGCGTGCTTGATGTCCTCGATGGTTGCGTCGGCCGGCATGTTGATGGTCTTGGAGATCGCGCCGGAGATGAAGGGCTGGACGGCAGCCATCATGCGGATGTGGCCCTCGGCGGAGATGAAGCGCCTGCCGTTCCTGCCGCAGCGGTTGGCAGTGTCGAACACGGCGAGGTCGGCTGTCCGCAGACCGGGGGCGCCCTCGATCATCATCGTGCCGCAGACGTACTCGTTGGCCCGCTCGATCTGGGCGTCGCTGAATCCGAGCGCCCGGAGCATGTCGAACTTCGCATCGTTGAGCTGATCCCGCGTGAAGCCGAGCTTGAAGCACTGGTCGTCGCCGAGCACCCATTTGTTGAACGCGAAGCGCAGGTCGAACACGGAGTCGAGCTGATCCTCGATCTTCTCGATGGAGTCGGAGGTGAAACCCTTCTCCAGGAGCGCATCCCTGTTGACGTCCGGACAGCCGGCGAGCGTGCCGTGCCCCTTGACGTATTTCTCGATCTCCTCGATCTGCTTCTCGGTGTACCCGAGGAACTCGAGGGCCTTGGGCACCGACTGGTTCACGATCTTGAAATACCCGCCGCCGGCGAGTTTCTTGAACTTCACGATGGCGAAATCCGGCTCCACACCCGTGGTGTCGCAGTCCATGACAAGGCCGATGGTGCCGGTGGGGGCGAGGACGGACACCTGGGCGTTGCGATAGCCGTGCCGTTCGCCGAGCTCGAGAGCGCGATCCCACGCCGCCCGTGCGGCCGCGAGCAGCTCCGCCGGGCAGTGCACGTCGCTGATGGGCTGCGGGGTGATGGTGAGCCCCTCGTATTCCGCCACCGGAGCGCCATGGGCGGCGCGGCGGTGGTTGCGGATCACGCGGAGCATGGATTCGCGGTTCGCGTCGTATCGCGGGAAGGATCCGATGGTTGCCGCGATCTCGGCCGAGGTGGCGTAGGACTCGCCGGTCATGACCGCCGTGATGCCACCCGCAATGGCGCGGCCCTCCTCGCTGTCGTAGGGCACGCCGGCCACCATGAGCACGGTTCCGAGGTTGGCATAGCCGAGACCCAGTGTGCGGTATTCGTAGCTCTTGCGGGCGATTTCATGGCTCGGGAACTGCGCCATGAGCACGGAGATCTCGAGTGTCAGCGTCCACAGGCGTACGGCGTGGCGGAAGGCGTCCACGTCGAAGGCGTGCTTCTTCTCGTTCCAGAAGTACTTGAGGTTGAACGAGGCGAGGTTGCAGGCCGTGTCGTCGAGGAACATGTACTCGGAGCACGGGTTGCTGGCATTGATGCGTCCCTCGGACGGGCAGGTATGCCACTCGTTGATGGTGGTGTCGAACTGGAGCCCCGGATCGGCCGACGACCACGCAGCATAGCTGATCGTGTCCCAGAGATCACGCGCGCGGAGAGTGCGGACCACGGCGCCGCTCGTGCGATTCGTCAGCCGCCAGTCCTGATCGTTCTCGATCGCACTGAAGAAGGCGTTGGTGATGCGGACGCTGTTGTTCGAGTTCTGCCCCGAGACGGTGAGATAGGCCTCCGATTCGTAATGCGTGTCGTATTCCTGCAGGTCGAAGCTCGTGCGACCCTGCTGCGCAAGCTGGATGGCACGGTAGACGTAGTTCATGTGCACACCGGCCTTCTTCGCCTTGCGCACAGCGGCATCGAGCCGGCGGTTCACCTTCACATCCGGTGATTTCCCTTCATGCACGGCGGCGATGACGGCGTTGAGATGCATGGTGTTGATGTGGCTGCCTGTGACGAGCGCCGCCACCTTCTCCTCCTCACGCACCTTCCATGTGACGAAGTCCCCGATGTCCGGATGGTCCACATCCAGCACCACCATCTTGGCGGCGCGGCGTGTGGTGCCACCGGATTTGATGCTGCCGGCGGCGCGGTCGTAGATCTTGAGGAAGGACATGAGACCGGAGGAATACCCGCCACCCGAGAGGGGCTCGTTTTTTCCACGGAGCGCGCTGAAATTCGTGCCTGTGCCCGATCCATACTTGAAGATGCGTGCCTCGCGTGTCACCAGGTCAAAGATGCCACCCTCGTTGACGAGGTCATCCTTCACGGACTGGATGAAGCAGGCGTGCGGCTGCGGGTGCGTGTAGGCATCCTCCGACAGGCGGATCTCGCCACTGTGGGGATCGGCATAATAGTGGCCCTGCGCGGGACCGGTGATGCCGTAGGCCCAGTTGAGTCCGGTGTTGAACCACTGCGGTGAGTTGGGTGCGGCCATCTGCTGGAGCATGGTGAAGGCCATCTCGTCGTAATAGGCCTGGGCGTCCTCCGGGCTGTCGAAATACCCATGCGTTTCGCCCCAGCTTCGCCAGCAGCCCACCATGCGGTGCACCACCTGCCGGATGCTGGTTTCGGAGCCGGTTTTCACCGTTCCGTCGTCATTGAGCAGGACGCCCCCCTTTTCGTCACGCTGAGGCACGCCCGCCTTGCGGAAGTACTTCTGCGCGAGGATGTCGGTGGCCATCTGCGACCAATGCACCGGCACCTCGATGTGATGGAGCTCGAACACCACGCTTCCGTCGGGATTGCGGAGCACCGACGAGCGGTGGGTGTAGGAGAACAGATCGAAAGGATCCTGACCAGCCTTGGTGAATCGGCGAGTGATGTGCATGAACGAAGCCTTTATATGAGAACGTTTCAGCCGGTCCCGGTGGTTGTTGACCAGCCGTTCTTGTGTTGAATGAACCACGGAAAACCCGCGTCACCCAGTCTCAAGGATGTCAGCATGCGAGGAAATGAGGGAATGACACTGAATCCGAAGGAAAAGAACGTGGGTGAAATGCGTCAGGAAAAATATGGGGGACGGGGGGAATTGTCAAATGACATTGTCGTAAGCTGCATGAAGGAACGGCCGTAACTCGATGGATTTTCAATGGAAAAATTTGACAAAATTCTCATGTATCACTTGAAGAATCTTCGGTGCATCCCGGCGGCCGATCCGGGGGGGATGGACCGGAATTTCCCGGACTGAATCAAACAGGCGAAAACGCTCCCAAAAGCACCTTTTTCTGGCATCCGGTGACGTTTGGCATGGATGCGGGGTTGCCCTGGAGCCATTCATTGGCGAGAATCGCGAAACAGACCGCCTCCTTCGAATCTGATGGGATTCCGACCTCGTCGGAAGGCACAATACGTGCATCCGAAAGACTGTGCTTCAAGCCGTTCATGAAGAAGCCGTTGCGGACGCCGCCACCGCTCACATACACGGCATAATCCGTGCTGCCCTCGACGAGCTGGTGGATGTGGGCGGCGATGGAGAGCACGGTGCACTGGGCGGCCGTCGCGATCATGTCCTGCGGCTGCCGCACGCCGAATTCATTGGCGATCTCCACGTAGTTCTCCACGAAGCGCTCGCCGAAAAGCTCCCGGCCGGCGGACTTCGGGTAGGGAAGGCGGAAGTACTCGTTGCCGAGGAACCAGGACTTGAGATCGGGATTCACCGTGCCCGACATGGCGATCCTGCCGCCGTCGTCATATGCCTTGCCATAGAATTTCCGCACGAGGGCGTCGATCACCATGTTGCCCGGCCCCGTGTCGAAGGCGCAGACCTCGTCCTCATGGCAGCCGGCCGGAAGCCAGGTGAAGTTCGCGATGCCGCCGATGTTGAGGATGATGCGGTCCTCCGTGTCGGACTGGAACAGCAGGTGGTCCACATAGGGCACCAGTGGGGCACCCTGGCCGCCCAGGGCGAGGTCGGCGGAGCGGAAGTCCCAGATGACCGGGATGCCGAGCAGGGCGGCGAGCATGGAGCCATTGCCGAGCTGGAGTGTGGAGCGGATCACCCGTCCACTGATCACCATCGGCTCCGGGAGGTGCTGGACCGTCTGGCCGTGCGTGCCGATCACGTCGATGTCGCGCAGATGGATGCCGCACTCCGCGCAGGCCTGCTGCACGGCCTCGGCATAGAGCTGCGCCAGCGCCGAGTTCAGAACGCAGATCTCACTCACACTGGAGGAGGAGGCGACGGAGTTCGCCAGGATCATCTCGCGGATCTCCTCGGGGAAGAGCACCTCGGAGAAGTGGCGCACGTTGATCTGCGTGCCATGTCCGCCACCACGGATCGCGACAATCGCGACGTCGATGGCGTCGAGCGACGTACCCGACATGATGCCGCAGACAAGGCGCTCCTCGGAGAGCGTGAGACGGGTCAGGATTTCAAGGGGAGAAGGGACCATGGAAGCTGCCGGTTGTTGGAAGGGTGGTCGATGCCATTCCGGTCCAGGTGGCACTGCGTGTGGGAATTCTCCAGGTGGCAGGCGACGGAATGTCGACAAGACGGTGGTCACGGGCAACATACGAAATGTCACGAAATAAGACCCGGCCATGGGCACCGGGTCGCATTTCATGAGCACCGTCGATGGCGAAGACGCATCAGCCGGCAACGCTGTCGAAGCGTGCTCCAACCCTGTCCCAGTCGATCACCTTCAGGACGTTGTCGATGTAGTCGCCACGCTTGTTCTGGTAACGCAGGTAATAGGCGTGTTCCCACACATCGATTGCCAGGAGGGGAATGGCGCCCCAGATCGTGAGGTTGTTGTGCTTCTCGGACTGCACGACGATGATGCGCTTCCCCATGGGTTCCCAGATGGCGAGCCCCCAGCCCGATCCCTCCACCTTCAATGCGGTGTTTTTGAGCTGGTCGAGGAAATTCTTCACCGATCCGAAGTCCTTCTCGATCTGTGCCCTGAACGCCCCCGCGGGGGTGCCGCTCTTCGGGGCCGCTGTCAGGCTCTCCCAGAACAGGACATGGAGCGCATGCCCGGAACCATGGAAGGATGTCTGGCGCGCCAGAGTGTCGATGGAGCCGTAGTCGCCCGTTTCACGCGCCACACGCATCGCCGCAAGGGCGGCATTGAGTCCCTTCACATAGCTGGCATGGTGGATGTCGTGATGCAGCCGCATCGTCTGCTCGTCGATGTGCGGCTCAAGGGCGTTGTAGTCGTAAGGCAGCGGCGGCAGGACGTATTCGCCCGCGCCGTCCACCGGGAGTGTCAGGCCTGCGGCAAAGACATTGCGCAGCTCCGCGTTCGCGCTGAAGGGGTTTGCGAGGAGCCCCGCCCCCATGGCTGCAGCCCCGGTCTTGAGAAATGTTCGTCTATCCTTCATGGTGCTCCAGTGTTCGTGGTTGGACATGTTCTCACCGAAACACGGGAAGAGGCGTCCCTGTTCCGCATCACCCCTGTACGGGGCGTCGCATCCACCTTGCGAATCCTCCCCCCCGGTGGTAACTTGAATCCGGTCCATTGTACCACAATATACGCCGTCATGAAAGTCCTCGTCACCATCCCTGTCTACAACGAAGAACGTGCCCTCCCTGTCAGCATTCCCGCATTGCACGCCTTTTTCTCGGAACACCTGACGGACTTCGACTGGGAGATCGAGATTGCCGACAATGCCTCCATCGACCGGACGCCCGAGGTGTCGCGCGAGCTCTGCGCGGCGTGGTCGCGCGTGCGTTACCTCCGTCTCGAGCAGAAGGGCCGGGGCCGCGCACTCAAGAAATCCTGGACCGGCTCCGATGCCGACATCTGCAGCTACATGGACGTGGATCTCTCCACCAACCTCGCATCCTTCCCCCCCATGATTCGCGCGCTGGCTCACGAGGGGTACGACATCGGCACCGGGTCGCGCCTGATGAAGGGCGCCAACACGGAGCGCAGCTTCAAGCGCGAGTTCATCTCCCGCTCCTACAACCTCATGGTCAAGGCGCTCTTCTTCACCCGCTTCTCCGATGCCCAGTGCGGCTTCAAGGCTGTCACCCGCCAGGTCATCACCACCCTCATCCCCGCCATCGAGGACAACATCTGGTTCTTTGATTCCGAGCTCCTCATCATCGGCGAAAAATGCGGCTACCGCATCTACGACGTCCCGGTCAGATGGATCGAGGATCTCGACACGCGCGTCAAGATTGTCAGGACTGCGGTCGACGACATCACGGGTCTCCTCCGCGTCCGCCGCGGCTTCTGGAGCGGCAGGTACAGGGGGCTGAAGAAAGGCGGCAGGTGACAGCGGGCTGGGAGTGAATCGAGCACAGCCCCTCCGTCATTCCCGCACTTCGACAGGCTCAATGCAGACGCGGAAATCCACGCCACGGCTCCGAAGGAGGTACCATGGATGCCCGCCTTCGCGGGCATGATGACGGAGGGACGGCTGGGCGGTGGCTGATGGCTGCTCGAGTCCTTCCGATGCCAACGCTGAAAACGCTGCCGGGATGCCCCCGCGCACAGCTTATCGCAGCATCTGCATGCGTCCGCTGAGGGTGGTGCCGCCGAAATCCACCACATAGACATAGGTGCCGGAGGGGAGGGCGCGGCCCTCGCTGTCGAGACCATCCCACCAGACCTGGTAGTCGCCGGCGAAGGTCACATCGACGGCAAGCACGCGCAGCAGGCGCCCCATCGCGTCGTGGATGCGGATCGTCACGCTGCGGTGCAGGGGCGTGTCCACATGGAAGCGGATGGTGGTTCCCGGGTTGAAGGGGTTCGGATGGTTGCCGAGCAGGCGGAAGCCCTCGACGGCGGCTGGAGGGGCGGCGTCGGGAGCCTCCACGTCCGTCGGTGTGCTCGAAAACGATGTGAACGGGCTGATCACGCCGTAGGCCAGGCTGATGCGGATGATCTCGGCCTTGAATTCCTTTGCCCTGTCGGACTCGGGATCGAGCCCGTTGTAGATGCCGAGCAGGTGATCAATCGCCATCTTTGCCCAGAGTTTCGGGATGAAGAGATACGTCGGGGCCACCGTGTCTGCGAGGGACATGTCGTAGGTGTACACCACAGGCTGCCCGAAGGCGGTGCCCGAGAAGGTGGCGGTGACCATGGGCAGCGGGAGCTCGTACCGGCCGGTGATGATCATCTGCTGACCCTTGTAGAGATTCGGCAGCGTGGCGGGATACACGTCCGTCACGCGCGTGGAGGAGAATTCCACATGGGGATCGATCAGCACGGGGTTGCGGATGGTGGTGTAGAAGTCCGAGATGCGTGATCGGACAGCATCCGTGCCCAGCATCTCGGCGATGCCGGAGTTTTGCGCGGCAAGCTGCTCGAGGAGCAGCCTGTCCACGTCCGTGCCGATCCCGAAGGTGAACAGCGTGATCCTGCGCCCCGTCTGGGCGATCCTTCCCCGCACGCTGCTGACAATGGCGCCCCTGTCGGTGAGGCCCACCGTGGGCTGCCCGTCGGTGAGGAAGATGATGATGTTCGCGTTCTCCTGCGGGACGTTCGAGAACTGCTGGATGGCTGTGGTCAACGCCCCCTCAATGTTGGTGGATCCGCTCGCCTGCAGATTGCAGAGCCAGGCAATCGCCGCCACCTTCGACGTCGGTGTGTAGGACGTCAGACCGGTCTTGAAGGAACTGACGTAGGAGTTGTATTCCACGAGGTTGAACATGTCACCGGGATTGAGATTCTCCACGATGAAGCAGGCCGCGTCGATTGCCTGCTGCATCTTGTTGGCGGTGGACATGCTGCCGGATCGGTCGATGATGAGGCAGAAGTTCTTCTTCACGATGTCCGTGGTCGAGGGATCGGGTTCCACGATGAAGGTGAACGCCCCGTGTGTGGAATCGCGCTTCGTGCTGTACCCGAACATCCCGAGCTTTGCCAGTGACAGCCGGTACTGCACGGTGTAGTTCGTTTTGCAGGGGGCGTTTGATGTCGCCGTGGCCACCATGGCGTGCGTGCCCTCGGTACTGTCGGCCGTGGGGGTGTGGCTTGTCAACGTCATCGCTTCGATGGTCCGTGAGGAATGCAGCTCGAAAACAAAGGTCTGCTCCGCGATCGACGAGTTCTGAATCAACGTGTAGTCATTCGGGTAGGTGTAGGACACGAACCCGTTCTTGTAGGGCAGAAGCTGGACATAGGTGAGCTCAACCGTCAGATTCTCGTTGATGCGGAGCAGACTGTCGAAGGTCATGGTCAGTGGTGCCGGGCCAAGCCACGTCTTCAGATTCTTGTGCATGTAGTCAGGCGTTCCCGGAGTCCCGACAGAATCGGGGCGGGTCTCGAAGCTCGCCGTCCACCACTGGCCCTTGTTGAACCAGCGCAGCCGTGTGGCCGACGCCCCCTCGGGCAGGGGGAAGGCATACATCACGGACACCGTGCGCCCCAGGGTGTTGCGGAAGGTCTGTGTGGTTGTGACCACGGCCACCTGGTCCTCCACATGCACCACCACGGCGGTGGCGACCATGGGGACGCAGGTGTTCTTCCCTGCATCCACCACGAGGGCCCCGTTGGCAAAGGCCCGGCTCACGGGGAGGAGCAGCACCAAGGCGGTGAAGACAATCCGGAACGATGGGTTCATGACACTCTCCAGGATATTATGGTGTCGGCGGAGGGCGGTGATGGACCGCGTTGAAGATCACCCGACGTTTGTTCGACACATCATCGGGTGGATCGTTCCTTTCATGCTGAATGGAATCCGCGATGCCTCCCATCGGGAGGAAATGCGTATCTTGCCACACTTTCCACCGCTCAATGGGGAAGCGTATGAAATTCCGTCGTCCCAAGCTCCACATCCAGATGCTTCTCGGCCTGCTTCTCGGCGCCATCTTCGGCTCCGTGTTCCATGTCGACACGCACACCCTGTTGATCACCCCGGCCGGAGGTGCGGAGTTCGCGGTCCATGACTGGAGCGCGATCACCCTGGTGAGCGACAGCACGGAGTACGCCTTCGGTCCCGACGATCAGCTCGCCGTGGTGAAGAAGCATCGGGAGCTGGTGGATGCGGGGCGCACCGTTGCGCTGCGCGTGGTGGTGAACGGCGTGGAGGCGGCGTACGCCGGTGTGACAGCAGTGACGAAGGAGCGGACGGTGGCCACGGTGATCAAGCCGGTGGGCGACATCTTCATCCGTCTCCTCATGATGATTTCCATCCCGCTCGTGATCGCCTCGCTCATCGTGGGCGTCGCAAGTCTGCAGGAGATCGGCCGCATGGCACGGATGGGTGGCAAGGCGATCGCGTATTTCATGACCACGACGGCCATCGCCATCAGCCTCGGGCTGGCCGTGGGCAACGTGGTGCAGCCGGGGCACCAGATGGATCAGGCATCGCGCGACCGCCTGCTGTCGGTCTATTCGCACGATGCATCGGCGAGGATCGACCAGCATCTCGACTTCGACATCCTCCAGTTCTTCACCGACTTGGTGCCGAAGAACCCGGTTGCGGCAATCGCCGAGGGCGACATGCTGTCCATCATCTTCTTCTCGCTGTTCTTCGGAGTTGCGCTGCTGCTCATCGACAGGGGGAAGATGCACACCGTTGTGACCTTTCTCGATGCGGTGAGCGACACGATGATCCGCATGGTGGAGGCGGTGATGAAGATCGCGCCCGTGTGCGTGTTTGCGCTCATCTCGGCCGTGGTCGGCGAGTTCGGCTTTGGTGTGCTGCGCCCGCTGCTGTGGTACGTGGTCACCGTGGTCGTGGGGCTGCTGTTGCAGACCGTGGTGGTGTATCCGGTCTTTCTGAAGCTCTTTGCGCGGAAGGTGTCGCTGCGCCGCTTCTTCCGCGAGATGCGTCCCGCACAGCTTGTGGGCTTCTCCACATGCAGCTCGGCGGCGACGCTGCCGGTGAATTTTGAATGCACGGCAAGGCTCGGCGTGCCCAAGTCTGTGACGAGCTTTGTGCTGCCACTCGGCGCCACGGTGAACATGGATGGGACGGCGCTGTATCAGGGCGTGGCGACGCTGTTCATCGCGCAGGTGTATGGCATGGATCTCACGCTCGGCCAGCAGCTCACCGTGGTCCTCACCGCCACGCTGGCATCGATCGGCACGGCGCCCGTGCCCGCCGTGGGCATCATCATGCTCCTCATCGTGCTGCGCTCGGTGGGGGTGCCGGAGGAGGGCATCGCGCTCATCCTCGGCGTCGACCGCTTCCTCGACATGTGTCGCACCGTTCCCAACATCACCGGCGACGCGGCCGGCTCGGTGATCGTCGCAAGCACCGAAGGAGTGCTGCCGGAGGAGAGACGAGGGTAGTGGACAGCGGGGCGGAGAAGCGGTCGTCGAGCGATTGCGCTGATGGTGTGGCGGGGTGCAACGTATTCGACTATTGAACTATTGAACTCGTCAACTCCTCCACGTCTCCACGCCCGCCCATGACACGAATCCTTCTGTTCCTGGCCGTCCTGCTCCCGATTGTGGCGCACGCCGATGATGTCTACCTCCTCAATGGCCGCGCCTACATGGGCGTCCGCGTCGTGGATTCAACGGCAGCCGTCGTCCGGGTTGTCTTCCGGTCGGACACCATTGATCTGCGGCGCGACATGATCCTCCGGATCGACGTCGCCCCCGTGACCGATCCTCGTGCAGCGACCCATGTGGTTCACTCGGCATCCATGGCTGCAGAGTACGACGCACGCCGCACGGCTGAGCTTGAGCGGCGGAGGGCGGCCGAACAGCACGCGGAGGACTCCGCCCGTGCTGTGCGCGCCGAAGCCGACCGGAGCTTCTTCCGGCAACATCCCACCCTTCTCACACCACTGCTGCATGCCGGTGTGGGGATGCCCATCGGCATGCTCTACGAGATCGGGTTCCGCTGGGGGCATCTGGAGGTTGGCATGAATGCCACGCATGCGGGGAGCTGGTCCAATCATCCATCCCAAGCGAAATGGGGCTTCGCCATTGCCGGCCATGTGTTTCCCCATGAGGTGGAGATTGACCCCTACATCGTGCTTCGTGCGGGGACAGCCATCGAGATCCGTTTCCTTGGTGATTATGAGCCGCAGGACAGCTACTCGCTGTTCGCTGCCGGCATCCGCAGTCCGTTGCTGCCCTGGCTGCACGGTCGGCTTGAGCTCGGCATCGCAACCACGGATCGCATCATCCCCGCTTCCGCCGCAGGGGCCGGCGACACCTCCACGGAAACGCGGACCTCCACACATCTCCACCTCGGCATCGACATCGATTTTGCCGCCCTTTGGCGCTGACACGCGTCGCAGCCGCCCCAAGCCCGACGTGATTCCTTGATAACCTTCTTCTTCAACGCGGTGTACCACCATGTTCCATACCATCAACCTTGCACAACACCGGGCCATTCATCAGCACGACCTGCCTCGACGCCCCTTCCCGCACCAGAAGGAGGCATTCACCTGCATGTCGCGGTTGTTCACTTTTCCATCGGATCGTCATCGATCAGGGATGCTTGTCCTGCCGACTGGAGGAGGCAAGACCTTCACAGCCGTCAACTGGATATG
This sequence comes from uncultured Chromatiales bacterium, assembly GCA_964449305.1. GTDB lineage: Bacteria > Bacteroidota > Ignavibacteria > SZUA-365 > CAYQST01 > CAYUYM01. The sequence continues at coordinate 1,418 of CAYUYM010000011.1, read as the reverse complement.
CCGGAACGTGCTTTCGGCCGGCGTCCGCGTGCTCTGGTTGGCGCACACGTCGCATCTGCTCGAGCAGGCCATGGAGGAGTTTCTCAGGAACATCCATGAGGTCAACAAGCGTGAAACGCTGCGTCTGCGTCTTGTCTCCGGCAATCCCATGCATTCCCCGGTGAGTTCCATTGACACGGATGACGATGTACTCATCATCACCACACAATCCGCGATCAGCAATTGGGAGACCGACGCCCGCGACAATGCCGGTCGGAAGCGCCGGACGGCGTTTGAGGCGTTCATTGCACGGGCAGGCAGTGATGGTCTGTTTGTCGTGATCGATGAGGCCCATCATGCGCCGGCTTTTGGATGCAGGAATCTCCTGATTGGTGGAGCAGTTAATGGTAGAGGCATACGACAGGTGGTCCCGACAGTGAGCTTCCTTGGGCTGACGGCGACACCGACATACAATGACGAACGCCGTCGTGGCTGGCTGCACGAGATCTTCGCCACCGAGATGTTCGAGCGCAAGGGCATCATCTACGAGGCAGACAAGGCCTCGCTGACGCGGCAGAACATTCTTGCTGTTCCGCTGTACATCCAGCGGAAAACGGGGCGGGAGTTCACCGTTTCAGACAAGGTGTATGATCAGATCATGAAGATGCACACCGACCTGCCTGAGGATGTCGTCGATCGACTCGCAAACGACGCGCCACGAAACGACATGATCGTTCATGATTTCCTTCAGAACAGAAGCACCTATGGCAAGACGCTCATCTTTGTCGATCGCTGGCATCAATGCGTCTACATGAAGGAGAAGCTCGTAAAGCACGGCGTCAAAGCGGATGCGGTGTATTCGCATGTCGATTCCCGGGGCGCGACGGTTGCTGAGCGGAACGTGCGTCAGGCATCGGACAATGCGCGGATACTCCAGCGGTTTCGGTCGGGTGAATTGGACGTTCTCATCAACGTAAAAATGCTTACCGAAGGAACCGATGTCCCGGAAGTGCGGACGGTGATGATCACGCGTGAAACGAAGAGCCCCATCCTCATGACGCAGATGATCGGCCGGGCGCTGCGCGGGAAACGTGCTGGCGCAGGCGATGACAAGGACTGTGCCCGGATCGTCTTCTTCACCGATTCCTGGGACCGCGCCCTGCACTTCGCCACTCCATCTGGCAACACCATGGAAGATGTCCCGGTGCGGGGGAACTATCCGACGCAGTTCATCTCCATACACCTTGTGGAACAGCTCTCCCGGATGATCGACGGCGGTCTTGTATTTCCCAACGAGACGTACTTGGACAGCATTCCGGTGGGGTGGTTTGAGACAGAACTGCTTGTGAGCAATGATGAAGGCATGGATGCATACAAGGAATTTGTGATCGTTCACGGCAGGTCGCAGGCGGCGGAATCACGGAGTGAAGGCCGTGCCG
>CAYUYM010000010.1:12643-47394 GCA_964449305.1 uncultured Chromatiales bacterium | reverse complement strand
CTCATCCACATCACACTGGATCGGGAGAGGGTGACCACCTTCATGCACATCTGTCGATGACATGGCCGCCTGTCGGCACTCGCGTGGAACAACCAGAGCATCGATGACAACACCGACGGGCACCCCGGGCAAGGTGTCGCGTCTGCCGTTCCGGAGAGGATCGCCGGTGTGCTGCGGGTGTGGGTGTCCCCGTTGGATTGGATGCCGAACTGCAACCATGATTTGTGGTGACCGTAGAATGTCGTACTTTTTTTGACACCGGTCCATGAACCATTGATTTCAGGTGCACCATCATGTCCCTTGCATTCCTCCGCCGCATCCGTCCCGTGTTTCTCCTTAGCTGCCTCCTCGTGATCGCATCCTCCGCCACCGCCCAGGATGGCGGTGCACGCCTTCTGCGTTTCCCGGACATCTCGAACGGCTCCATCGCCTTCGTCTACGCAGGCGACATCTGGACCGTCCCCGCTGCGGGCGGTGTGGCGCGCCAGCTCACGTCGCACGAGGGACAGGAGCTCTTCCCCAAGTACAGCCCCGATGGACGCTGGATCGCATTCTCCGCGGAGTACAGCGGCACACGGCAGGTGTACGTCATGCCGGCGGACGGTGGCGAGCCCCGCCAGCTCACCTGGTACAACGATGTCGGCCCGATGCCCCCGCGTGGCGGGTACGACTACCAGGTGCTTGGCTGGACTCCTGACGGTACGCGCATCCTGTTCCGGGCCAACCGCACCCCATGGGGCGAGCGCATGGGCAGGTACTATACGGTGAGCATGACCGGCGGAATCGAGACGGCCCTTGCCATTCCCGAGGCGGGGTCCGGCGAGTTCTCGCCCGATGGAAGGAGCATCGTCTACACCCCCATCGAACGTGAGTGGCGCACATGGAAACGCACACGCGGCGGTCGTGCCCAGGACATCTGGATCTTCAACCTCCAGGACACCACAGCGGAACGACTCACCGACCATCGGATGACCGACAACATGCCCATGTGGATCGGCAACACGATCTACTTCACCTCCGACCGGGAACACACACTCAACATCTTTGCCCTCGACCTTGCGACGCGTCAGCCGGTGAAGATCACCAACCACAACGATTACGACGTGCTGTGGCCGAGTGCAGGACCTGGAGGCATCGTCTACCAATGCGGTGGCTGGCTGTGGGTCCTCGATCCGGCCACACGACAGACGCGACGCGTCGACATCACCATCCACTCCGACAACAAGCTCACGCTCCCGTATTTCCGGAACGTGGGTGATCGGATCACCTCGTACTCGCTCTCACCCACGGCGAAGCGCGCCCTGTTCGAAGCGCGCGGCGACATCTGGACGGTTCCGGCGAAGAACGGTGTGACGCGCAATCTCACCAACTCCCAGGGCATCCGTGACATTGATCCATCCTGGTCGCCCGATGGCAGGACGATCGCGTATCTCAGCGACGAGACCGGTGAGTATCAGATCTGGCTGCGCAATGCCGATGGATCGGGCACACCCCGCCGCCTGACAAACCAACCCGCCGGCTGGTTGTTCGAGCCCGTGTGGTCGCCCGACAGCCGCAAACTCGCCTTCGCCGACAAGACGCATGTGCTTCACGTCGTTGATGTCGCCTCGGGCGACGTGATGGATGTGGATACGGGCACGCGCGCCGACATCACACACTACGCCTGGTCGCCCGACAGCCGCTGGCTCACGTACACGAATGCCGCCCCAAGCGGCCTCACCGGCATCTGGGTCTACTCCCTGGAACAGAAGCGGAAGTCCCTCCTGAGCTCGGGCAACTCCAACGACTACAGCCCCGTCTTCTCCCCCGACGGCCGATATCTGTACTTTCTCTCCACGCGCGACTTCAACCTGCAGTTCAGCGCCTATGAGTTCACCTACGTGTACACGAACGCCGCGCGCGTGTATTGCGGGACGCTCACCGACGCCACGCCGCCGCTGCGGCCCTTCCGCAACGACGACGAGGCGGTGACGAAGGACAAGCCGGCGGAGCCGGGGAAGGACACACAGCCGCCGCGGGTCGAGATCGATGTGAACGGCTTCGCCGAGCGGGTCGTGGCTCTGCAGTCGGCATCGGGGAACTACAACGCCCTGCGCGCCGGCAAGGGATGCGTGCTGTATCTCAAGGCCGATCCTGCCGGCCAGAAGCTCCTGCGCTACGATCTCGAGAAGCAGAAGGAGGAGGAGGTGATGAGCGGCATCGACGGATACGATGTGAGCGGTGACCTGTCCAGCATCATCGCCTCATCGGGAGGGCGGTACTCCATCGTCGAGGCCCGGCCAAACCAGAAATCCACCGACGGCCAACTCGATCTGTCGGACATGCAGATGCGCATCGAACCGAGAAAGGAGTGGGCACAGATCTTCAACGATGCATGGCGGCTGATGCGGGACTGGTTCTACGACCCCGCCATGCATGGACTGGACTGGCCGGCGATGCGTGAACGCTACGGGCAGTTGATCCCGTTCGTCGCCCGCCGCAACGACCTGGACTTCATCATCGGCGAGATGATCTCGGAGCTCAACGCCGGGCACACGTATGTGGCGCCGGGTGACGAGCCGCGGGTGCGCCGTGTGGAGGGCGGCATGCTGGGCTGCGAATTCGCGGACGATGGCTCCGCATACCACCGCATTGCACGGATCTTCCGCGGGGAGAACTGGCACCGGATGTGGCGCTCGCCACTCACAGAACCCGGAGTCACCGTCCGCGAGGGTGACTACCTCATTGCGATCGACGGGCAGGAGGTGAAGAGCACCGACAACCCCTGGCGCTTGCTCGAGAACAAGGCCGGCAGGGCCGTGCAGATCACGGTCAACTCCAAGCCGACGCGGCAGGGGGCGCGCGATCTGTGGGTTGAAACGATCGCATCCGAGACGGAACTGCGCACGCTGGAATGGGTGCGTGCGAACCGCGAGCATGTGGAGAAGATGTCCGGCGGGCGCATCGGCTACATCTGGCTGCCCAACACGGCAGCAGAGGGAAACCGTGAGCTGTTCAAATGGTTCTATCCCCAGGCCCGCAAGGAGGCGCTCATCATCGATGACCGCTACAATGGCGGCGGGTTCATCCCCTACAACATGGCTGCGGTGCTCGGGCGCGAACCGCTCAACTACTGGGCCCGTCGCGGCCTCGAACCCTTCACCGCACCGGACGTCTTTCATGCCGGTCCCAAGGTGTGCCTCATGAACGGGTACTCGAGTTCCGGTGGTGATGCATTGCCGTACTATTTCCGCAGGCTCGGCATGGGCAAGCTCATCGGGACGCGCACCTGGGGCGGCCTCATCGGCCTCTCCGGCAATCCCGGCTTCGTCGATGGTGGATCGCTCAACATCCCCACCTTCCGCATCTTCGATCCCGAGGGCAACTGGATCATCGAGAACGAGGGTGTGACGCCCGACATCGAGGTCATCGACCGTCCCGATCAGGTGGCACGCGGGATCGATCCCTCGCTTGACAAGGCCATCGAGGTGCTGTTGGATGAGCTCCAGCGCAATCCGCCCCGGCGCCCGACTCCGCCACCACCGCCGGATGAATCGAAATGACCATGACCGGCACCACTCTCCACCATACCGGCCCTGCTGTTCTTCCACGCATCCACCGGCTTCCTCGCATTGCGGCCATTCTGTTGCTCGTGCTCATCGCCGGCTGCTCGGAGGACGGACCTGTCCATCGCACGCATTTTTTTCACCCGCAGTGGACTGCGGACGACAGCATCATTGTCGCAGCCATGTACGACAATCCGGATGAGCAGGGATCCATCCCTGTGCAGCAGCTTCCCATCTCGTCCTTCGTCGTGCTGCATCGCTCCACCGGGAGGCGCACCGTCATCCCTCTGCCGCTCGGGACGCTCGCAACACGCTACTGGATTGACCGGGAGGGGCACATCGTCACCAATGGCAACGGGCTCACGTTTTACTCGACCGCGGGCACGGAGCTCGCCGTGTACCTGCCCCCGCGCACTGGTCTGAATCCTGTGCATGTGAGCTTCGCCGCCGACACCTCGCTCTACGTCTACGCGGCCAGTTCCGCCGGTCGACTCGTGGTCGGTTCCATTGCCTACGCATCCGTTCCGTGGCAGCCGGGCGCCATGGCCGTCCTTCTCGACACGGCCACCACCGCCTCGGTGCTCGACATCGCGCTCACGTCATCATCCTCCTATGCAGTGCGTCTGTCCGACGGAGCAGTGCTGGAGTATGACTTCGCGGGGCGGATGCTCCACATGCTCACGGTGACCCCTGTGGCATTCCGCTTCCCCTGGCATGCCCGCATCAACGTGTTCGGCTATGCCGGGGCGGCGACAGCCCGGGACAAGGTGCTGCTCTTCCTGCGCGATGGCCGCGGGCTGGTGGTCGACACGCTCATGACAGGGCGCAGTGGCGTGCTGGTGGAGGGGCATCTCATGGATTTCGACATCAACCCCGTCGTGAGCCAGCGGCAGATGGTGTATGAAACCGGAAGCGGCGACATCTGGCTCGCGACGCTCACGGGGCTGCCTCTGGCGCGCCTGCTCCCGCACAATGTGCAGGCATCCATCTCGCACGATGGACACTGGATCAGCGCCGTCGGCACGGTGAACAGCACCACCGACACGCTGACCGTGATGAAACTCTTCTGATCAATCACTCCTCCTGCACACACTGCCGACCGTCTCCGGAGGCGGGATGTGCTGTGTCACGATCCGCCGGCTCCATGCGGTGGAACCGCCGACGGTGACACGATCCATGTGGAATACCCCCGCTGCTCGAGAAGCAGGCGCGCATTGTCCGGCAGCATGGATGCACGGATGTCGTCGGTGTCGTCGCGTTCCAGAATGATCCCGAGTCCTCCCGGTGCGGCACGCCGTGTGAGGGAATCCCGAAGGGAGACGGTCGGGATGAGGCGTGGCTCCATGCGCACCCATTGCGTGGCGGTGCCCTGCGGCCAGCCAAGATCTGCGCCATCCAGGTACCAGCTCATCTGCGGGTTGTCCCTGTTCCCGATGATCACCACGGTGGGCACGTGCATCGAACGGGCGAATGTTGCCGTTGCGCCGGCGCCGGGGGTGCAGACGTCGGGATCGATGATCCAGATCTGCACCATGGACTGCACCGCCAGCGCCGCGACGGCGGCGGTGAGCATGGTCCGCCAGAAGGTCCGCGCCGTGAGCCATCGCATCAGGGCGGCCCCGACAGTGACCGCCGCCGCGAAGGCCAGCGCGGCGATGATCACCGGAGCCGCAGGCGGGCCCGCAGTCAGCGACTTGACCGCCACGCGGAGACCGGGGGACATGCCCCAGACAGCCAGGGCCAGCATGAGCACAAGGAGGATGGGCTGGCGGGGCCGGGGGAGTGAGGGGAGCGCCTCGAGCGGAGCCGCCGTGAGAGCAATTGCCACGGGGATGACAGGCACGAGGTAGGCGGTGAAGCGGGACGCCATCACACCCAGGGCGGCGAGCTGCACCACAAGGAACACGACGAAGGGCCGGAGCCGCGTGTCGCCGCGAAGCGGGCGGATGCATCCCCACACCGCGACGGGGAGGAGGAAGGACAGGTGGACGACGAGCTGGTTCGGATAGAACGCTGCGCCGATGCTGTGGAGCGTCCCCTCACGCCCCGCGAGTGTGGCTCCAAAGGGCATCGCCTCGGAGAGCAGGAAGAAGGGATCGCCCTGTCCGTGTGCGGCGGTGAAGGAAAGGAACCATGGCAGCCAGACGGGGAGCGAGACAAGCACCATGGTGACACTGACAATGATGCGGCGAGGCCAGGTACGACGCGGGGCCATGAAGGCAGCGATGAAGAGCGCCGCGGGAATGCTGAAGGCGAACAGGAACTTGGTGAGGAGCGCGAGGCCCAGAAGCACTCCGGCAGTGATCGTTCCCCTCCAGGACGGTTCCTCGAGGGATCGCCGGCCCAGTTCAAGCGATGCAAGCATGAGCAGCGACAGCAGGGAATCGAGCTGCCCCTGGCGGGAGTGCCACAGCAGGAGCGGGTTGACGGCGACGAAGGCGGTGAGCAGCATCCGGACGGCACGGTCACCGCTCCATCGACGTGAGAAGATCCAGAAGAGGATGACGAGAGCGGCACCGGCGGCGGCGGGCACGATGCGGAACGCCCACAGGTGCGGCCCGGTGAGAAGCGTGATGAGCGATGAGAGCCACACCTGCAACGGTGGATGCCCGCAATAGTACGGCCCACCCGGCATCCATGGGGCCTGATCCCACCATGCACCGAAGCGGGTGGCGGCGAGGGAGCGCAGGGCATAAAGCCCCTCGTCCCATGGCTGCAGTTCACCGAACCCGAGACCGATGAAGCGAAAACCTGCGAGCACCACAACCAGGATCGATGCCATGCGGCCCAGGTCATGCGAATTGGCGAAAGAAGTCGGTGGAATATGGTGGCGGTGGGTCATGGCAGATCTGGTTGAACGTGTGGTGCAACATAGGGCAGAACGCGACACACCTCAAGGGCGGAGGCAAAACGTCGGTGCCGCCGAATGAGAGTGGAATCCGGATTTTCCCCCTCGGATTTCCCGTGACAATATTTTGACACATGTGGACATTTCCGTAGTTTTGTGAACGGCATATTTGAGGACGAAATGTGTCGACATGTGATCTGCGTCCCTCTGTCCAACCTGCTTTTGGAGTGACATGTATCTTCTCAGCCTCATCATCATCCTCAGTTACGTCATCGGGTCGATCCCGACAGGACTCATCGTTTCGCGCCTGGTGAAGGGCGTGGACATCAGAAATTTCGGAAGCGGGAACATCGGGAGCACCAACGCCTTCCGTCTTCTCGGATGGAAGTGGGGAACCGTGGTCCAGATCGGTGACATCATGAAGGGCCTTGCCGCGGTGTTGCTGATCGCCCGTCTGCATTACGGGGATTTCCCCTTCAACAACCGGACCCCCTTCGACGACTTCACCGTGGTTCAGATCATTGCCGGTCTCGCAGCGACAGCCGGACACATCTTTTCCGTGTTCCTGAATTTCAAGGGCGGCAAGGGGATCAACACCGCCCTCGGCATGCTCATCGGCATCGCGCCTGTTGATGTGTCCGTCTCCGTGATCGTGTTTCTCCTGGTGTTGTTTTCCACAGGCTATGTGTCGCTCGGTTCGATCAGTGCGGCAACCGCCTTCCCGACGACGCTGTTCGTCCGTTTCAATGTGTTTCATGTGCCGATACCGAGCTACGACACGCTCATCGTCTTCAGCATCATCACCGCGGCACTCCTCGTCTTCACGCACCGCTCCAACATCCGCAGGCTCGTGGCCGGCAACGAGAACCGTTTCCACAAGCTGAAGATCATCGGCCACAGGCTGAGCGGTTCCATGAAAATGTTTCTCTGACACCCGACATTCGACAGGTGACGTGCCTGTGGCCCAGGCACCGCCGTGTAACACACACATTCCATTCGGTGAGCTATGAAGATCGGAGTCATCGGTGCTGGAAGTTGGGGCACCACGCTTGCCGTGGTGCTGGCGGGGAACGGCCATGATGTGATTCTGTGGTCGTGGTCGGACGATGATGCCCGCTGCATGCGTGACACACGGACGAACCCGGCCTACCTCCCGGATGTTCACCTGCCCGCAACCATCACCGTCACGCGCAGCCTCCGGTATGCCGTCTGTGGCTGCGACATGATCGTGAATGCCACGCCTGCGCAGTTTGTTCGGAGTGTCTTTTCCGCACCCGAGTGTGGCGCATGCTGTCCGAAAGCGCTGGTCAACGTCACCAAGGGGATAGAAAAGGGGTCGCTCCTGCGCATGTCGGAGCTGTTCCGGGAGATCCTGCCCCACTGCGACGGCTCCAGCTATGCGGTGCTCTCCGGTCCCTCTCATGCGGAGGAGGTGAGCACGGGCAAAGCGACCACGGTGGTCTGTGCCTCGGTGGACGCCGGAACGACGCGGCTGGTCCAGAGCGCGTTCGGGACGGAGTATTTCCGCATCTACGGAAGCACGGACGTGGTGGGAGTGGAGCTCGGGGGATCGCTGAAAAACGTGATCTCGATCGGCGCTGGGATCTGCGATGGCGCAGGATTCGGGGACAACACGAAGGCCGCCCTCATCACCCGTGGCATCGCGGAGATGCGCCGCCTCGGAACGGTGCTTGGCGCCGATCCACACACCTTCGCCGGGCTTTCCGGACTGGGAGATCTCATCGTCACCACCATGAGTCGGCACTCGCGCAACCGGCATGTGGGTGAAGAGATCGGGCGGGGTCGCTCCCTCACCGAGGTGCTCGCCGGTATGACCATGGTGGCCGAGGGGGTGGAGACCACCATCTCGGCGCACGCACTGGCGCAGCGTGCCGGGGTCGACATGCCCATCACTCGCGAGGTGTACAACATCCTGTTCGAGGGCAGGGATCCGGTGGCCGCCACCTACGAGCTCATGACGCGTGAGACGAGGGACGAGCTGTGGTGACGCCGGAACTCATCGCCGCAACGGCCGAGGAACTCCACGCCCTGGGGTTTCATGATGCCGCCCACATCGGTTCAGGTCGGCAGGGCATGGTCTTCTCCGCGCGTGACAGCCGCGACGACAGGGTCGCCGTCAAGGTGTTGCATGACGGGTCCGCCGCTCTGGCGGGCAGCATCGAGGCGGAGTTCCGCATGCTGCGCGAGCTCACCCACCCGAATCTTGTCGCGGTCCACGACTTCGGCCGGCTCCCCGATGGACGGCACTACTACTCGATGGACTGGATCGATGGTGTTCCGGTGGATCGGGCCATGTTCCTTGATGACGCGGGGCGCATCGATGAGCAACGCTTCGCGGAATTCCTCGCCGACGTCTCCATGGTGCTGCACCATGTCCACGAGCGGACCCTGGTGCACGGCGACATCAAGCCCGACAACATCATCATCACCACCGACGCCGGAGGCGGACGTATGGTGCATCTCATGGACTTCGGCCTCGCTCAGCAGCGTGGCAGCAGCGGGACGGTCTCCGGCACCCTGGCCTACATGGCTCCCGAGGTGCTCCGGCGGGAGAGGGCCACTCCTGCATCGGATCTGTACTCCCTTGGCTGTGTGGCATTCGAACTGCTGACGGGTGAGCCTCCACACACGGGGGGGACCTCGCTGGAGGTGGTCCGGGCGCACCTGTTGCAGGATGTCGACACGTCGGTGCTGCCCGTGTCCGATGTTCTTCGTGGATGGATCGCCGCTCTGGCGGCGCGTGATCCGGCCTACCGCTTCCGCAGCGCACTGGCGCTTCACCGCGAGGTGGGCACCTTCCTTGGGCGACCGGTGGAGGCTGCCACCGCATTGGAGCTGGCGGTGCCGATGCCCGTCATCCCCCGCTCCACCGAACTGGCGAAGGCGCTTGAACTCCTCGGCCAGTCGGAATCCGCATCGCAGTTCCTTGTCGTCACCGGTCCGCCGGGCATCGGAAAGTCGCAGCTCCTGCGGGACATCCGCACTGAGATCCAGGTGCGTGGCGGGCAGCCTGTGTGCCTCTCGTTCACGGCGACGGACAGTGCCTTCGCACCGGTGATCGCGGCGCTCCAGGCCCTGCCAGTCCCCGCGGATGGCACGCCGGGCGCCGAGGCGCGCCGCGTGATGGGCTCGGCCTTCCCGGATGCCTTTCCCGGCATGGTGCCCGAACCACTTGCCGGCCTCGACGATGAGGGCAGGAGGATCCGCATCCTTCATGCCGCAGTCGTGCTCCTGACCTCGGCCGATCACGTCACGCTTGTCGCCGACGATGTGGATCAGGCGGACGCCTTCTCGCTGGAGTTCCTCCAGTACCTCGTGGGGCATGCACAGGCCAATCCCTCCGTGCGTCTGTTCCTCGTGGTGGCCACGACGGGTGATGCACGCTTCCTCACCGAGGAGCCGACGCTCGACACCGCCGGAACGACAGTGATATCGCTGCAACCATGGAATGCGGCACAGGTGACCGGCGTCATCGAGGCGATGTTCGGCGCCGTCATCTCGCCATCGCTCGTGGCCGTGCTGAACCGCCAGTCCCGTGGCATCCCCGGGACGCTTCGTGAGCTGCTGGACTTCTGCATCGCCGACGGCATCCTCGAGCGCACACCCGACGGATGGATCGTCCATGAGCGGGACAACCTTGCGCAGTTCCTGCCGTCGAATGAACGCGGCTTTCTGGAGCGCCGTGTGTCCCAGCTCGACGCATGGTCCCGGCATGTGCTGTCGGTGCTGTGCCTGGCTCCTGCTGCCGTGCACATCTCCGCGATGGCCCACGTGCTCGACTGCCGTCACGAGGGGGTGCTGGCAGGCATCGCTGCGCTTCAGGCAGCGGAGTGCGCGGTGTTCGACGGGGTCCATCTGCGGCCATCCAGCGACACCCTGCGCACCATCGTGGCGATGCCGGATGCCGGAGCGCGTCCACTCCACGACCGCTTCGCGTCATGGCTCGAGGTGCGGGAGCCGGTCGATGCCGAGGCCCTGGCCCATCACCTGTACCGCTCGAGCGACCCGTCCAGGGCGCTTCCGCACCTGCTGACCGCGGCCGACCTGCGACGGCGCTACGATGTGGCCGGCGCCCGGCGGCTCTTCGAGCAGGCGCTGGAGCTCTGTGACTCACGCGAGGATGGGGAACGCCGCTTCGATCTGCTTGAGACGCTGACGGAAATCGACGATCTCCTCGGCAACCGGACCGCTGCGCAGGAGGCCATCGAGGAACTGCTCATCCTCGGCGCCCAGCTCGGACATCCCCGGCGGCTGGCCCGCGTGTTTCGGCGGCAGGCGGAGTTTCATCTGTCGGGTGGTGATTTCGAGCGGGCACGGAAGAGCGCGGAGAAGGCGCTGGGCTACTACCGGGCTTCGCGGGACACACTCGGCGAGGCGTGGTGTCATCAGAAGATCGGATTCTGCGACTATCGGCTCCATCCTGGCGAGGCTGTCCTGCAGCACTATCAGCAGGCACTCGAGAAATACGCTGCGGGGGATGCCCCGCTGGATGAGGGCAATCTCCTCATCGACATCGGCCTGGTGCATTACTCCGTGTTGAAGCGCCCTGATGAGGCGCTTGCCTGCTTCGAACGCGCGCGCGAACGCTTCGAGTCCCTCGGGTTTGTCCGCGGGGTGGCACGCGCGGTGGGCAATGCCGGCCGGCAGCTCTTCCAGCTTGGGCGGATCGAGGAGGCCTACGCCTGCTATCAGCAGGCGCTCGAGATGTTCACCCGCATCGCCGATCGCCGCCTCATCGCCATCACCTGCCACGCGCTTGGCCAGTGCGAAACGACGCTCGGGCGTTACACCGATGCGATCCATCACCTTCGGCAGGGGCTGACCATCGCCCGCGAGGTTGGCGATCTGTACGCCCGGGAGATGATCCTGGAATCGCTGGGGGAGGCGTGGTTCCTCCTGGGGCAGTATGCTGAATCAGGCGCCGCCTACGTCGAGGCACGCGAGCTCGCGGAAAGGACAGGCAACAGCGTCGGCGTCATCGCCAACGACATCGACACCGCAGGTGTGCTGATCGAGCAGCGGCAGGTGGATGAAGCCATCCGGATGCTGAAGCGTTGCGAGCCTCAGCTTCAGAAGGTGGAGGAGATCAACGTCTCCTGCATGTTCCTCTACAGGCTCGGCATTGCGCACCTGGGCCGGGGTGAGCGGCAGGACATCGAGGCCGCGCAGGAGGCCTTGCGCCGGCTCGGCGACATGGCCGACCAGCACGGGTTCCTCGCCCATCAGATCCTCGCGCGCTCCTATGCCGGTCTGGCGGCCCTGCTGGCCGGGCGATCGTCGGAGGGGCTGCTCTTCAGCACCGAGGCCGTCGCCATGGTGGACGGCGTGCCGCACATCATCGGAGGGCGGCAGGACATCTACTTCAACCATGCACGGATCCTGCGGGCGGAGAAACAGGCGCAGGAAGCGAAGGCCTTCATCGAGCGTGCACACGAGGAGCTGATGTCCATCGCCGCATCGATCCAGGACGTCCACCAGTATCGCAGCTTCCTCGAGAACGTCCGCATCAACGCCGAGATCCAGCGGGAGCACGCACTGCTGCACCGGTCGGATTCGCCGCAGGCTGCCAACGCCATCCGCGAGCGGAACCTCCAGACACTGTACGACGTCACCGCCAAGATGATCGCTGTGCACGATCTGTCGGCGCTGCTCGAGAGCATCATGGATTCCGCCCTTGTCGCCATGAACGGTGAGCGGGGCCTCATCTTCCTGCTCGAGAACGACCAGCTCGCACTCAAGGTGTCCCGCAACGTGGAGCAGGAGACCATCGAGGACGCATCCGAGATCAGCAGGAGCATCCTGCGTGATGTGGTGTCGGGCGGCCGCCCCATCCTCATCGCCGACACCTCCAAGAACGATGATGTCCGCATGCGTGAATCGGTGGTGAACTTCAACATCCACTCCATCATCTGCGTCCCGATGCGGCTCAAATCGCGCATCATTGGAACCGTGTATGTGGACAGCCGGTCCGACGCCATGCAGGCGCTGGGGTTCTCCACGATCGATGCCGATTTCCTCGAGGCCTTCGCCAACCTCGCCTCCATCGCACTGGAGAATGCCTGGATGCATGAACAGCTTCGGGAGGAGAACCTCTACCTCCGCCGCGAGACCCAGCGGCAGTTCGGTTTCGAGAACATCATCGGTTCCTCCCAACCCATGCAGAAGCTGTTCCGCGACATGGAGGTGGGCATCACGTCGGATGGCAGTGTGCTCATCTCCGGTGAGAGCGGCACCGGCAAGGAACTCGTCGCCCGGGCGATCCACTATCACGGAGTCCGCAAGGACGGGAAGTTCGTGGCCGTCGACTGCGGTGCGGTGCAGGACACCCTCCTCGAGAGCGAGTTGTTCGGATACAAGCGGGGTGCCTTCACGGGCGCCTACACCGACAAGCGGGGCCTGTTCGAGGAGGCGCACAACGGCACACTCTTCCTCGATGAGATCAGCAACACCTCGCTGGCGTTTCAGGCCAAGCTTCTCCGCGTCCTGCAGGAGGGGGAATTCCGTCGCATCGGGGACACGGTGACGCGCACCGTCAATGTGCGCATCATCTGCGCGACGAACAAGGACATCATCGAGGAGGTGCGGCAGGAACGTTTCCGTCAGGATCTGTTCTACCGGCTCAACGTGATCCCCATCCTCATTCCACCGCTGCGCGACCGGATCGCCGACATCCCGCTTCTCATCCAGCATTTCATCGACCGGTACCGCACCCGCAACACAACCCCGGTCACCGGAGCCTCGGAGGATGTCGTCCAGGCCCTGCAGGCGCAGCCATGGAAGGGGAATGTCCGGGAACTGGAGAACCTCATCAACCGTGTCCTTCCGCAGGTGCAGGAAGCGGTGATCACCACGCGGCATCTTCCGGACGAGTATCGAGCGCCGGGTGCCAGGCCACAGGCGCAGAAGGAGGACATGGTCATCACCATGGCCGGCGGGCGGCGGCTTGGCACGCTCCAGGAGATCGAACGGGAGCATATCGCCCATGTGCTCAGGTGCACGAAGAACAAGACCGATGCCGCTGCGATCCTGGGGTTGAAGCGTACGACACTTGTGGAGAAAATGAAGAAACTCGGCATGATGTGAACGTCGTCATCAACAACCGCAAGGGACAACCATGGTACACACGACACTGACACAACGGCTGCGTGACACGACACGAGTTGCCCACGCGGAGCTTGAGCAGCTTCCCTACAGCCGGGCGTTGGCGGATGGGACACTGCCGGTGGAGAGCTACGTCAGTCACCTCCGGGCGATGGCCATCGCCCATGGCGTCCTCGAGCGCGTGCTCGACAGTGCGAAGGACGACCGCATCATCACTGCATGGCAGGCGGGCATTCGCCGGCTGCCCGATCTGGGGGCTGATCTGAAGCACTTCGGCGCGCAGGCGATCCCCGACATCCCCTCCGTGCATCAACGTGCTGTCACCCTCACGGACAGCATCCTGCACAGGAGCGTGCAAGCACCAATCACGCTGCTGGGGTATCTCCACGTGTTCGAAGGATCCCAGATGGGGGCGGCGGTCATGGCCGGCATGGTGAAGCGCATATTCCCGCTGGACCGGCTGCACGGCCTCACCTACCTGGACATGGACGCAGCCGCAACGCGCGAGCACTGGCAGGCGTTCTGTGCGGTGATCGACACGCTCTCCCTGACGACGGAGGAAGAGCGGGGAGTGCTGGACGCTGCGCTGGAGGCCTATGCCGCGGTGCATCAGATCTTCGAGGCATTGCACCCGTTTGATCGCTCGTCCCTCCGGCACCTCGTGACATCCATCAATCCCGAGGCGGGAGCACATCCCATCCCCGACGATCCGCTGGAGCTCGATGCGGCAATTCGGGCGGGGGAGCGCTGCCTCCTGGAGTATCCCTACTTCACATGGCGCTACGGCGAGCGGGGCAGCCGGTACACGAGCAGCGATTCGGCATGGCTGGCGACGCTCACGCAGCGTGACCAGTCGATCGTGGACGCGCAGGTGCAGTGGCTGGCCGGTGTTCTGGCGTCACGTGGCATGCCGAGCATCCTGATGCAACGGCATCTGGAGCTGCTGTATGAGGAACTCGTCAAACGTGCACCGAACGCCTCGGCGGAACGGTACGGGAGGCTGCTTCTGGCAGCCGAGGCTCTGGCACAGCAGCGAAAGGGGGTGATGGCGGACAGCGAGCTCGACGCCATCCACCGTGCATTCGACGAGGCGGTCGGCCCCGACTGGCGGGTCCGGCTTCCCCGGATGGGTCCTGTCATCGCCTGCGCGGTGGTGGATGAGGTGCGTGGCGTGGCGGGCGCGATCGCCAGCCTCGAGACCTGGCTCACCGATGCAAGCCGTTTTCCTGCGCAATGGATCGCTGCGGTTCAGGCGGCATTCTCAGCTGCGAGACATGCGGCGCAGCACAGCCGGCGATGACGGTATGTTGACGCGATCAGGATTTTCGACGGCATTCATCTGACACGGAAGGGTGGGGGCGTGGAAATCCCTTGATTCAATGTCTGTTTCGGCGATATGTTCTGGCGACATTTCTGGTGCGAAATTTGCATGGGTTCCAAGGTGCGTGTGGAAAAAGTTCATGATTTGTTCATTTGCATTAAACACTTTCCCTGCGTAATTTTCCGATAATCATCATGAGTGTTTCTTGAAGCGATCCTTGTCCATACTGCTCCTCGGTCTGCTCTGCCAGGTGATGGTGGCTTCGGCCCAGTATCAGCCTGTGGAGAACCTGGGTGTGGAAGCGAGTGGGACGACCCACGTCACGCTCGCGTGGACGCTTCCCGCGGGGCAGATTCCTCCGTTGCACTATGAAATCTGGCGCAACTCCGGAGGCGGTCCGAACAGCTATGTGTTCATCGCGAAGGTCATGTCGGAGCGCTACACGGATCTGAAGGTGACGGCAGGCGCCACATACACCTACTGTGTGGTGGCGTACTATTCCGCCTTCAAGCAGCCCGCCTCCTACGTGACGGTGGAGGTGCCCGATACGGACTCGGCGCTGCGTTTCATCAGCACGCCTGTCACAACGGTCCGGCTGGGGCAGATGTACCGGTATTTCTTTGAGGTGGAGGGGGCGCCAACAAAAGACCTCGAGTTCTCGCCGACCGATGCCTCGCCCTCCGGCATGGCGATCAACAACATCTACGACAACGAGCGGCAGATCTGGCTTCGCGCGCTCGATTGGATACCCCCTGCAGCCGGAGCCTACACCGTCGGCATTGTCGCCCGCAACCTCGCATCCGGTGCGCAGGTGGTCCAGGAATTCGTGATCAATGTGGCCGACCGTCCGGGCAGAATCAAGGGACGCGTCCTTGATGCGTATCTGCAACCCATCGGCGATTGCTACATCAGGCTGCTTCACATCCCCACCGACGGATCGGCGCAGTCATACACGTATCAATGCCGCACTGATGTGAACGGCGCCTTCGACCTGGCGAATGTCCAGGAGGGCCGGTTCTATGCCTTCGCCCAGGCCCCTGGTGACAACTTCCTGCCCCAGTGGTTCAGCAATGCCGCAAGTCTTGCCAATGCGTTCCCCCGCATTCTCAAGATGAACGATTCGCTCGCCTTTGACTTCACGCTTCTTCCCAACCTGCGTGGGCTCACGACCATCGAGGGTGTGGTGACCAATGCCATCGGCGCTCCGGTGGAAAATGCGAAGGTCTCCTTCATCCGCAAGTCGCGCTTCATCTCCATCGGTGACACGGCCAATGTCGACAATCCGATGTTCCAGGGGCTGGTTGCCGGAGCCAAGAGCCTTGCCGACACATCGGTTTTCACCGATGCCAGCGGCAGGTATGAGGTTGCCCTTGCCACCGATTACGATTACTACACCGTTGCGGAGAAAGACGGATACAAGCGCAGCTTCGCCATGGGACAGACGAACGCCCTCGTCGCGCGTGCTCTGCGAGTCGGCACATCAGCTTCGGTTGTGGATTTCGTTCTGACGGAACTCAACCCGTCGGACAACGCAATCACCGGCATGGTCCGCAAAAGGGAATCCGGGACATCGGTACAGGCGGTGATCATTGTCATCGACTCGGAATTGAAGACGCGTCGAGGAGCGGGTGGCGGGAGCACGTTCAAGAAGATCATGTCCGTCGTGACCGACTCCAACGGGCGCTACAACATCGAGAACATCCCGGCATCCTTCAGCTACAATCTCCTCGCCATCCCTGTCGATCGCGCTGTTCTGCCCATGTACTACAGCTCCCTCGGTGGCACCATGGACTTCCTTCCGAGCGACAATCTGACGGTGATCGGTTCGGTGCAGGACGTCAACTTCAATCTCTCGAGCTCGATCCGCAATGGCATCGGCTCGGTGTTCGGTCGTGTCATGTCGAAACTCGACGGTGTTGAGACCCCGGCTCCCGGGACCATTGTCTATGTGAGCAACGATGCCACACATCAGATCGTCGGCTATGCCATCTCGGATTCCACCGGATGGTACTCAGTGCCTGGTCTCCCGAGTGGAACCTATACCGCCTTCGCCGGCAATCCAGCCATCGGGGACGCCTTCCAGTCCGACATCCAGCTCACCTACACCTCCTTCGACGACATCAAACGCACCCGCCGTGTGGACTTCATCTTCGATCTTGGATCCACCGCCGTTGCGCCCGTGGAGGTTGTGGACTTCGCCCTCCAGGGCAACTATCCCAATCCCTTCAATCCCAGCACCACCATTGAGTACACCGTGCCTGTTGCCACCCACGTGACGATCGAGGTGCTCTCTGCACTTGGCACTCCTGTGGCCCGCCTCCTTGATGAACGCGTCGCTGCCGGAGTGCATTCGGTGACCTTCGACGCCAGCAGTTGTGCAAGTGGCATGTATCTCTGTCGCATGACGGTGAATGGAGCCACCAAGACCCGCCCGATGCATCTCGTGAAATGATCTGCTGACAGGGAATCCTTCGGCGGCCCAGGTGCCGCCTTTTTTTTCTCCATGCAGCAGCACTGGAGACGAAGGGGCGTTGTCCGTATGTGGCCGCGTCTGCAACGCCCGGTCAATCGCCACGACGGAGGACGGGGCACCCCACCGGCAGCCATTGTCACGCATCGAGGGGTCCCGTTGTACCAGCCCATTGGTGGCCGTATGAACAAAAGCCACCTCCGATGGGACGGGCTGGCATCGTTGGAGCTTCGCACATCGTGCCAACGACTCCGCTGCCCCACACGCCTCCTTGCGTTGATGTCATGTCCGGGATCCTGGCCGGGCACTGGTGAGCATGGCGTGCAGGCCGGCAAGATGTCGGAATGCCTTTCATCGCCAGGGAGCTGGCATGACCCAATGCGGATCCAGCAGATGCATTCCGGATGAAAAAAAGCCCGCGTGACGCGGGCTGCAATTCACTGTTGTACGAACGGTGTCACTGGTTGGGGGGAGGAGCCTGTTGCTGCTGCTCAGCCGGGGGGGCCTGCTGCTGCTGCGCAGGAGCCTGTTGCTGCTGCTGCTCAGGCGGAGGAGCCTGCTGCTGCATTGTCCCTTCACGCGCGCTGCGCATGGTGGCACTTTCCTCCTCGACACTTGTCGGCAGGAAGAAGAGGTTGACGATGAAGATCAGCACGATCATGGATCCGGCAATGATCCAAGTCGTCTTTGCGAGAATATCGGATGCGCGACGCACACCGAGCATGGTTCCGACACCACCCGCGCCACCAAAGGCACCGGACAGTCCCTGTCCCTTGCTGCTTTGCATGAGGATGACGATGGTCAGGACGACGCCGAGCAGGATGATCAAAAGCATGAGAAACGTATACATGAAGGACTCCAAAAAATTCAAGATTCAAATATACATGCAGTGATGGAACAAATCAACAGTCATCAGAAAATCCCGCTTCCGGCCACGGGGACGGTGTGCGTTGGTGCAGCGCCTCTGCCGTCAGGTCTTGGGCCTGAGAGGGAGCCGGATGCGGAAGGTGGATCCCTTGCCGGCGCCGGTTTCGAGCAGGCTCAGCTTCCCGTGGTGGTAGTTTTCAATGATGCGTTTGGAGAGGGAGAGGCCGATCCCCCAGCCACGTTTCTTCGTGGAGACGCCTGGCCGGAAGATGTCCTTCTTGCGGCGCATGTCGATCCCCCGGCCGTTGTCGTTCACATCGATGGACACGAATTTCTCTCCGGCGGTCATGGTGATGATGATGCGCCCCTCCGGGCCGTCGATGGCATCGAGGGCGTTCTTCAGGAGGTTTTCCAGCACCCATTCGAACAGCTCGGAATTGAAGGGCAGGACCACGGGATCCCGCGGTTCGAAGATGATGTTCACGCGTTTGCCCAGGCGGGGTGCACGGAGGCGGAAGTAGTCGGCCACCTTGCCAACGGTTTCCGTGATGTCGCGCTCGGCAAACTCTGCCTGGGAGCCGATCTTGGAGAAGCGATGGGCGGTGCGGTTGAGTTTCTCGACGTCCTGCTGCATCTCCGACACGGTGCTCAGAAGCCCGGGGTCGTCGGTCTGGGCGCGGAGCAGTTCGATCCATCCGAGGAGGCTGGAGAGAGGCGTCCCGAGCTGGTGGGCAGTCTCCTTCGACAGGCCGATCCAGATGTGTGCCTGTTCGGATCGTTTGATGTAGCTGAAGCCGGCGTAGGCGAAAAGGATGAAGAGGATGGCCAGCATGAGCTCGTAATAAGGGAGATCCCGCAGATCCTTGACCATCGTGGATTCATCGTAGAAGATGTAGTTCGATATGGTGGGATTGTTGAGGGAATCCGGCGGGCCGTTGATGACGAGGGGCGGATTGACCAGTTCCATCTCCGCGATCAGTTCACCGAGCTTGCGCCGCACCTCGGGGATGCCCCGGCTGGAGTCGGGACGAAGGCGCTTCACCGCAAGGGGGACGCGGTTGGGATCGGTCATGATGATCGGGAAATCCGTCAGGGAATCGGATTCAACAAAGTGGTTGAAGATGAAGCTCACGTCGCCATCGGTGCCGCTGTTGAGCTGCATCATGGCCGCGCGATACAGCATCGTGATCCGCTTCTCCCGGTTCTGAAGCTTCTCGACGATCGAATGCGAATAGCGCACGATTCCGACAACAATGCCCAGGGCCAGACAGAAAAGGATGAGCTTGATGTTGAGGGAAAAGGGGCGTCGATGGATCATGCGTGGTCGGGCCGCTGGTGAGAGGTGACAGTGACAAGGCTACAAAAACCCCGTGGAAGAAAAAAGGGCATTCCTACTCCATGGCCCGATCACAGCGGCTGTCTCCCACGTCGCGATGATAGATGTAGGTTGCATGGTCCACGCACAGGGCCTGCGCGATGCCGATGATGCGATGGAACAGGTCATGATCCTCGCCGTAGCCATCGCGCCACCCGCCTGCCGCCTCGATGACCCCGGCCCGCGCGAAGAAGGTGCCGCCCACGATGCACTCGGCGATGGGGATCATGCGTGATCGGTCGTGCAGGTCCGGCACGACATCTGCTCCAGGCGGTCCGTGCACGACCACGCCGCCATGCAGCAGGCCCAGATCGGGCAGGGAATCCATGGTGGTGATGCGCGGGGCGAGGTGCCCGGGCAGCCATTCGTCGTCCGAGTCGATGAAGGCCATGTACCTGCCCGTCGCCATGGCAAGCCCGTGGTTCCGGGCTGCGGACGGCCCGGCATGCAGGCGCGGCAGAAGACGGATGCGGGGATCGGCGGCGGCGATGCGCGAGACGACGGCTGCCGTCGCATCCGTGCTTCCATCGTCCACCACCAGAAGTTCCCAGGATTCGGTCGTCTGCCCCTGCACTGAGGCAATGGCACGTGGAAGCAACTCCGCCCGGTTCCACGTCGGCAGAATCACGGACACCACCGGGTCGGGGGATATGGAGGACGGAGGGATCATGCCCATCGAATTAGCGAAAATCCGGAGAAAATCCAACGTGGAGTTGCGTGCCGGGCTCGCGCTCCGGGGAGGCCGAATTCCCTTTGCGCGACATGGAAAATCGGTGTATTTTTACTGGCTACAACCTTGTGACATGGAGCATATGAGCCGATGTTGATAAGCATGACAGGATATGGATACGGAACGGCGACCTCGGGGAGTGTGACAGCGGTCGCGGAGATCCGCAGTGTCAACAATCGATACCATGAAGTGTCGATGCGTCTCCCGAAATCGTTGCAGAACCGCGAGCTGGAGGTCAAGGAATTGCTCAAGTCGCGGATCAGCCGCGGGAAGCTGTCGCTTGCGGTCTCGCTCCAGGGGTCACAACAGGAATCGCTTCCCATTACGCTCGATCGGACAGCCCTCAGGCACTATCTCGCCCTGGTGCAGGAGGTTCGTGAGGTGACGGGCATTGAGGAGGAGCTCCGGCTCGATCACCTCCTGCGCTTCCCGGACATCTTTCATGTGGAGGAGGGGGAGGCCGATGACGAGGCGGAATGGACGCTTGCGCGCACGGCGATCGAGGACGCCATCACGCGGATCACGGCAATGAAGGTGCAGGAGGGGGGGCAGCTTTGTGACGACCTCCGTTCACGTGTGCGTCTTCTCGATCGACATGCCGCAGCCGTGCAGGCCTTGTTTGAAGGCCGGGTGGAGCAGGAGCTTCAGCGCGTCACCGAACGGGTCCGTCAATTCCTCACGGAGGACAAGATCGATCCCCTGCGTCTGGAGCAGGAGGTGGTGATGTATGCGGCAAAGACCGACATCACCGAGGAGCTCGTCCGTCTCCAGTCCCACACCCGCTTCTTTCTCGAGGCACTGGATGCCCCGTCGTCGGAAGGTCGCAAGCTCACGTTCCTCCTGCAGGAGATGAACCGGGAGGCCAACACCATCTCCTCGAAATCCTACGACACGGGCATCGCGCATACCGTGGTGGAGATCAAGGAGGAACTGGAACGGATCCGTGAACAACTTCAGAATGTGGAGTAGCTGATGCTCTTCACCCTTTCGGCGCCAAGCGGCGCAGGCAAGTCCACCATCGCCCGTGAGATGCTCAGAATGTTCCCGACGCTGGCGTTCTCAATCTCCGCCACCACCCGGCAGCGTCGCGTGAAGGAAATGCATGGACGTGAGTATTACTTCCTCTCGCGTGACACCTTTGAGGAGCAAATCCGGCGGTCGGAACTGGTGGAGTGGGAGGAGATCTTCGGCAATTACTATGGGACGTTGAAATCCGAGATCGACACCGCCATCCTGGAGGGGCGGCATCTGCTCTTCGATGTG
Organism: uncultured Chromatiales bacterium; assembly: GCA_964449305.1. Lineage (GTDB taxonomy): Bacteria > Bacteroidota > Ignavibacteria > SZUA-365 > CAYQST01 > CAYUYM01. Next base: position 25,853 of record CAYUYM010000010.1, on the reverse strand, counting down.
GATGTGAAGGGTGGGCTGTCGATCAAGCGCCTGTATGGCGACAGGGTCGTGTCCATCTTCATCGAGCCGCCGAGCATCGATGTGCTGCGCGAACGGCTCGAGCGACGTGGATCCGACAGCGCCGAGGTGATCGCCACGCGTCTTGCCCGCGCCGAGTGGGAGCTGGCCCAGGCTCCGCAGTTCGACCATGTCGTGCTCAATGACGATCTCGCAACATCCGTCCCGGCTGTCGCCGCAATCATCGGTGCACACATCCGGCCGGTGACCCCCTGAATGTGAACCAGCGAAGAGATACACCAGCCCAAACCAAGGAGACCCCATGCCCATTCAACCGATCGAACTGAAGCGGCTCGACAAGTACGCCGAGAACATCTACGAGGCCATCGTGGTGTTGTCGAAGCGTGCACGTCAGATCAACGAGGAGCTGAAGATCCAGCTCAACGAGCAGCTCGAGTCCTTTTCCACGCGCAGTGACTCCGACGAGGAGGTGGAATCGAATCCTGAGCAGGAGCGGATCAGCATTGAGTTTGAGAAACTGGACAAGCCAACGCAGGCTGCGCTTGCCGACCTGCTTGGCGACAAGCTGGAATACCGCTACAAAGACGAATAGCCATGCGTGAAGGCCGCCACATCGTCGTCGGCATCACCGGGAGCATCGCGGCCTACAAGGCGGCCCTGCTTGTGCGTGAGCTCGTGCGCACCGGGGCCGAGGTGCACGTGGTGATGACGGAGGCGGCGACGCGCTTCATCCCCCCGCTGACCCTCTCGACGCTCTCCCGCAATGATGTGGTGGTGGACATGTTCCCACCGGAGACCTCGGCGAGCACGTGGCACATCACTCTGGGCATGTGGGCGGACGCCATGATCATCGCCCCGGCCTCGGCCAACACCATCGCCAGGCTGGCTCACGGCTTTGCCGACAACGCCCTGACCTCACTCGTCCTCGCCCTGCGCTGTCCCCTGATTGTTGCGCCGGCGATGGACACCGACATGTACCTCCACGCCGCAACCCGGGAGAACCTGGGCATCCTGGCGCGGCGCGGTGTGACGCTCGTCGATCCGGATGCCGGGGAGCTGGCCTCGGGGCTCACCGGTCCGGGGCGCCTGCCCGATACCGCGGTGCTGATGGAGGAACTGGAACGTGTGCTTCACCCCGCAGCCGGGACGCTCGACGGTGTCCGTGTGCTGGTGACCGCGGGTCCCACGCAGGAGGCGATCGATCCCGTCCGCTTCATCGGAAACCACAGCAGTGGGCGCATGGGCTTCGCCATCGCGCGCGAGGCGGCCCTCCGCGGTGCGGACGTGACGCTCATCAGCGGGCCGACGGCCTGTGCCACGCCGCTCCACGTCCGGCGCGTGGACGTCACCACCGCAGACGGGATGCACCGGGCGGTGAACGCCCATCATGGGGATGCGGACATTCTGATCATGTCGGCCGCGGTGGCGGATTTTCGTCCAACGGCCCCGGCGGATCGCAAGATCAAGAAGGCCGATCAGGAGGCGGAGCGCACGCTCGTCCTGGAGCCCACGGTCGACATTCTTGCAGATGTGGCCTCCCGGAAGGGGGGGCGGATCCATGTCGGGTTTGCATTGGAGACCGGTGGCGGACTCGACCATGCCCGCAGGAAACTTGCGGCGAAGGATCTCGATCTCGTGGTGCTCAATGACGCGCTCGTGGATGGCGCCGGATTTGGTGGTGAGACGAACATCGTCACGCTTGTCCATCGCAACATGGAGCCTGAAGCGCTGCCGCTCATGACGAAGTCGGATGTGGCCGGGCATCTTCTCGATCGCATCACCACCCTGCTCCACAATCGCAGAGCCTGACCGAGGCGCCCCATGGATGACGACACACTCCGGACGGACATCGGGCGCTACCTGCGGCAGCAGCGCGCACTCTTCGGCAACAGGATCATGTTTGACACGCCGCCCGTGCTCGCTGCCGTCGACGTCCCCGCCCCGCCCCTTGTTGCACCGCATGCCGAAGAGGATGCCATGGCTTCACCCCGCTCAACACGACTCGACACCGCCTGGGAGCATGCGACCACCATCGACGACATGCACGCCCTGGTGCGCACATGCAGGCAGTGCCCGCTGGGCGACACGCGGACCAGTTTCGTCTTTGGCACAGGGAACCCCCACGCCGACATCGTTCTCATCGGGGAGGCTCCTGGTGCGGAGGAGGACAGGCAGGGCGAGCCCTTTGTCGGACGTGCCGGGCAGCTCCTGAACAAGATCCTTCAGGCCATCAACCTCGAGCGGCAGGATGTGTACATCTGCAACATTCTCAAGTGCAGGCCGCCGAACAACCGTGATCCGCTCGCGTCGGAGACGCAGCAGTGCGAACCCTTCCTCCACCACCAGTTGAAGCTCATCCGGCCGAAGGCGATCCTGGCGCTGGGCCGCATCGCAGGACAGACACTGCTCAAGACGAACGCCACCCTGGGAGCGCTGCGGTCGTCGGTGCACACGTACCAAGGCATCCCCATGATGGTGACCTATCACCCGGCGGCCCTGTTGCGCAACCCCGAATGGAAGCGGCCGACATGGGAGGATGTGCAGAAGTTCCGCGCCCTGTATGATGAGCTCTGCGGCACGCCATCGCCAACCCCGGGCACGACATGAACGACCTCCCTCTCCCGCAAGACTCCATGCCTCCACCCATCGGTGATGCGGCGCTCGGCCGTGTTCCGCCGCAGGCCGTCGATGTGGAGCAGGTGGTGCTCGGCTCGCTGCTGCAGGGCATGCAGGAGACGATCTCCACGGCCCTCTCGCTGATCTCCGTCGACGCCTTCTACAAGCCGGCACATCGGAAGATCTTTGAGGCGATCACCGCGCTCTACCAGCACAACGAGGCCATCGACACGATCACCGTGACGGAGGAGCTGCGGCGGCGCGGGCAGCTCGATTCCACGCTGTCCGCATTCTACCTGTCGGAGCTTGCATCGTCCTCCGTCTCGTCGGCGCACATCGAGGCGCACTGCCGCATCATCATCGAGCGGGCGCTCAAACGGCAGCTCATCGAGACGAATCTCTCCATCACCTCCGAATGCTATCTCGACGCCACCGATGCCTTCGAGATCATCGACAAGGCGGAGACGGAGCTTTTCAAGCTGTCGGAACGGCACATGAAGAAAAGCTACGTGCAGCTTTCCGAGATCGTCGATCCCCTGATGAAGGACATCCACATGATCTCGCAGAAGCACTCGGGTGTGACGGGCGTGCCCTCCGGCTACACGATGCTGGATGCGAAGACCGGTGGCTGGCAGAAGTCGGATTTCATCATACTTGCCGCACGGCCCTCGATGGGCAAGACCGCGCTGGCCCTGTCGATGGCGCGGAATGCCGCCATCGATCACTCCATGCCCGTCGGGTTCTTCTCGCTGGAAATGTCCAAGGAGCAGCTCGCCCTGCGTCTGCTGTGCGCCGAGGCGCGCATCTCCATCCAGCTCGTCCGCACCGGGCGCATCCGCGAAAGCGATTACGGACGCCTTGCGACCTATGTCGGGAAGCTCGAGCGCGCAAAGATCTTCATTGACGACACCCCCGGCATGTCCATCCTTGAGCTTCGCGCCAAGGCGCGGCGCATGGTGGAGGAGAAGGGTGTCCAGTTGCTCATGGTCGACTACCTGCAGTTGATGACGGCCCCCGGTGTGCGCGAAAGCCGCGAGCGGGAGATCGCGACCATCAGCCGGTCACTCAAGGGCCTGGCGAAGGATCTCAACATCCCCGTCATCGCCCTCTCGCAGCTCAACCGAAGCGTGGAGAGCCGCGCCGGCGGGAAGCCCATGCTCGCCGACCTCCGCGAATCGGGCTCCCTGGAGCAGGACGCCGACGTGGTGATGTTTGTCCATCGCAACAAGGACGGGGAGAACGTCCCGGTGGAGGAGCAGAACCAGGCCATGATCATCATCGGCAAGCAGAGAAACGGCGAGACGGGGGAGATCCCCCTCGCATGGATCGGCGAGTACACGCGGTTCGAGAACCTCGAGACGCGCATGCCGACCGTTGTGCTTCCGCCGGACTACGACGATTACGCAGAGTAAGGACACAGCCATGACATTTCGCACACATCGTTTCATCTCCATGACTGTTCTCACGGTCTGTCTGGCACTCCCGGTCGCGGCCCAGTGTGTCGACGACGGGCTTCATGCCTCCGTCATCTCCGAGGCGCGCTGGCAGACACTCGACTGCACGGATGCGCGCACCCTGCCCGCGCTGGAGCAGGCTGCACCGCTTGCACTGCTCGACGGGCAGCCTGCACGCAAATCCCCCTATCTGGCAGGTGCGCTGTCACTTCTGCTCCCGGGTGCGGGTGAGGTCTATGCCCAGTCCTACATCCTCGCCGGCGCCTTCCTTGCAGCAGAGGCGACGGGCTGGTATTTCAACATCGATGAGAACCGCAGGGGCGATGATGCCACGGCGGAGTTCGAGATGTTTGCCGACCAGCACTGGAACGTGGTGAAGTATGCGGAGTGGCTGAACAAGTACGCGAAGAACTTCCCCGGCGGGGAGAACACGCAGCAGATCCCCATCAGCAGTGATCCCACGCTCCCTCTGTGGCAGCGCGTGGACTGGCAGGCGATGAACGACGTGGAGGCGGCGATCGCCCAGTTCTCGCACCGGTTGCCGGCGCATGGCGACCAGCAGTATTTCGAGCTCATCGGCAAGTACCTCCAGTACAGCTATGGCTGGGACGACAAGCTGGAGCAGGGTGACGGATGGAGCGACTACCGTGACATCTCGGCCCGCTTCAGGCATTACTCCGGAATGCGTGGCACGGCGAACGACCACTACAACACCGCAGAGACCGTGGCCTCGCTGATCATCCTCAACCACGTCCTGAGCGCCATCAACGCGGCCTGGGCGGCCTCGCGCTTCAACAACGCGATTGGCCTGCAGGCCAGGGCGGATCTCCGACAGCTCCCCGGCGGGCGGGTCGAGATCGTTCCCGGAGCGATGGCACGCATCCGATTCTGACGCATTCCCTGATGAAGGCCGAATCCCCTCCACTGTGTCCGACTGTGGCGAGCGGCTGGTGCGCACTGCCAGTGCTGTGCCTGCTGCTGACGCTTCCGTGGTCCGGGCGCGGGCAGGCCGTGGACAGCGGTGCCCCCGGCCTGGATTCGTTGCCTCCACGATACCCGGTGATGGCGGGGGTGGCGGTCTTCGGGAACTCCGTCACCGTGCCGGAGATCATCGTTCGGGAGATCACCATCGAGGTGGGGGAACGCATCACACCGGAGGAGATCGAGTACAGCCGCGAGCGCATCTACAGCCTCGGCCTCTTCAACCGCGTCGACATCCAGTATCCTCCCATGGACAGCACGGTGCTCGTGGTGCAGGTGGACGAGCGCCTGTACGTGCTGCCGCATCCCATCCTTGGTGTGGTGGATGGCGATCTGCGGAGGTGGCAATACGGGGCGGGTTTCCTGCACACCAACTTCCGCGGCCGCAACGAGAAGCTCTTTGCCGGCTTCGCCCTGGGCTACAATCCCTGGGTTGAGGCGAGCTACGAGAACCCCTGGATCTTCGGGGATGCACAGATGTTTTCCACATCGCGTGTCAAGTTCCAGGAACTTCGCACGAAGGGCACGCACCCGCTTGTCGCAGACAAGGGGCATCATGAAACGATCTTCACGGCCAGCCAGCTCATCGGCAAGCGGATCGGGCGCTACAACTGGGTGAGCATGACGCTTGGATGGAAGTGGGTGAAGGCGATGACGGACATCGAGGGGCTGTCCGTGGCCCCGGACGGTGTGGACCGCTACCCCACGCTTGCCATCAGCCACACGAGCGACACACGCAACCTGGCCGAGTATCCGACGGCGGGTGTGCGCACCCAGGCGACCGTGCAGGCCAGCGGCCTCGGGGTGTCCCCGGTGGACTTTGTCTCCTTCTCATTGGATCTGCGCTGGTATCGGCCCATCTTCGGCGATGTGGCGCTATGTCTGCACGGGTTCGGGCGCGTTGTCAGCGGTCCCTCCATTCCCGGGCATGAGCATTCCTATTTCGGCTACGGCGAGCGCATCCGGGGTCATTTCGATGTGGTGCGCGAGGGGGAGAACATCGGCGGGGCATCCGCCGAACTGCGGATCCCGCTGGTGCGTCCATTCTACGTGGTGGTGCCCGACGTCCCCATCCGCGAGCTCGCGGTGTGGCGCCTCGGTCTGTATCTCACCGGCTTCATTGATGCGGGAACGGTGTGGGACCGTGATGCCAACCCCTTCCGTTCCGCCATCCCCTTCGGTTATGGCGCCGGGCTGAATCTGCTCCTGCCCTACGGCCTTGTCGGACGCGCGGAATGGGCGATGAACGACCAGTCGCGGGGCGAGGTGATCCTCTCCGCCGGGGTGTCGTTCTGATGCAGGTGTTCCACGTCCCACCCGCGGGCATCGCCCATGGCGAGGCCGTGATCACCGGCGACGAGCTGCATCACTGTCGCAAGGTGCTGCGCGCCGTGGAGGGGGACGAGGTGTCCATCGCCGACGGCTGCGGTGTGATGCATCGCTGCCGGATTGTGCGGATCACCGCCGCGGAGGCACGCTGCCGTGTGCTCCAGAGCATGCCGGGGTTCAACGAGGCCGACCGGTCGCTGCACCTGGTGCAGGCCATCCTGAAGAACCCGGCAAAGCTGGACTGGATCGTCGAGAAGGCGGTGGAGCTGGGTGTGACGTCCATCACGCCTCTGCACAGCCGGCGGGCGATCGGGCAGAAGGCGCGCCGGGACCGTCTCGAGAGCCTCGCCCTGGGGGCCATGAAGCAATGCTGCCGCTGTCTGTTGCCGGACATCACGGGGACGATGGATGTTCCTGAGGCGCTGCGTCGCGCATCGTCCATGCGTGTCATCCTTCTTCACGAGGATGCGGCCGTGGCGCATCCTCTGTGGGACATCATCGACGCGCTTGACGCAGTGGAACCGGTGTCGGTGATGATCGGACCGGAGGGGGGATTTGCCGACGAGGAGGTGGCGCTGGCTGTGGAGGCGGGGGCGGAGATCGGCTGGCTGGGCCCGCGCCGGCTTCGCAGCGAGACGGCGGCATTGGTGGCCCTGGCACATTTTCAACGCGGGAGGTAGTCGAGATGTCCTACAAGCAGATCATCAGACGCGCCGGGAAGATCTTCAACGCCACGGTGCGGGACGCGTTCCGCTCAATATACGCCGAGGAACTCGACGCCTTCGATCAGGAGCTGGCGAAGAGTGCACGGAAGGGATCGGATGAGGGGAGGACGGAGGAAGCGGACGCGGCATCAGGCGCGGAACGCCGACGCCCGGCAGCAGGCGGAGAGGAGCGGGAGAAGCAGCAGCGGGCGCGTGAGCAACGTACGCGTGAGCAGCAGGCGCGACAGGAGCAGGAGAAGCAGCGACGTGAGCGACAGGAGCAGGAGAAGCATGCGGGCGGAGGGCGGCGTGCCGAGGGGCGCCGCAAGCCGGGGGAGAAGGACACGGGGCATTACCTGGCCGTGCTGGGACTGGCCCCGGGGGCGTCGGTGGCGGAGATGCGGCGGGCGTATCGGGCGCTCATGCTGCGCCACCATCCGGACCGCGTGGCGACCGCACCCGCGGCGGAGCAACGGCAGGCGGCAGAGCGCGCCAAGGTGATCACCGAGGCGTATCAGATTCTGCAGAGGCGGTTGGACTTCAGATAGCGGCAAACCAGGGGAGGAGCCATACAACGGCATGGAGGATGATGTTCGCCTGCACACCGGCGGCGACATCGTCGAGCATGATGCCCACACCGCCGGGCATGGCGTCGAACTGGCGTGCTGGTGGCAGCTTCACGATGTCGAGAATGCGGAACAGGAGGAAGCCGGCGAGTGCCGTCTTCCACGTGAGCGGGATGAGGAGGAGAGTGAGCCACTGCCCGGCGAGTTCGTCGAGCACCACGGCGGAGGGATCCGGGCCGCGCCAGCGCTCCATGGCAGTCGCCGCAGGGATGCCGATGGCCACGACAAGGACGATGGCCACGGCGGCGATGCGCCAGTCGTGCAACCAGGGGATGAACCAGTAGAGGACGAGCGCGACAAGCGAGCCGGCCGTGCCCGGTGCCACGGGGCTCCATCCTGCACCACCCACCGATGCAAGGGCGATGGTCAGGAACGGGGGGCGTGGATGATCATCGCCGTGATGCATCATGAGAGAAGAGCCCTGCGAGGAAGTCGCGGCATTCGTAGACGTACTGCACGCCTGTGACCACCGTCAGCACGGTGACAGCGAACATGATCACGTACATCATCGTGGGATCGACGGCGGTGGCGAGCATGTCGCTCCAGGTGTGATTCCAGGGGATGCTGTCCCGGAGCACGGTGATCACGAGCAGGTAATACAGGGCCGCCATCTGGATAAAGGTCTTGGTCTGGGCGAACTTCGTGGTGATGAACTGCCAGCCGTGCAACTCCGCGACGGAGCGCAGGGCGGTGACGAACAGGTCGCGAAACACGATGATGATCACCATCCACCAGGGGACGAGCGAGCACATGGCGAAGGCGATGAAGGCGGCGGAGGTGAGCACCTTGTCGGCGAGGGGGTCGAGAAACTTCCCAAGCTCGGTGATGATGCCGCGCTTGCGAGCGATGAGCCCGTCATACCAGTCCGTGATGGCGGCGACAAGGAAGACGGCGAGGGAGATCAGGCGTGTGGTGGGCGAGTCGATGATGAACAGCACGAAGAAGACCGGCGACAGCAGGATGCGCAGAAAGGTGAGCTTGTTCGGAAGGGAGAAATCCATTGTGTCGCTGGTTTCTTTGGACGGAGCAGGACCGCTTCGCGGGAAGATACGAAAAGGGGGGAATTCTCTGAACGCCGCGGAGCGTTGTTCACAGGTCCTTTTTGGTGAACAGGAAGGCGGTGAGTGCCAGGAGCACGCCGGAGGAGATCGCGCTGGAGACGAGCGGCATCCAATCCGTCGGTGCGTGGATCACGATACGCTGGGCGATCTCGGTGATGTCGCTCGGCTTCGGCACGATGTGATACAGCACTGTCATGACGGAGAGCAGGGCATCGGACTGTGTCAATGAGTGGATGGTGTCGCGTGCCGAGAGGACTCCATTGACGATGAAGGTGTAGACGTAGGTGATGATGAGGATGACGGCCGTGGATCGGACGTACAGTCCGAGAAGCATCATCACCGGGAGGATGACGGCGAAGCCGGAGAAGGAGACGAGCGATGCGAGCAGGACGGATGGTTCCCACGAGCCGAACTTGATCGAGGAGATGATCCAGAGGCCGATGCCGACATAGAGGAAGTTGGCGAGGATGATGGTGAGGGCGCCGAGGAAACGTCCCATCAGGAGCTGGAGCCGTGTAATGGGCTTGGAGAGCAGCAGATCGATGTACCCCTTCTCGAGGGAGGAGGTCATGATGCCTGCGGTGGCGAAGATGGCGAGCACCATGGCCGGGAAGCCGGCAAGGCTCAGCATGGCGGCGAGCATCTGCCGTTGCAGCAGGGCGAGGGAGAAATCCGGATTTGCCGCCTCGTTCTTGAGCAGTGCCTGGAAATCGACGAAGACGGCGAACAGCAGCATGAGGATGAGAAAGAAGGTGGAGATGGCGATGAGACCGATGATGGTCTTCTTCGCGAACCCTTCACGGATGGTGTTGCCCAGGATGACGAACACGTTCATTGTGCATCCTCCTCAATGACGTTGATGAACATCTCCTCCAGCGAGTGCCGTTCGCGCACGATCTCATCGATGAGCACATCGGCCGCCCGGAGTGCGTCGATGATGCGGTTGACCTGGACGGCATCGTCGGTGGCGACGATCACCGTGCCGTCGTCGCCCGGCGTGGCGGTGCCGGAGGACAGCGCCGGCAGGGGTGGCAGGGTTCCACGCTCCGCCGTGGTGCGGATGATGAAGCGGTCGGTGGGCGTTGTCAGCTCGGACACGCTGCCGATGCGCACCACACGGCCCTTGTTGAGGATGGCCACGCGATCACACACGAGTTCCACCTCGGAGAGCAGATGCGAGTTGAGGAAGATGGTCCTGCCCTGATCGCGCATGCGCATCATGATGTCCCGGATCTGCTTCCGGCCGAGCGGGTCGACACCATCGGTGGGCTCGTCGAGGATGACGAGGTCGGGACTGCCGAGGATGGCCTGGGCGATGCCAAGGCGCTGCATCATGCCCTTGGAGTAGGTGCGGATCCTTGTGGTGCGCCATTGCGTCATGCCCACGAGCTCAAGGGCCTCGGCGATGCGTGCCGGGCGCTCCCTGTCCGGAATGCCGCCAAGCCTGCCGAAGAATTCCAGGATGGCGGCGGCGGTCATGTACGGTGGGAAGCGGTGATTCTCCGGCAGGTAGCCGATGCGGGCCTTGTTGGCGGTCACGGTGATCGGCTCATCGAACATCGTGGCGGAGCCGGCCGTGGGGAAGATGATGGAGAGGAGGATGCGGATGAAGGTGGTCTTCCCCGCACCGTTGGGCCCGAGCAGGCCGAAGATCTCGCCTGGTGCCACACGAAGCGACACGTCGGACAGCGCAGTGACGCGCACCGACCGCATTGTCGTCGAGAAAATTTTCGTTAAGTTTTCGGTTCGAATGACGTCCATGACACACTGTGACTGATGATACGGAATCCTGCCAACCATCCCCCACCCTTCTCCCTGCACTCCACCGTGGGACAGTTGCAGGCCGGCACACTCACTGAACCCACAATCTCCGGTATCCCGACCTCATTTGCAAGGCTGATCGGGGAAGGCAGGATGCATCATGCAGGATGACGAGATCCTGGGCAGGGCTTATGACGGCCGGTTGATGCGCCGCCTCCTCACCTACGTCCGTCCCTACAGGACCAAGGTGTCGATCGCGATCGTCCTCACCGTGCTCATCGCAGCCCTCGGCCCGCTTCGCCCCTACATCACGAAGATCGCGATCGATCAGTACATCTCGACGGGGGACATCGCGGGGCTCGGGTGGATCGCGTTCCTGCTGCTCGGGACGCTCGTGCTCCAGGGGGTGATCCAGTACCACGTCACCTGGTTTACCCAATGGATCGGGCAGCACACGATTCTCGATCTGCGCATGCAGGTGTTCCGCAAGATCCACTCCCTCGGGCTTGCGTACTTCGACCGTAATCCCGTGGGACGGCTGGTGACACGCGTGACAAGTGATGTGGAGGTGCTCAACGAGATGTTCTCCTCCGGCATCGTGAACGTCTTCTCCGATGTGTTCATCATCATCTGGATCATGGTGTTCATGTTCGCCTCGGACTGGCAGCTTTCCCTGATGACGCTCACCGTGCTTCCGTTTCTGATCTACGGCACGTTTCTCTTCCGCAAACGCGTGCGGGAAAGCTATCGCCAGGTGCGCTTCGAAGTGGCCCGGCTCAACAGTGTGACGCAGGAGATGGTGTCCGGCATGTCCACGGTGCAATTGTTCGGCCGCGAGCAGCACGAGTATGACAGGCATCGGGTGATCAACCAGGCGCACACGGATGCCAACATCCGCTCCGTGTTCTATTACGCCGTCTTCTACCCGGGTGTGGATTTCCTCAGTTCCATCACGGTGGGCATCATCATCTGGTTCGCCGGCGGGCAGATCCTCTCGGGCATGATGACCATCGGGACGCTCATCGCCTTCGTGCAGTTCACGGAGATGTTCTTCCGACCCGTGCGCGATCTGTCGGAGAAGTACAACATCCTCCAGTCCGCCATGGCTTCCTCGGAGCGGATCTTCCAGGTGCTGGATGACGAGACACGCATCCCGGATCCTCCCGGGGTGCATGGCTCCGTCCCCTTCGGCGACATTGAATTCAGGAATGTGACCTTCGCCTACGACGCCCCCGAGTGGGTGCTGCGTGATGTGTCGTTCACCATCCCACAGGGAGGGACGGTCGCGATCGTCGGTGCCACCGGGTCCGGCAAGACAACGATCATCAGCCTTCTCCTGCGGTTCTACGAACAGCAGCAGGGTGACATCCTCATGGGGGGCCGGTCGTTGCGTGACATCCCCGCTGCGGAGCTGCGCAGGCACATCAGCCTTGTGCTCCAGGACGTGTTCCTGTTCTCCGGAACGATCCGCGACAACATCACGCTCGGGCGCCCCGACATCAGCGACGAGCGTGTGCTGGAGGTGTGCGCCCATGTCGGCATTGATGGCTTCATCGCCTCGCTGCCGGAAGGGTTGGACACGCCGGTGAAGGAGCGGGGGGCGACCCTCTCCTCCGGGCAGAAGCAGCTGCTCGCCTTTGCCCGCGCACTGGCGGTGAGCCCCGAGCTGCTCATCCTCGACGAGGCCACGTCCAACATCGACACGGAGACCGAGCAGCTCATCCAGAGCGCCATCACGCGCATTCTCCACGATCGCACGGCCATCGTCATCGCACACCGGCTCTCCACCATCCAGCATGCGGACAGGATCCTCGTCATGCACAAGGGGCGCATCCGCGAGACCGGCACACACCAGGAGCTGCTGGCGTTGGGAGGCATCTATCACAAGCTCTATCAGCTCCAGTATCGGGAGCAGGAGGGGGCGACATGAACAGGCGGCATCGGCACGGCGCAGCAATGTACGGAGTGGCTGCGTGGCGGGTCCCCCGTCGCACGCGGCGGTGGGTGACGTGGTGCATTCCTCTTCTGCTGATGGCGGCACTGCCCGCGCATGCACAGCAGGCGGTGCCCGACTGGCTGGCCCTCCATCGTTCGGCCGTTGTGGTGGACGGGCATTCGGACTACCCCACCGCATTGATGCGTCCGGAGGCGGGCGCCACACATCTTGATGTGGGGCGGCGGATTCTGCGCGATCTCAGGACGGGCGGTGTCGATGTCCAGCTCTGGGCGATCTGGGTGTCGGAGGAGCGCGTGGCACGCGGCGACGGCCCGGCGACGGCACAAACCGAGGCACTGCGTGTGCGTGAGCTGATGGAGAAGCACGGATCGGAGGCGGCGATCGTGACGGCCGCCGCGGACATCGCGCCGGAGGCGGGCAGGCACAGTGCCATCCTCGCGGTGGAGGGGGCCGCAGGCATCGCGGAGACGCCCGCGCAGGTGCGCGCACTCCATGCGGCCGGTGTCCGCTGCATCGGTCTGACATGGAACAACTCGAACGCGCTCGCCACATCGGCGCGGGACGAGGCCTCGCGGTCCGGCCGGAAGCGCCGTGCGGGGCTGACCCCGGCAGGCAGACGCATCGTCGCGCTCTGCGACTCCCTCGGGATCATCATCGACATCTCTCACTGCGGACCCACAGCGGTGCGCGAGCTGCTCACCGC
>CAYUYM010000010.1:0-12633 GCA_964449305.1 uncultured Chromatiales bacterium | reverse complement strand
CGAGGCCGCGCATCGCCTCGCACACCGGCTGCACGGCAATACGGAACATCTGGCGCAATCTCACGGACGAGCAGCTCCGCGGCATGGCACGCACGGGTGGTGTGGCGATGGTGACCTTCGTTCCCGGCTTCATCTCCGGCGGAGGCCCCGTCCGTGCCGGTGCCACGGCGGCTTCCTGCGAACGGCGCCTTGTCCCCCTGCGCGCACGTTTCGCCGCTGGCGATTATTCCATGCTGCACGAGTGGGACAGCCTGGTCACCGCGGCCGGTGCGGACGGGCTTGCAACAATCGCTGATGTGGTCGCCACCATCGATCACGTGGTGAAGGTGGCGGGCGTGGATCACGTCGGCATCGGATCCGATTTCGGAGCCATCGACGCCCTGCCCGTGGGCCTGGCCTCGGCTGCGGATTTTCCCTTCATCACGTATCTGCTTGTCCGGCGGGGATACTCCGCCGAGGATGTCCGGAAGATTCTGGGCGGCAACTTCATGCGTGTGTTCCGCTCCCTCAACCGGTGACCGGCTGCCAGCAGCATCTTTTCCCGCCACGTCTTTTCTCCATAGCGACATTTGATGTATTTTTGTTCGATCCGTGCATCTGCACATGCATTTCATCACGTCGACACTGCAACACTCATTTCCATAGGACGATCGTATGAAAATCCACGAATACCAGGGCAAGCAGATTCTTCGCACCTTCAACGTCCCCACACCACGTGGCAGGGTGGCCTTCACGGCTGATGAAGCTGTTGCAGCCGCCAAGGAGCTGGGGGGGAAGGTGTGGGTGGTGAAGAGCCAGATCCATGCCGGCGGGCGTGGAAAGGGAAACATCCACAATCCCGGGAACGGCAGGTTGATCATGGAGGGGGGCGTGAAGGTGGCCAAGTCCCTGACCGAGGTCCGGAAGTTTGCGGCGGCGATGCTGGGCAATCTCCTTGTCACGATCCAGACGGGAGCGGAGGGGAAGATCGTCAACCGCGTGCTTGTGGAGGAGGGAGTGAACATCGATCGTGAGCTCTACGTGGGCATGCTCCTCGACCGGGCGCAATCGCGCACCATCATCATGGCCTCCACCGAGGGCGGCATGGAGATCGAGAAGGTGGCAGCAGAGACGCCGGAGAAGATCCTGCGCGTCGTGATCGATCCCACCATCGGCTTCCAGGCCTATCAGGCACGTGAGCTGGCTTTCGGGCTCGGCCTCTCGGGCCAGGCCTTCAAGAACGGTGTCACCTTCCTGCTTGCTCTCGCCAGGGCCTATGACGCCATCGATGCGTCCCTGTTCGAGATCAACCCGCTGGTCGTCACCAGGGAGGGACAGGTTCTGGCACTCGATGCCAAGGTGAATCTTGACGACAACGCGCTGTACCGGCATCCGGACTTCGTGGAGCTGCGCGACGAGGCGGAGGAGGATCCCCTCGAGATCGAGGCATCGCGCGACAGCCTCAACTACATCAAGCTCTCCGGCAACGTCGGCTGCATGGTGAACGGTGCGGGACTTGCGATGGCGACGATGGACATCATCAAGCTGGCTGGTGGCGAACCGGCGAACTTTCTCGATGTGGGCGGCGGCGCGTCAGCCGAGACCACGGAGAATGGGTTCAGAATCATTCTGAAGGATCCAAATGTGAAAGCGATTCTCATCAACATCTTCGGCGGCATCGTGCGGTGCGACCGCGTTGCCAACGGTGTGGTGCAGGCCGCGAAGAACATCGACATCAAGGTGCCCATCGTCGTGCGCCTCGCGGGCACGAATGCGAAGGAGGCTGCGGAGATACTGGAGCAATCCGGCATCAACATCCTCGTGGCTCGCACCTTCAAGGAGGCGGCGCAGAAGGTGACCCAGGCCATCGCCTGATCGACATCCACATCAGCAGTGCAACGGCCGTCCTTCCCCGGACGGCCGTTCGTTGTTGTGTCTCGTCAGCAATTGCTCGGCGCCGGCTCTCTGCGTAATTTCCCTCATCACCATTGAGGACTTCCATGAAACCAGCATCATCCCTGTTCGCCCTTTTGCTTGTTCTCACCACCTCCCTTCACGCACAAAGCGGCTGGTATGCACAGACCGCCCCACGAGACGATGTGAACCTCTTCGAGGTGTGGATGCTGTCCTCACAGCATGCCGTGGCCGTGGGAGACTACGGCACCATCTACACAACCACGAATGGTGGCACCAACTGGGAGATGCAGTCCAGTGGCACACAGGAGCTTCTCACCACCGTGAAGTTTCTCGATGCAGGCTTCGGCCTTGCGGCGGGCCAGAAGGGCACGCTGCTCAAGAGCACGAACGGAGGGGCGTCGTGGTCCACCATCCCCACGGGGGCGACGGAATCCATTCTCGATGTGCACATCGCCAGCCGGAACACCTGGATCCTCACATGCAGCGGCGGGGTGATTCGCATGACCACAAACGCCGGCGCGTCATGGGCCAACAGGGCCAACGGATTCCTGTCCAACAATGTCTGCAGCATCTGTTTTGTCGACGATTCCACCGGCTGGGTTGTGGGCTTCCAGGGGAAGATTGCGAAGACGACCAATGGCGGGCTCACATGGCGGGAGCAGTCATCCGAGGTCAATGAGCTGCTGTACGCCGTGGCGGCTGCCTCGCCAACGACTGTCGTGGCCGTCGGTCGCAGCGGCATCATCCTGCGCACCACGGACGGGGGCAGGACGTGGGGGATGGTGACCACCGGGATCGCGATGAACAACAGCATCAAGGACCTGCAGTTCGTCGATTCCCTTCGGGGGTACCTGGTGGCGTGGAACGGCATCATCCTGCGCACCGACGATGCAGGGGAGACATGGGGCCTGCAGGACAATCCCGCCACCACCTCCTTCGAGGGCATGCATTTTCTCAACAGGAATGTGGGGTATGCCGTGGGATGGGATGGGATGATCCTGCGCACCGACGATGGCGGTCCCGTGGGTGTCGAAACCACCACCATGGCGCTGCCGTCGCAGCCCGTCATTGGATCCGGGCATCCGAGTCCCGCCCGTGCCGGCTCAACCGTCACCGTGGATGTGACGCTGCCAGAGCCGGGCGCAGGCGAGATGGTGGTGAGCGATCTGCTTGGGCGTGATGTGGTGACGCTCCGCAGCGGGTTCTTCCAGGCCGGCCGCACAGACATCGTGTGGAATGCCGCCGGGCTCTCACCAGGGATGCATGTCTACCGCCTGCGGCTGGGTGGCGTGACGACGCACCGCAGCTTTCTCGTCGTGCCCTGATCCAGTGTGGAATGAGGCAGGAGGGCGAAGCAGGATCTGCCACGAAGGCACGAATACGCTGTACATGTCGTGACATAAGGGAGCGGGGTGCGGTCCACCCCTTGCAGCAGTCCAACGTGACAACCCGATGACTCGAAATGTGGCACCCTGTCACGTCCGATTGCTTCGTGGCGGACGAGAGAGCAGGGAACACGGAGATCACGTGAGTGTGGTGAGAAAACCGATCGTGGCATCCATTGCGCGGATCAGTTGCGGTGATGGGCCGGGAAATGGATGCACACTTCCGAATGAGTGATCGCAGTTGGGCAGGGTCACCAGGCGCGGTCGGCCGGAGGCGGCCTCATGGAGCTGGCGCGCTTCCGCGACGGGGACGGTGAGGTCCTGCTCACCATGGACGATGAGCCAGGGCTGATGGATGCGCGCTGCAGCGGCGAGGATGTCGAGATCGCTCCGGTGTTCGTCCATGTCGTGCAGAAGCTCGATGCCGAGGGGGAGCACCTGATTCGTTCGGGAGTTGGTGACCTCGATGAAGCCCTCGCGCTCCCATATCCTTCGTGTCTCCGGTCCCCAGCGCTCGAAGGAGGCGACGGCAGCCCAGCTCACGATGGCACAGATGCGTTCATCGTGTGCAGCGGCGAGGATGGTGATGCCCCCCCCTCGCGAGTGCCCGAGCACGGCGATGGGGTGCCGGCCGACGCCGTCGATCCTGCCATCGTGGAGGGCGGTGAGCAGATCGTCCAGGTCCTCACGCTCGCGTGTGAAGGTGTTGCGCCGGAACAGGTCGGGATCGGCACGGTCGTCGATGTCATCCGTCACACCGCTGAGTGAGAAGTTGAAACGGATGCTGGTCCAGCCCATGGTGGCCGCCTGGTCGGCGATCCAGGGGAACATGGCCCAGTCCTTGAATCCCTTGAAGCCATGGCACAGCACCAGGATGCCGGTTGGCGATTTGGCCCGGTGGACGTTGCCGACGATGGTGTCGCCATGGCGGTTGGTGAGGGTGAAGGGGATTTCGTTCATGATGGTGGAATCTGTAGATTCAAAGTCGGTTCTGCCTTGATGCAATGTACGGAATTCGCCACACGCATGTCCTTTCCCTCATCATTTCCCGAACTTCGCGTCGCCCTTGTCCACGACTGGCTGACAGGCATGCGGGGTGGTGAGAAGGTGTTGGAGGCCCTTTGCGCACTCTTCCCCGAAGCGCCCATCCACTCGCTGGTCGCCTTCCCGGATGCGCTCAGCGACACCATCGCACGCCATCCCATCCACACGAGCATGCTGCAGCGTTTCCCGCAGGTGCGCCACCGCTACAGGCAGTACCTGCCCTTCTTCCCCGCGGCCATCCGGAGCCTCGATCTCCGTGGTTTCGATCTGATCATCTCATCGTCCCACGCAGTGGCCAAGGCTGTCCGTGTCCCGCCCGGGGCGATGCACATCGCCTACATCCACACACCCATGCGCTATGTGTGGGATTTGTTCGACCAGTATTTCGGCCGCGACCGGGTGAACCTCCCGACGCATCTCATCATGCGTCTGATCGCTGCCTGGCTGCGACGCTGGGATGTGCGGAGTACGGCCTCGGTGGATCACCTCATCGCAAACTCGGAGCATGTACGGGAGCGCATCCGGAGGCACTGGGGGCGCGATGCCATCGTGATCCATCCCCCCGTGGACACATCCCGATTCTCAGTGCGCGACGCGCCTGGTGGTCACCTGCTGGTGTTCTCCGCGCTCGTGCCCTACAAACGGGTGGATCTCGCCATACGCGCATGCTCCGCCCTGGGTCTGCCGCTGGTCGTGGCCGGCACGGGGCCGGAGGAGGCGTCGCTTCGGGCCATTGCCGGCCCCACCGTCCGCTTCCACGGCTGGGTGAACGACGACGATCTGCCGGGCCTCTACGCCGGTGCGCAGGCGCTGCTCTTCCCCGGTGAGGAGGACTTCGGCATCATTCCCCTGGAGGCGATGGCGGCCGGGACGCCGGTGATCGCCTTCGGCCGCGGGGGCGCCTGTGAAACAGTGGTGGATGGCGTGACAGGCGTGCTGTTTGCGGAGCAGACGGAGGAGGCGCTCATCGGCGCAATCCGGCGATGCGATGCGATGCGTTTCGATCCTCATGCCCTTCGTGCTCATGCGGAGGGATTCGATGTGCGTGTGTTCCAGGCCGCGATGCAGGATGCCATCACACGCATGGTCCTTGGCCGGTGGGGGAATGATGGAGGAAGCGCAGGGCGCGCCCATGCGTCCCGCTGAGCGTCACCGCCCGGAGTGTCGTGGAATTACAGTCGGATCTTGATGCGCATCTGGCCGTCGAGGATGTGGCTTGCGAGGCTGTCGAGCTTCGCGAGCATCGCATCGATGCGTGTGTTCATGGTCGTGTCGTGCAGGGCCTTGTAGACCAGGCCGCGGCTGTCACGGATGTCACGCACCACGGCATGGACACCGGCCAGGAGGGTGTCGACCTGGGTCATCGTGCGCCCCGCCTGATCGAGGCTGCGTGTGATGCGGGGCTCGAGTGTGGAGAGGAGGGTGTCGGTCCGTGAGGAGAGGCGCACAAGGTTGTCGACAAGGCGCTCTGCATCGGAACGGTTCTCCTTCAGGAGCGAGCGGACATCGGTGGAGATGGTGTGGAGGTTTGCGACGGTGGCTTTGAGGTCGGCCACGAGTGCCTTGTCCCCGATCAGATTGTTGGCGTTGACGAGGAGCGTGTTTGCATTGTTGCCGAGGTCGGTGATGTTGCCCTGGACGGTGCCAAGCAGGCCGAGCGCCGACCCGAAATCCGGATCCACACGGCCCTCGATCACCGAGGAATAGTCCATCGGCGTCGGAGATGTGCCCTGTCGGATCTCGATCTTCTTGCCGCCCATGAGTTCCAGTACCTGGATCACCGGCACGGCATCCGAGGCGAGATGGGTGCTGCGATCGACTTCTGCGGTGACGAGCACGGTGTTGCCCGTGATGGATACGGTGAGAACTCCTCCAACCTTGACGCCGTTCATGAAGACGGGGTCGCCCACCTGCAGGCCCGAGGACGTGGGGAAGCGGATGGAGATGACGTCGAGATCCCGGCTCACGGACCATTCCTTGAACACGGAAAACCCGAAGAGAAGAATGACTATGCCGGCGATCACGGTGATCCCGACGGCGATTTCACTGGTACGGCGGTTTTTCACGGACTCTCCTGCAGGGTGACGCGCCATGTGGCGCGCGAAAATGTAGCAAATCGGCTGGCGAACTCAAACTACGGTTTGCGGAACAGGGCATCCAGGGGATTGACCGTGGGGCGTGGTTTGACCGCATACTTCTCGTACAGGGCGGTGAGGCGCCGACGGGAGTCCTTGTCGAGATCCTCGTCGTCGGTGTCGCGTTTGAGCAGCATCTCGAAATCCGTACGTTCTTCGCGCGTCATCCGTCGGATGTGATCCTCGAGGGCCGCCACCATCTTGTGCTGTTCAACGCTTGTCATGGAGTTCTCCGATATGGTGATGCAAGGTGGGGGTGGCATTCGTCCCGTGCAAGGCAATCATCGCTCCCCCGTCTCCACCGGATCGAGGGTGTCACGCAGGCCGTCGCCGATGAGGTTGAAGGCGAGGACGGTGAAGGCGATGACGAGCCCCGGGATGGTGCTGATCCACCATGCGTGGGCGATGTAGTCCTTGCCCTCGTAGACGATGTTGCCCCAGCTTGGTGTGGGCGGCTGCACGCCGAGGTTGAGGAAGCTCAACGCCGCCTCGAGAAGGATGATGCCCCCCGTGCGCAGGGTGGTGTTGATGATGACCGGGGAGAGGGTGTTCGGGAGGATGTGGCGGAGAAGGATGCGCCAGCTCCCGAGCCCCAGTGCCCGCGCGGCAAGGATGTACTGCCGTTCGCGGATGGAGAGCACCTCGCCGCGGACCAGCCTTGCCACGCCCATCCAGGATGTGAGGCCGATGATGATCATGATGAGGCCGATGCGGGGCAGTTCCAGCCGCTCGAACATGGCGATGCAGATGAGGATGAGGAAGAGGGAGGGGAAGGCGAGCATCATGTCCACGAAGCGCATGAGGGTGCCATCCACGAGGCGCCCGAAGTACCCGGCGGCGAGACCAATGAGGGTGCCGACAAGGGTGGCGAGCAGCACGGCGACGAGGGAGAGGGCGAGGGACACCTGCGCGCCGTGAATGAGTCGGCTGGTGATGTCGCGCCCATAGCTGTCGGTGCCCAGGAGATGCATCTGGTGGAAGGCGTCACGATTCGCATCCCCGGTCGCGAGCGATGTGCTGGGCAGCATGGTGCACGACATGCCCGCATACACGGCGATGCTGTCCGCGGCCACGCGGAAGGAATCGACTAACATGACGGGGGCCTGGGCGGCTCCGGCGAGGCGGGCATTGGCGTTCCATGCCGTCAGGAAGATGCGGTGGACGAAGCCGCCGCGTGCCGGATCAGTGGCTGCCGGCGGTTCGGGGGGCGGGAGCTCACGCAGATGCAGGCCGGTGATCACCGAGAGCGGGGGGCGGAACTGTGTGACGGTGCCGTCCTGGAAGCGTGTCGGAGAGTAGGGGGAGGTGAACGGAGCCGCGAGTGCCACCATGTACAGCACGGTGATGGCGACCGCTCCGACCATGGCCGGGCGTGAGCGGCTGAAGATGCGCATGGCGCGGGCAATGAGCCCATGCCCGGGCTGTGGTGCAGCCTCGAATCGGCGTTTCACCTGGCAGCGGTTGACATGCCAGATCGTCACCGGCACCACCAGGAGCGCGACAGCGGCGATCCACTGACCGGGAAGTTCGAAGCGGGCGAGCATGTGGTGCCGGGACGGGTCCACGATCGCGAGGAGGTTGGTCAGCACCACCGAGTTCACGGCATCAGCAAACATGCCTGGTCGCAGCAGGATGAGGACGGGGTAGAAGAGGAAGAGGCCGAGGAGCACGACGCCGAAGGCGCGGTGACCATGGGCGGCATGCGCCAGGCCGGGGATGTTCCGGTGGAGGAACCGCGTCCACGATGGATGTGTCATGCGCATGGCGTCAGGTCCGGAAGAGCTTTATCCGCGGGTCGGCGATGGCATAGAGCGCGTCGGCGATGAGGTTCCCGATGATCACCATCACGCCGGCCACCAATGTGCATGCGATGATGAGCGGATAGTCGCGGGCGAAGATGGCATCGACCGTGAGCTTGCCCATCCCCGGCCAGCCGAAGACAGACTCCACCACCACGGCGCCGCCGAGGAGGAAGGGGAAGGACATGCCGACGATGGTGATCACCGGCAGGAGGGCGTTGCGCAGGGCGTGCCGCCGGATGATCTGCCATTCCGTGAGGCCCTTGGCGCGTGCGGTGCGGATGTACTCCCGGTCCAGCACATCGAGGATGGATCCGCGCATGTAGCGCATGACGCCGGCGGCGGAGGAGATGCCAAGCACAAACACCGGCATGATGAGGTGGAGGATCACATCCCACAGGTATTCGAGTGTGGAGAAGGACGACGCGAAGGGGGAATGCATGCCGGAGGCCGGCAGGATGCCGAGGACGCTGGAGAAGACGAGGATGAGGATGATGCCCAACCAGAATTCCGGCAGGGCATAGAAGAACAGGCCGGTGTATCCGAGATAGCGGTCGGTCCGGGAGTTTTTTCGCATGGCCGACACCACACCGACGAACATGCCGAACAGGAAATTGATGCCAAAGGCGATGCCGGTCAGGAGAAGGGTGTTGGGGATGACATCGAGCAGGATGTCCGCCACGGGTTCGCGCTTCGAGAATGACACACCCAGCTCGCCGGTGGCGATGCTTTTAAGCCAGGTGACGTACTGGACATGGATGGGCTCGTTGAGGCCCAGCGTCTGCTTGAGCCTGTCAGCAAACCGGGGATCGAAATCGTCCTGGACATAGAGGGCGACCGGATCCCCGGGGGCAAGTCGAATGATGAAAAAGGTGACCGTCAGCAGTCCGAAAATGAGCGGAAGCGCAAGGAGGAGCCGACGGGCGAGGAAGCGGAGCACGCGTCGTTCACGGTGCTGGTGGGTGTCAGAAGGTGGCGTAGGTGTTGGGGTCGCCGATCTTCCATTCCCACATGTTGTCGAGAACGCCGAGGATGTTGACATTCGTGTTCTTCACCCGGCGGTTCACACCGACAATCTCCTTGATCCAGTACATGAAGGTGCAGGGCTGTTCGTTGTGGAGGATCTCCTGCAGTTCCTTCCAGTAGGGGGCCGCATCGCGCTCGTCCTGCACGTTCATGCCAAGGTTGATGAGTTCGGTGACGCGGGCATTCTGGAATCCGGTGGAGTTGAAGGTGTTGCGGATGTCGCCCCAGCGGGACGAGGGATCGATGGCCAGGCCGACGGAGAAGCCGGCGATGAAGGCGTCGTACTTTTTCTGATCGACATTGGTCTTGTGCACATTCGTTTCGAGGGCGGAGATGTTGACCTTGATGCCGAGCTGCCGGAGGTTGTCCTGCACCACGGTGGCGACATATTCACGGCGGAGGTTTCCGGCATTGTAGTTGAGGGTGAACTCAAAGTTCTGCCCGTCCTTGTCGATGATGCCATCGCTGTTGGTGTCGAACCAGCCCGCGGCACGGAGAAGCTGGCGTGCGCGCTCCACGTCGTAATTGTAGGGCAGGAGATCGGTGTTGAGGGCCCAGCGGAACACGGGGGAGAAATCCGAGATGGCCAGCTCGCCGTATTCGCCCAGCTTGTTTTCAAGGATCTGCCTGCGGTTGATGGCGTAGGTGAGTGCCTGGCGCACGCGCTTGTCACCGAAGAGCCGGTGGGGCTTGATCACCTTGCCACCGGACTTGCGCCATTCGTCGAAATCGATGTTGGCCCAGCCGATGTACTCGTAACTGCGGGGTGGGAGCACCTCGAGGCGGATGAGGGAGCTTTTCTGCCGCAAGGTCTTGGCATCCTCGGGATACACCGGCCACATCACGTCCACCGTTCCGGCGGTGAGCTCGGCAAGGCGCGTGGTCGGCTCCGGGATGATGCGCATGACAACGCGTTGAAGCTTGGCCGGGCCGGGAAGGACGCACATCGGGTTGCTCCCGAGCACGAGTTCGGTGTTGCGGGACCAGCGTTCGAGCTTGAACGGGCCGGCGCTGACGGGGTTGTTGTTGGCGGGAAATGTGCCGAGCGATGCACGGTCGGCCTTGCTGAACACATGCTCCGGAATGGGGGACAGATTGAGGTGGAAGAGCTGCTGCGGATAGCGATGAGTGAAGTGGAAGATCATGATGGTGTCGTCGATCACCTCGATGCTCTTGTTCACATCGAAGCGGCCGTCGGTGTGGATCATGTTGTTCGTGTAGCTGCTGCGCGGGGAGGCGACCACGGGATCCCCCACCAGATCGTAGGTGAACTTCACGTCCCGCGTCGTGACCGGAGTCCCATCCTGCCACTTGGCATCGTTGCGGAGGTGGAGCCTGACGTCACGACCATCATTGAGGAACTCCCAGGACCAGACAAGGCCCGGGCCATACACGAGCTGACTCTGACGCAGATCGAACTTCACATCGAACATCATCGGATAGATCATCGAATTGACTTCGGAGGCGACGGAGGACGAGGCGATAACAGGGTTGAAATTATCGACATCGCCCGTCAAGGCGACCACGGCGCTGACATCGCTCAGATCATCGGATCGCTTGCCGCATGAAACGACAACCAATGAAAGGACCAGCGCCAGTGCAAGTAACCTGTGAGCCATGGGACCTCCTGGAAAATGATACAACCGTCACGTGTGGATGGGCGAAAGACGGCCTTCGTTGAGCCATTCTGCTTGCTTCAAAGAAGCGAATTCACTCTTGAAAAGCAACTGAATTTTCTGACAGAATCATTCGAAATCGTGCTCGAACCAGTCGATCGCACGGGTTGTCGATTCCCCGCCCTCCTCGGTGGCTTTCTGCACGAGGCGTGATTTCAGGCGGCGCGAGAACTCGATGGCGGAATCGTGTCCGTAGTGCTTGAGCAGGTAGTTGAGGGCGATGACCTCGGAGATCACGGTCACGTTCTTGCCGGGGAAGATGGGCAGGCGGATGTGCGGCACCGAGACGCCGAGGAGTGGCACCTCGCTGGAATCGAGACCCGTGCGCGTGTATTCCATCTTGTCGTCCCATTCCTCGAGCTCCACCACCACCTCAACACGTTTCTGGAAGCGGATGGAGCGGACGCCGAAGATGCTGCGGATGTCGATGAGGCCAAGGCCGCGGACCTCCATGAAGTGTTTGACGAGTTCGGTGCCCGATCCCATGATGATGCTTTCCCCCTTGCGTGTGAGCATCACCACATCGTCGGCCACCAGTCGATGCCCGCGTTCCACCAGGTCGAGGGCGATCTCGGATTTCCCGATCCCCGACCGGCCGACAAACAGCACGCCGATGCCGTAGACATCGACAAAGGCACCGTGGATCATGGACTGCGGGGAGAACTGGTCATCGAGGAAGTCGCCGATGTAGTACACCGCCTTGGTGGTCTCCCAGGTGGTGTAGAACACGGGAAGGTTGTGGTCGGTGGCGAGGGCGAGCATGGCATCGTCGAGCGTGTTGGCGTTGGTCACCACGATGCAGGGGATGTCGAACTCCAGCAGGCGTGCGAAGGAGGCGAGCCGTTCCTCGGAGGTGAGTGTGAGCAGGTAGTTGATCTCGGTGTTGCCGAAGATCTGCACCCGGTTGTGGGAGAAGAGTGCGACGTAGCCCGCAAGGGCGAGGCCCGGGCGGTGGAGATTGTTCTCCGTGATCTCCTTTGCAGCAGGGTCGACGCTGTTGGCCTGCCTCAGATGGATGCGTTCACGGTTCTTCTCGTAGAAATCGCGCACGGAGATGGTTTTCTTGCGGATTTCCTTGACGTTTTGCAGGGGGGTGGACATGCTCATGGTGGCCAATAAAAAAGCGGAACAATTGTTCCGCTCAAGATATTCGAAATGGCGTCATGATTCAACCTAGACACCCTGGCGCTTCTCCTTGTATTTCACCAGCTGACGTTCAAGCTTCGTGACCGCGTTGTCGATCGACTTGTAGAAATCCTCGGACTCCTCGATGGCGACGAGATTCTTGCCGAAGACGGCGAGGTTGATCTCTGCGACCTTCACCGATGACTTCGTTTTCTCGAACCGCAGAACGATGTTGCCATTGAGAATCCCGTCGAAATATTTCTTCAGCGTCGAAACCTGGTTCAGAGCGTACTCCTTGAGACCGTCGTGCGCCTTGAAGTGGCGTGCCGTGAATTGGACGTTCATAATGTGGGCTCCTTTTGAGAGGTTAATGGTAGTCAGCGCGCGGGTGCGCCTGCCCATAAACGCGCTTGAGATGCTCGACAGAGACGTGGGTGTAGATCTGTGTTGTCGAGAGATTTTCGTGGCCGAGCAGCCGACGGACCGCGTCGATCTCCGCGCCGCCATCAAGGAGGTGGGTGGCGCAGGAATGGCGCAGGCTGTGGGG